>JAITRJ010000028.1 GCA_031288475.1 Helicobacteraceae bacterium | reverse complement strand
CATACACCAGATTCTTCCTTTCGCTGTGCATTACGTTCAGTTTTCTGGTAAGATGTTTTCCTGGTCTCTTCGGCGGTATAGGTTTGTATATAGCATCTGCACTGCCCGATCTTTAATTTGCGAAAGCGAAGAAAAAAGTTACGGATCGCGAACGACGATCAAGGGCGGCGGGCAGCGCCATTTAATCCGATTGGACAGCGCGGCGCAGATCGTTTTCGCCAAAGGGAACACAACTTTTGATAAAAAAACGCGATTGGTAAAAAAACCAGATTGAATCAGCGTGCAGCATCAGACGATCCGCACCCGTTTTGGCTATGCGATCCGCGCGCTTAAGTGTCCCGTCCAGCCACACTCTGGTGGTTTCGACGTCCGCACCGTAAAGCGCGTCGCCCAAGATCGGGTTGCCGATATGCTTCAGATGAAGGCGAATCTGGTGCGTTCTGCCGCCGATCGGAAGTGCCTCGATCAGCGTCGCGTCCAGATCAGCGAAATACTTTAGCGGGACGATCAGTGTTCTAGCTTCCTTGCCCTGCGCGCTGATCGCTCCCATAACTTTCGGCAGACCGAGCCTGTCGTTTCGCTCCTTGCTTCCCGCTACAATCGGCGCGTCGATCAGCCTTTTTGCGCCGACAAACCCTCCGACAAAAGCGAAATAAGTTTTTTTCGCCAGACGGGAGGCGAATTGATCCTTGATTGCGGCTTCGCTTTTTTCATTACGTGAAACGATGACGATCCCGCTTGTTTCGCGATCCAGACGATGACACGGCTGCGCTTTCGCGCCGAAGATCGCTTTCGCGTCGTCGAGGAGTGTCGAGCCGCAATCAAAGCCGTTTGGGTGCGTTAAAACACCGGCTGGCTTTTCAAAAACGGCGAAATCGGGCGCGGTAAAAAAGGGCTTCAAACCACTCGGCTTTGGATCGAAAACAAGTACGCTTAAAACGCCTTCGACCTTCGTTTTGATCGTAAGCGCTTCGCCGTTCAGCTTGACCCTGCCCTTGTCGATCAGACGCTGCGCTTTGGCGCGATCTATATTTAACGCCTCCATCAGCGCCGACGCCGCTTTCACGGGCTTTGGTGTCTCAAACGAAACGATTTTATAGCTCACCAGATAAGCCTCTTTGTTAGTTGTATCTGCAATAGCCAGTATTTCTATGAAGATAGTTTATGGCGATCTCCGTTCGCGCCGATGGCGCTTCGCTCCCGACGCCAGAAACGATCGCACTGAGCGCGAACAGAATCACATTCGCGGCGACATAAACTGTCCAGCGCGTCTTGCTAATATTTCCACTATCTTTCGCGTCGTTTTTCATTATTGCAGGTTATTATATCTTTTTAACTCTTCGGCACTTAACGATGAATATTCTACAAACGGATCGAACACAATGCTGTTATTACCAAGATCAAATCTATGCAAATAATTTCTTACTAAATGCGATGGAAAAGACAAAACAAATCTATACCAATTATGGATAATCGTATCCAGTGGATACGATTATTGGACTCTTTGCTGCTTTCAGACTGAATAGAATAAGGCATATGCTCTCCCATAGCGCCGCGATATCCGTGCGATAAGTATCATTATTGGACGAAACTGAAACACGCTGTTTGCATAACAATGAATGAAACAACAGATCGCCGCTTAAACATGAAGCGCTTTGCAACAAAGCAATAAATACGCGTAGCACGTTAAGCACTATTGGCAGCCGTCGCATTCGACGCTTCTATCGATCGGCTTTGGCGCTTCTTCTTTAAATTGCGGACTTTCGCTTCGCAGATAATATGTCGATTTCAACCCCAATTTCCACGCCAGATGATATATTTCACTTAAACGTCGTCCTGTAGTTTCTCCTATGCGGAAAAAGAGATTAAGACTCTGCCCTTGATCGATCCACTTTTGACGGATCGCGGCAGCTTTTATCAAAAGCGTCTGATCCAGTTCATATGCGGGCGTGTAATATCCCCATGTCTCCGGCGATAGCTTTGGCGCTACAGCGGCGATCATACCGCTTAGGTTCTCCTCAAACCATTTGCGCTTATATATTGGTTCAATTGCCTGCGTCGTACCGATCAGAATCGAGATTGAGCTTGTTGGCGCGATAGCCAGCAAATGCCCGTTGCGCATCTTTCGCTTCTTAACCTTCGCGCGCAATTCGTCCCAGTCGTAAGTCAGCCCGAAAAGCCCGCCGCGATCGACAAGTCTCTGCGCCTCTTTATTAGCCGTATCGATCGGCATAATCCCGCGCGACCATTTCGAGCCTTCAAAGTTATCGTACACCCCCTTTTCCGCTGCCAAGTCCGCCGAAGCGGAAATCGCGTTGTAACTTATCATTTCCATAATCTCGTCGATTGCTCTTAAATGTTCGCCGCTGCCGAAATGGATGCCGCTTTGCGCGAGAAACTCCGATTCGCCCATCACGCCAAGCCCGATCGCGCGGGTCTTGAGATTGGTAGCTTTTACTTTGCGAAGCGGATAGAAGTTAAGATCGATCACGTTGTCCAGCATACGCACTGCGATCGGCACGACACGTTCAATATCCTCTTTGGTGTTGATTTTTGATATGTTTACGCTTGCCAGATTGCACACGGCTGTCAACCCGCTTTTCGCTGACTTTTCTACCGCGTAAACTTTTCGCGCCTGCAACGTATCAAGCGAGCTGATCTTGTTCGCGCTTTTTCTCACTCCCTCGTCGGTTATGATCGTCTCCTCCTCAAGATGTTCCTCGTATGTACCGTCCTCAAAAAATATGCGCGCTACGTAATTGTTAGGTTCGGTGTTTTGAAATATTTCCGTACACAAATTGGAGCTTCGGATAGTGCCGGTGTGATCGTTGGGGTTGACGTGATTCGCCGTGTCTTTAAAACATAGGAACGGCATACCGGTCTCAAAATAGCTGAGAAGTATTTTTTTCCAGAGGTCTTTCGCTTTTATGTATACTCTTGGAATATCCTGATCCTGCTCGTATTTCATATACGCCGCGTCAAACTTCGCGCCGTAAAGATCAGTCAGATTAGGCACGTTATACGGATCAAATAAAGCCCAGTCACCGTCCGTTTCGATTCTGTTCATAAATAGATCGCATATCCACAGCGCGGGGAAAATATCATGCGTTCTTCGGCGTTCTTCGCCGCTATTTTTACGCAAATCCAAAAAGTCTAGAATATCCTTATGCCACGGTTCAATATAAACCGCGATCGCGCCTTTGCGCGTACCAAGCTGATCAACCGCCACTGCCAAATCGTTCGTAATCTTCAAAAAAGGCACCACGCCTCCCGCGGCGTTTTTATGCCCGTCAATAAAGCTGCCGCCCGATCGCACCTTCGACCAGTCCCAGCCCACGCCGCCGCCGTATTTGCTAAGCAGCGCCATCTCCTTGTAGCCGTCGAAAATACCTTCGATATTATCGGGAGTGCTGCCGACGAAACACGAACTGAGCTGATGGCGCGGCGTACGGGCGTTAGAAAGTGTCGGCGTTGCTGTCATCACTTCGAATTTGCTCAAAATATCGTAAAACCGCTTTGCCCATACCTGCCGATCTTCCTCGTTCTGCGCCAAAAACATAGCGACCGCCATAAACATCTGCTGCGGCAGCTCGACCGGTTCGTTGCTGCGGTTTTTCAGCAGATAGCGATCGTAGAGCGTTTTGATTCCAAGATAGGTGAATTGAAAATCGCGGTTTGGATCAATATGCGACCCAAGATCGTCAAGATCGTATTTCGCCGCCAAACCCTTTATGATCCGCCCCTCGCGTTCGGCTACCTCAAAGTAGCGTTTGAGCGGTTGATACGCCTTGCCCTTTTCACCCCCCGTCGCTTTGCCGACTCTGTGGTAGAGATCATAGATAAACAGCCTTGCCGCGACAAACGTCCAGTCGGGGCGATCGACATCAATTTTATCGGCGGCGGTGTGAATCAGTGTCTGCTGAATGTCGGCAGTGCTTATGCCGTCTCTGAATTGCAGTTTGGCGTCTAACTCAAGCTCTGATTGATCTACGTTGTTTAAGTTCGCCACGCTGTCGGCTGTGAATTTTTGAATTTTTGTTATCTCTAAGGCTTCGCGCCGTCCGTCGCGCTTGATTACCGTGATCATTGATATAGTCCTTCTTAAGTTGTCGGTATTTAAATTGGGATAGAATTTTACCTTATGGCGTATTTAGCGGGACGCCCGTTTTGCGTAAGCCTCTTTGGCAAACGCGCCGCTGATATAATGGCGCAATGGGGTGGCTGCGGAAAGACTCTGAAAAGCAGAGTGATCGCTCTTGGGCTTTGCAGATTATGCCTGAAACGGCGGGCGAAGCTATGTGGAGATGCGTCAAAAAAGAAGGATTCCATGCGCTGTGAGACCTGCCGTAAAGTATTCGGAACCGGAATTTCTTAATGAAAAAGGAGTTATTAGGTGGGGAAGTATAAGAAATCGACGCTTCCTAATCAATGCTGACATTGTTAAACGGCTTTATTCAAGCCTTTTTGTTGTTTTGTTCGCTTTCGTCAGTCTCTTTTATCTGGATAGATCGAAGACCTTAACCCGCTGGCTAATCTGGGAAACGCCTAAGCCGCCTTTGATCTTGGAGAGTTGTATTTTGTCCGCCCTTGGCAACGCCTCTACCGGTAAGCAATGATCTTTCTGAGTCGTAAAACGCTCGTCAGGCATTAACGCTCTTGTCTTCGCCTCCATAGCGCTACTTAAGGGGGGAGGGGAGGATGAATTGGACGCCTCCGATCCAAACGAGAGGGAAGAGAGCGTCTGGCTAAGCTGTACGACGATAATCCCGGTCTGTACAAGAGAGCCCCTTCAAGGCAGTTCAGCGAGCAAAAAGCTCCCCCTGATTATCGCAACCGACGACATAAGGCTGAAATACGCGGCAAAGCGATTTCGCTGAGCACCGAAAGCAAAATATACGCTGTCGGGCCAAACGACGGATGGCAGTTAGGTCTTGATGACCGAAACGATCTCGCCGTATTTACGGAGGTAAAAAAACGCGGGCGGCGCTCCGATTGTATCAATAGCTGCGGGGAAAGCATTTTGTTTTGCTTGCTCAAAACGGCAGAATATGGGTTAGCGGGCAAAACTATTACAAGTAGCTTGTGCTGGAGGACGTAACTGATCGCTCGGAATTTATCTCGCTGGAGCTGACGTCCCGCGTTAAAAAGTTCAGGCGTTTATTTTAACATTTAACAGCGTCGGCGGCGATTGGATGCGGCAAACTTCGCTGCGCACGTCGGCTTAGCTTAAGGCGAGTTTATTACAAAACGCTGCCTGATGCTATTTCGCCACTTAATACCGTTCACCTAACGATTGATTGCGCCGCTCCCGCCTTCAGATACTGCTTGCGATAAAATAAAACTAAAATATGGAAACGATCTGGAAACTCTTCACCAACTGCACATCCGAAAAAGCGGCGCGCAAGCTGTCGATTCGGCATTTCGCACGGCTGGGACAAGAACCGGACGCAACGCGCATTGAGCCATACCATAGGGCGGGTTTGTGATTCGCGCTGTTGGTCGGCTCTTGGCGCAGACATGGCCAGGAGCGATCTTTCAGGCATTGTTGCAGGCACAAATGACGGGTTGGGAGCAGATCATCTCCGGCGACATCCATCACGAGCTGGACGCTTGGTCAAACGAATCGGTGGTTTCGGGGATCGCCTCGGTCCATTTGCGAGTATATACGCGTGTCTAACCATTCGCACTCAAGCCGACAATAATGTCGCTTATTTCGAATTTTTCTGGGGAAATGATATTATCAATTCGCGGGGGTTGTATGAAGAGATTGCTTGCAATTGTGTTATTTTTGTTTGCGGGCTGCGCACAGCAGGAGGTTCCGAATTACATTGCGGGCAGGCTCTACCCCGATGCGGAAACGCAGGAGTGGTACGATCTTCTGAAGAGGGCAAAGGGCGGGGATATTAACGCGCAGTACGAGCTTGCGGAAAAATATAAGGACGAGCATACCGCGCAATGGAATAAGCAAGCAGAAAAATGGTTCCTTAAAGCCGCCAAGAAAGGGCATGTTAGGTCGCAACACGCTCTGGGCGTATTCTATTGGCGGGGAGCGCCAGGAATTAATATGGACGCGGTCAAGGCGATGGAATGGCTGAGCAAAGCCGCCGAAGGGGGGTATTCGGAGGCGCTCTATGATCTTGGG
>JAITRJ010000026.1 GCA_031288475.1 Helicobacteraceae bacterium | reverse complement strand
TTTGATTTTGCGTCATTTACAGCCTGCCTTGTCGTTTCGTTAAACCTCATATATTGCGAAATCACTCCGTTAAAACGGGCTATTTGTTCTTCTGTTTCAAGAAAAGACGGGACTCGATCATAAAGATACGCCATTTCGCCTAAGACTACATTTTTTCCTTTATATACCTGCTCAAGCGTATAGGGCTCTGGCTGTTCAAAGTAATACTCCCATGCGTTCTTTGAACCGTTAATAGGCTCAAACTCATTATAATAAGTTTTATAGTTTTGCATATCGACAACGGGAATATAATTTTTTTCAAGAGCATATAGTATATGCCCTAAAACCCAACGGAAATTTGAAAACAATCCTGCCCCGGGCTCCGGTCTTCTAATAACATAGAATGTGTCTTCAGGATACAAGATTCCACAGCGCTTTAATTCTTCTTTACGGCATCTGCTTTTTGCCATATAAAGAATAAGGCCATAAGGCATTACTGCCTTAATAATCTTTTTAAGTTTTTTGTTCCTATAGCACCACATAACGTTCCGGCTGTTTACGACGTTTTGTAGCCGCCCGAATAAGCAAATGCGCAGCATTTGAAGGGCGGACAAATGTGCCGGAGCAATGGCGTGGGAATGGAGCGCAGCGGAATGACCTAGCCATTGCGGAACCCGAGCGACCGTAAGGCGGCGACACAGTGTTGTTTAATAAAAAAGCGACCGCCTTTCTAATTATGCCCCATACTGTTGCGAAGGACGCGGCTGTTGTCAGACAGCTAGGCGCTTTATCGATTGTATTTAATGGCAATGGCAACCGCAACCGCCTTCACCGCCGCAGCATTCCGAATTTTCTAAAACGCCCGTGGCGATCTCGTGCGCGGTGGCTTCGCGCGTTTTCACCACCCTGACGTCGAAATCCAGATTTTTGCCCGCCAGCGGGTGGTTGTAGTCGATTGTTACCGTATCCGCGTCGATAGATTTCACCGTAACCTGTACGTTTTGACCGTTTTCGGAGCTCCCGTACAACGTCATGCCCTCGCGCAGGTCTATGCCGTTGAACTGCTCTTTTTCGATCCGCTCCAGCGCGTCCGCGTCATACGTTCCGTACGCCTTTTCGCTTGGCACCACAAGCCGACGGCTTTCACCCTCGCTCATCAGCGAGACAGCCTCTTCCAATCCCTGCACGATATGTCCGCCGCCCATCAAAAACTCAAGCGCGCCGCCGCCTTTATTGCTGTCGATTAATTCGCCCGAGAGCGCGTCTTTAACTTCATATTCTATACTTACGACCGTGTTTTTTACGATAGACATTGCCCGCCTTTGATAATATTTCGCAATTGTAGCCGTTTAAGGATTTATGATGAAAATAGCCGTCAAGCCGATCCATAACGCCCGTTCGATCGCCCCCGTTACGGGCGCGCTTGATAGGCTGATTACGATGACCAGCGCCTTCGCGCAGAAAGATATGTTCGTAAATCAGGAGTTCGGCTACGCCGGATCAGGCAATCCGACCTGTAAAGCGCTGGCTGGAGGCTGAAAACGCGGCGATGAAAATTAAGAGACTGATCACCCAAAACCTATCGATCGTTTTACTGTTTATTCTGCTGTTTTGGGCGGTTATGCTTCTCTTCCGGATCGCTTTTTTTTTCTGGATCGATCTCTCCAGCGTGCCTGCCGTGGAGACGGTAAGAGCGTTTTACGTCGGCGTTCGCTTCGATGGCAGGATCGCGGCGCTTATCAGCGTTCCGCTTATGCTCTTTTTGTTTCTGCCTTATCTTGGCAGATGTTTTCACAAAACCCGCCGCTTTCTGCTCTGGTTTTACGCGCTTGCCGCGTTTCTTCTGGTTACGATCTACATAGGCGACGCCGGTTATTATGAATATCTGAGCGTTCGTCTGAATTACCACGCCTTTGAACTGCTTGAGGATGTCGACGAGGCGGTCGGTATGGTTTGGGCTTCCTACCCCGTTCTGCCTATGCTGATCGCCGCTTTGCTGTTTACCGCCGCCGTTACCTTCGCGATCAAAAAGATATTTGATCGCTGGAACGCGGGGTACAGGGCGAATAAAAAAGCGAAATTCATAAGCGGCTTTGTCTGTTTCTGGCTCGTGGCGATTCTGATCTACGGGCAGTACTGGTTTGTCTGGATGCCGCTTCGCTGGAGCGAGGTATATCTTTTCACGAAGAATCAGGAGGCGTTCTCTCTGGCGCTTAACCCGCTGCAAAACACCTTTGATACTCGTCCGCGCCGCACAAGCGCGAAGGCGTACGATCTTGAGGCGGCAAAAGACGCGTTCGCGCTGGTAGCCGGGTATCTGCGGATCGATGGCGGAAAGGAACTTGATTTCGCGCGCTCTTTGCCGCCGGTCAAAAAGGGTGATCGCCCTAACATCGTGCTGATCGTGGGCGAGACGCTCAGCACCAGTCAGACATCTTTTTTTTCCGACGAGCTAAACACGACCCCCTTTTTAAAATCTCTCGCCGCCGAATCGCTCTACTTTCCTAACTTCTATTCCAACGCGCGTACTACGGCAAAGGCGATGTTTACCATTTTAACCGGTATTCCCGATGATGAGCAGCGGTTTGATTCCGCTTCGCGCAACATCGACGCGATCGATCAGCGGGTGATCCTCGATCAGCTTGACGGCTACAGGAAAGTGTACATGCTGGGCGGCAACGCGGGCTGGGCGAATATACGCGGTATATTTGCCGGCAACGTCTCCGATCTCGTGGTACTGGAAGACGGCTACTGGAAAAGCGAGCGGCTGGATACGTGGGGCATAACTGATCTGGATATGTTTATTGAAGGCAACGATTATCTGAAAAAACTCGATCAGCCCTTTATCGCGTTCATACAGACAGCCTCTAATCACCGCCCGTTCTCGATCCCGCGGGGGCGCGAAGGTTTTGACTACTCAGTTAAACCGTCAAAGGAGACGCTGGATCGCTTTGGAATGGCAGAAGAAGGCGAATTTACCGGAATGCGCTTTTTTGATTTCGCGATCGGGGAGTTTCTGCGGCTTGCGAAGAAAGAGAGCTACTTTGAAAACACGATATTCATTATCACGGGCGATCACGGCGCCAATCACGGCTTTTCCGAACACAGCATAAAGCTGTTTATGTACCACGTTCCGCTGGTTATCTATTCGCCGAAGTACTTTCCGCGAGGCAGGGTAATTACCGCGGCGGCGGGGCACACCGATCTTTTCCCTACGATCGCCTCACTGATTGGGCAGGGTTACACAAACTACGCGCTGGGACGCGATATATTTGACGAGCGTTTCGGCGATGAGCGTTTTGTCGCCGTGATGAGGCTTCATAATACCCCGCTTTTGATCTCAAAGAGCCGCATGATCGAGTCGGGGCGCAAAATGGCGTTTGAAAAGAACGAAACCGACGTTCGCGGGTGGCGGCCTGCGCAGTGGGGCGCGGAAGATGAGAAGCTTAACGATCTGGCGCTTGGGATACAAGAGGCTTCGCGTTACTTGCTGTACAATAACAAAAAGGAACGAAGGTGAGCGATAAATCCTATATTGAAAAAACAAGCGGCGAGAGACTGCTCAAAGCTTTTATCCACGACGACGAATCGATTGTCTTCTATATACGGGCGTGGCGCAGGCTTACCGCGAACGGACCATTGAAATTCGGCTGGTACTGGTCGTGGTGGGGGCTGTTCGCGGGGCCGTTTTTCCTCATCTACCGCAGGAAATATGCGCTTGGCGGCGCTCTTTTGGTACCGTTTTATCTGGCTTTCCTCTTTGCCCCTGCCGTTGTCTCGATCGTATTCGCCGTCCTTTTCGGCGGCTTTTCCGCGTACCCGATATTGCAAGGGTTTGATCGGATGAAAAAACAGCTTAAAGACGAAAACGAAGAGGAGCAGATCGCCGCTATGACAAAATTAGGCGGATCGAACAGGCTGGCATACGCGCTCTATATTGCCTTTGCCATCGGTTCTATCGTCTATGTTTACATATTCCGCTATGAAGAACTGATGAGAAGAGCGCTTGATATAGCGCGGCAGGCTGGCGTTCAGATTTAATGAGACGTTCTGATTTCACGCTTCAGAAGCTGACGCTCTGGCTGCTCGCGTGCCTCACGATGCTTTCCGGCACCGTGATTGCCGCGTCGCTGCCGGGCATCTCCTCGCACTTTGTAAACGGCAGCGACGGTGAAATTATGTCGCGGCTTATCCTGACGATCCCAGCGCTTACCGTCGCGCTGGTTGCTCCCGTCGCGGGGGTGTTGATTCACCGCTTTGGCAAAAGGAAGCTGATCTATATCGCGCTTGTTTTTTACGCCGCCGCGGGCGTAACCGGGCTCTTTGTCGAATCGATCTGGACGCTGCTTGCCGGCAGAATCGGTCTGGGCGCGTCTATGGCGGTGCTGATGACAGCGGGTACGTCGCTGATAGGGGACTACTTCGCGGGCAGGGAGCGCGAGCGGTTTTTAAGCGTACAAGGGGCGTTTATAACGCTTGGCGGCGTTTTTTTTCTCACCGGCGGCGGGATACTCAGCGACATAAGCTGGCGCGCCCCGTTTAGCGTCTATTTTGTGTCTTTGCTGCTTATACCGCTGGTTTACCGGAGTCTTTGCGAGCCGGAATCGGCTAAGACGCATACCAGAAAAGAGGCTGGCATATTCGGCAAGGGCGGCTATTGGGATGTCTTTCCCGTTTTTTGCGTCGCGTTTTTCACAATGCTGATCTTTTTCATAGTTCCGACGCAACTGCCGTTTCTGGTGATGGAACGCATGGGCGGCAGCGGCAGGGAGGTAGGCGTTGTGATGGGTATTGGTCCCCTTTTCGGTGCGGCGGCGGCGCTGAGCTACGCCAAAGTCCGCGAACGGCTGTCGATTAAAGGCGTCTATATCATTGTGTGTGCGCTTCAGGGGGTGGGTTTAGGCGTTGTGGGGCTTGCCAGCGAGGTGTGGCAGCTATACGCGCCGTTTGTGTGCGTTGGGATAGGCAGCGGGCTTGCGATGGCGAACGCGAACGCGTGGTTCTTAGATTTGGCTGCTGCGCCCAAACGCGCGAAGCTCTCCGGCATACTGACGGGGAGCTTCTTTCTGGGACAGTTCTGCTCGCCTCTCTTTGTTCATCCGTTCCTGCTGTTTATGCCACTTTCGCGTGTCTTTTCGCTTTTTGGCTGTTTTCTTCTGATTGCGGCGTTTTTTCTGGTTTTAGCGCGGTTTATAAATCTGCCGCGAATGACGGGGCATATCGGCGGTTAGCGGTTGAAATCGTCTTCAAAACGGACAATGTCGTCTTCGCCCAGGTATTCGCCCACTTGAACCTCAATGACGACCAGATTGACGCGTCCTTGATTCTCCAGCCGGTGCTTATGACCGGAGTGAATATAGGTTGATTCGTTTGGGCGCAGCAGCAGCATTTTATCTTCAACAGCGATCAGCGCCGTGCCGCTGACCACGATCCAGTGTTCGCTTCTGTGCAGATGTTTTTGGAGGCTTAGCCTCCTGCCGGGCTTTACAATGATTTTCTTAATCTTATAACGATCCGAGCTTTCCAGAACGGTATATGTTCCCCACGGGCGGTGAACCGTAGCGTGCAGATTCGGCAGATCGCTGTTTTTCATCTTCAGCGCCTTTACGATCTTTTTGACCTTTTGACCACTCCCGTATTTGGCTATTAAAAGCGCATCGGCGGTATCGGCAATCATAAGATTTTCCACGTCAATTGCAGCGATCTGCCTCTTTTGCGTGAGGATCAGGTTATTTTTCGAGTTGATCGTAATAGCGCTGGAAAGCGTGTTGCCGTTTCCGTCTTTTTCAAGTTCGTTGTAGAGGCTCTCAAAGCTGCCCATATCAGACCAATCCGGATTGCAGAAAACGATCTTTGCGCCGCTTGTCTTTTCCATTACAGCGTAGTCAATGCTGTTTTCCGGAATTTTCGCCATATCGTTATGCGCCACGCGTATAAGCTGTCCCTCTTTTTTAGCATTTTTGATCGCCGCTTCGCACGCAGTTAATATCTCGCCGCTATGTGCTTTAAGCGCGTTCAGATAAGCCCCTGCGGTGAAGCAGAACATTCCGCTGTTCCAGTAGAAATTATCACGTTTTATAAACTCTTCCGCTTGGTTTTTATCCGGTTTTTCCTTAAACGAAACCACCTCCGACCCCGCCGCCTCAATGTATCCGTATGCGGTCTCGGCGCTTTTAGGTTTGATCCCGAAAGTAACCAGAAAACCACTTTGCGCAAACTTCGCCGCTTCTGCGACGGCTCGTTCATACTCCGCTTGATCTTTGATCAGGTGATCGCTTGGGACAACCAGCATTATCTCTTCGGGCAAGATCGAGAGTGCGGCGAGAGCGATCGCGGGCGCGGTGTTTTTCCCCACAGGTTCTAACAGGAACAGATCGTCCTTTCGATCAACGGCTTCCAATTGATCCAAAGCCAGAAAGTACTGCTCGGCGTTTGAAACGATCAGCGTAGAATCACTTATCGCGCCATTGCGCTTAACCGTTCTTTGAAAAAGCGACTCGTCACCAAAAAGCGGCGCGAATTGCTTTGGCATAAGTCCTCTGCTGACAGGCCAAAGCCTTGTACCCGATCCGCCGCACAAAATAACGCTTGTCATAAGCCCCCTAAATCGTGGTAATTATGACATTTTGTTTATTCGAGTCTAGGACGAGGATTCACGCTTTCCAGCGGCGGGATCGTTGCGGGCGTCTCTGCCGCAAGATCCAGAGACGCGGCAAAGCGCCTGCCGTTTGTAATTATAAAGGCTTGGACGCGCAAAACTGGAATTCGCCTATGGTTTACTTTTTCTGTTTAAGATATCTATGGCATAGAGGAAGCGCGTCAAAGGAGAGCCGGTTTCGCGTAAAACCAAGGAGATTGCAAATGAAAACGCGGATCGCGGACGCTCTTCCGTCGTTGCGAATGAAACGCTGACCTTTCGCGTCAATACGCCGGAGGCGGCGGTTGAACTTTTATGGTAGAGCGTAATCCGCGCCGTTTCCGCACAAAGCAAAGCGCCAGAGTCCTGTCTCCTGCCCTCCC
>JAITRJ010000051.1 GCA_031288475.1 Helicobacteraceae bacterium | reverse complement strand
TTGATGGGAAATTTGTAGGACTTATCATTGACGAGGACAACCAAAGCGATTTAACCTCGAGCAGAGTCGAGCAGTGGGTAGAGAGCATAAAGCAGGCTTTTTAAATTTTGGGTCGGTTATGCTTGAGGGTGAGACCGCCTGCTTTGTAAAACGGTTTGCATATAATTTAAGCGATTGTCTTAAAGATAAACGCAAACACCAATAGAAAGACAGCAACTATGAAGGTAAGAAACAAACCGCGCCTGAGCCAAGCAGTATAGGTGTCATTAGTTCCATTTTACCTTCCTCCTATGCAGAATTTTAATCAACAAGTTTATAGGCGGAGTGATACGCGTGTAAGCGTATAGCATTTGCGGGTACAAACGCGCGTAAACGGCGGCGGACTATTTAACGGGATATCTTTATATAACCGGTGGCGCCACATAACGGTAATCGGACGCGCTGTCGATCCACGCGATACAGTCGGAGTTAAAAGTGAGGCGTGAAAACTGCCCATCAACAGCGAAGCAAACGCTGTCTATAATACGGCCGGACCGAAAACAGACGGCAAGCGATGACGTTTTAACGGGCAACTATATCGGGCTGTGATTTGCTCCCGATTAGTCGGCAGGTTTGTTTGTATCTTTTAGCTTTTGCAAATGGTATCCGCGTATGATAAAGAAAAAGAAAAGCGCCGCCGCCATCCAGCCGATAAAACTTAGAAATTCCATGACCGAAACTATAGCCTAATGTCGGTTTCGCAGAACGTATCCATTCCTTGTCGCGAACGGCGACAATCAATATTCGTTTGTTCGTCGCCGTTTTGCATATCTATATCATACGGGCTTCGCTCAAATCGGACGGGCAAAACGCCGCCGATTGACGCGCCAGAGAACGTTATTTCAATACTTACGTCCGGTCTTTCCGCAAACTTTGCGCGCGGCGCGGCAAAATGCGCCTGTCGTCAATTGGGCGTTTGGCTGGGCAGGCTGCCTTCAGACTCTCCTTCCTCCCGTAAAAAGAGAAGTTGCGCGCACTCCACAAGTGATCGCGAGGCGTTGACTACGGCGCGGTTCATTGATATAAAAGCAGGCGAGATTGATTGCGCTATGTCGCCGCTTTTGATCGCTTTTGTCAGCGTGTTGAGCGTGTTCTTATCCTCTTCCTGAATTTCGTCAAGGATTTCCCGCAGTTTCTTTGAAAGCGATTTTTCCGTGCGCGTCTCCGGCTTCATTGAGAGATAGAGATAGCTGCACAGCCTCGCGGCGCGGAGGCGCACCTGATTGTAGTGATCGAGCATATAATCGTCACCGCTGACGGCGAATTCGTCCAGATTGCGCTTTATGTCCTTAAAAAGTTTCGCAGCGTAAGTCGCCTCCCGCGCCGCCGCCAATGCGCGATTTAGAATCATCTCATCTTCGGGGCTTCTCTCGCCAATTTTGGTGGAATACTCCAAAATCGCCGCCTCAATTGTTTTAAGCCTGCCGTACTGGCTCTCCACGTCAATATCAATAATACCGGGATGCGAGTAGATGATCGCGGCGGTCTTGCGCTTGCGCAGAAATATCTCTTTTGGCGGCACGTTGAGCATTCTCAGAGAGAAGTTCATCGACTCCTCCACCAGATGCCCCGTTTCATTCTTCAACGCCTCTACGCTTACATCCGCCATCTGCGGGTTTACAAGATCGATATAGCGGGTGATCTTCGCCTCGTTTTTCACAAACCGCTTTGCCAGAAACCGCGTCATAAGCGGAACGATCGAGCCAAAAACGGCAAGTCCCGTCAGATTGAAGATTGTGTGGAAGATGGTTATGGCAAGAACCGGATCCCCTTCCAGCGCCAGAATACCGCCGATCAGCCGTATCAGCGGACGGAAAAGAATCAGGATAATCGCCGCTGTGCCGAAATTGAAAGCCACGTGCGCGACCGCAATCCGTTTGGTATCCGGCGCGCCAAAGAAGGAAAGGATAACCAGCGTAATCGTAGTGCCCATATTCGCGCCGATCACCATAGCGCACGCGATGTCAAGGCCGATCACGCCCGCGCCGGCTGCCGCCAGAAAGATCGCGATGCTCGCCGCGCTGGAGTTGAGTACCGCTGTCAGAAGAAAGCCAATCGTCACATAGGCAAAAACGCCATAGCCGTGGTAACCGCTTAGATCGACCGTGTTGGAGAGCGATTCCATACTCCCCTTGAGCAGTTCCAGACCAAAAAAGAGCAGCCCAAAACCCATCGCCAGTGTAAAGAACGAGCGCAGTTTGCGGTTTGAGCCGCTTAAAAGCAGCCCTATCCCCGCAACGCCGATAATCGGCTGCGCCACAGTGGATATGCTTGCTTTAAAGCCCAGCATCGTGACGATCCAGCTTGTCGCGACCGATCCGAAGTTCGCCCCTATCAGCACGGCGATGCCGCTTAAAAGGTTCATCAGTCCCGCGCCCACAAACGCGACGATCATCAGGCTCACCAGCGTAGAGCTTTGCAGAACGGCGGTCGTGACGACGCCGGAAAGGAGCGCTTTGGGAATAGTGCCGGTCGCCTTCTTGAGCATTGTCTTAAAATGAACGCCGGCCGCCGCTTTGATCGCGCTCTCGATCAGCGTCATTCCGAACAGAAACATTCCAAGTCCAGCTAACGCGAGCGGCAGATCAACGTTTTTTATCTCTTCCAATCACAATCCGTCTTGAAAAATATTATTAAAACTTAACTCTTTCTGGAATAGTATCAAACGGCGTTTAAAACAAATTCGCGCGTAATTTATTAGCGGTAAGCTAAAATACCGGCCAACAGAATCTTTACGAGAGAAAAATCAATGGCGCAGCATATCCAACCTTCGCATTTTATAAACCGCGAGCTTTCTTGGCTTCGCTTCAATACCCGCGTATTACAGGAAGCGTATAACCCTGCGAATCCGGTGCTCGAACAGCTTAAATACATCGCAATCTACGGCACCAACCTAGACGAGTTTTATATGATTCGGGTGGCCGGCTTAAAAGAGATGGAAAAGGCGCGGCTCAGCACGGGCAGCCCCGACGGCTTGAGCGCGTACGAGCAGCTGACGCGGATACGGGAATATGTTTCAAAGGAAATGCCGCTTGTGGAGCAGCGCATAGGCGAACTCTTCGGCGAATTGGAGAAACGCGGACTGGCGATCAGGCGCTATGAGGATTTGAATCTTCAGCAGAAGCGCAAGGCGAACAGCTTTTTTGACAGCTACCTCTATCCCGTCGTCATTCCGATCGCCGTTGACGCCACCCACCCCTTTCCGCACTTGAACAACCTCAGCTTCGCAATGGTGGTCAAACTCAAAGACGAAACAAGCGAGCCGGTGCGCTTTGGTCTTGTGCGGCTGCCGCGTATTCTGCCGCGCTTTGTGGAGATTGACAGTTCCACCTTTACACCGATTGAATCAATTGTTTATCACCATATCCGCGATCTCTTTCCCGGTTTTTCTCATATCAGCCACGTTCCGTTCCGTGTAACGCGCAACGCCGATATTTCGATCGAGGAGGAGGAGGCGGACGACTTTCTGGATGTACTGGAAGAGGGGCTTCGCCTGCGCCGTAAGGGGGAGATCGTACGACTGGAGATCGGCGTAAACGGCGATCCTGATTTGCAGGAATTTCTGACAGCGCATTTGAAGGTGAGCCACAATGATATCTATGCCCGCGCTACGCCGCTGAATTTAGGGGCGTACTGGCAGTTGATCGGGAATAAGCGTTACACGCACCTGCTGCTGAAAAATCAGCCGCCGCGCGCGCTTGCTCCTTTTGACACTAAAGAGCCGATTTCCAGCGTGATCGACAAGCAGGATGCCGTGCTGCTGCTGCCGTTTGAGAGTTTCAATCCCGTAGAGAGGTTTATTCAGGAGGCGGCGGGCGATCCGAACGTTCTTTCCATACGAATGACGCTTTACCGCGTGGGCAGCAATTCGCCGATCGTCAACGCGCTGATCGAAGCCGCCGAAGAGGGCAAGATGGTTACGGCAGTCGTTGAGCTGAAAGCGCGTTTTGACGAAGAAAACAATCTGAAATGGGCGAGAGCGCTGGAAAGCGCTGGAGCGCACGTGATATACGGTGTGGTCGGCTTGAAGATTCACGCCAAGATCGCGCACGTGATCCGACGCGAACCAAACGGCGAACTCAAGCATTACGTTCATCTTTCCACCGGAAACTACAACTCCGGTACGGCGCGGATATATACCGACGTGAGCTTTTTTACCTCTAACCAGAAGATCGGCGAGGACGCGGTGCGTTTCTTTCACCACATTACCGGCTTTGCGAAAAATACCGTTTTGAATTCTCTGGCAATGGCGCCCACGCAGATTAAATCAAGACTGTTGGATCTGATTGCCGGCGAGGCGCGCAAAAAAGGCGACGGCGAAATTATTGCCAAGATCAACTCGCTTGTCGACAAAGACGTGATCGCCGCTCTCTACCGCGCTTCGCAGGCAGGCGCGAAGATCGGCCTGATCGTGCGCGGCATATGCTGTTTGCTGCCGGGCGTCAAAGGGGTAAGCGAAAATATACGGGTGGTCAGTCTGGTCGGTAAATTTTTAGAGCATGGGAGAATCCTATATTTCAAACACGGCGATCCTAAACTTTTTTTCAGCAGCGCCGACTGGATGCCGCGCAACCTTACGCGACGCATTGAACTGATGACTCCTGTTTACGACACTGAAATCTCAAGGCTTCTTCTGGCGGCGCTGAAATTACAGCTAAATGACGGAAAGCAGGCAAAGCGGCTTAACAGCGATGGCAGTTACACGCCGAACAGCGATTGCGGCGGCGAAATGTACGATGCGCAGAGCGCGCTGGAGGAGATTGTGAAGAATATGCACAAAAACGGCGAAGAACACAGCCGGTTAGCTTCCAATATTGAAGATTTTTTGAAACGGGCGGAAGGACGGTGATCTCCGGCTTTCAAGAATGGTCTCCCGTTTTGGGTGAGAGAGTTTTTATAGCCGCGAGCGCCGATGTGATCGGGCGCGTCTCCATCGGCAAGGACTCGTCCGTATGGTTTAACGCCGTTGTCAGAGCCGACGTAAACGGCGTAACGATCGGCGAGAGAAGCAGCGTACAGGACGGGGCAATCATACACGTAACACACGAGGACGAGCATGGCGGCGGTTTTGCCTGCGTAATCGGCAGCGACGTTACCATAGGGCACGGCGCTGTTTTGCACGGCTGCGAAATTAAAGACGCCTGCCTGATCGGTATGGGGGCGGTGATTTTGGACGGAGCGGAGATCGAGGGCGAATCGATCGTGGGCGCGCGCGCTCTGGTAACGCGAGGGAAACGCTTTCCGAAACGATCCCTGATCATAGGCTCGCCCGCCAAAGCCGTTCGGACGCTCAGCGGCACGGAAACAGAGGATCTTTACGAATCGGCAAAGCGCTACGTTTCGTATAAAAACAGCTATTTAAAGCAGAGCGCCATCGGGTGAAAAACGCGAAAAGTCCGATCGATCGCGCGGAGACGGAGGCGTGATCATCTTTGGAAAGCAGGTTGTGCTTTACGCCATTGAACGCCATCCAGATCAGATCGAAACGATTTTTGTCGCTAAAGAGCTGGATAAAAAGCTTTTTTCAAAGCTCAAAAGCGCCAGAAAGCCGATCGAAAGGCTGGATTTCAAAAAAGCGCAGGCGCTCTCAAAAAACCAGAATCATCAGGGAATGCTGGCTAGAATCCACGATCGGTTATTCGCAGGGCGGGAAGAGGCGCTCTCGTCCGATTTTGCGGTGATGTGCGTCGGTTTGAGCGACACGGGCAATATAGGAGCAATCGTTCGCACAGCGTACGCGCTTGGATCACAGGCGGTTGTGATAAGCGGCGTGAAAAGCGTAAATCTGGAGGCGGTTATCCGCACCAGCGGCGGAGCGGCTCTTACGATGCCGATCTGTCTGATGCCAAACGCATTCGAGAGCGTAGAGATGTTTGCGCAAAGAGGTTTTTTGACCATAGGCGGTTCTCTCCGCGGCTGCGATCCGAAGCTTTTTACCGTCGAAAAGAGGAAAAAGCTGCTGATTGTGGGCGCAGAAGACGACGGAATTCCAAAACGGCTTGAGGCGCGGCTGGATGTGCTGCTCGCTATTCCGATGGCGCATGGTTTTAATTCGCTGAACGTTTCGGCGGCGGCGGCAATATTGATTGATAGGATACGGTAGATGGATAATTTAGAACGTCTCAAAGCGATAGGCATAGAGGAAATCAACAGCAAAACGCACATATCAGTTACCGAACTGATGGCGCTTTTTAACAAGAACTATAAAGCGTTTAACCGCGCGAAGCTTAACGGGTTTATCAAAATAATCGAACGGGAGTTCAACATTGACTTATCCGATCTGCTGAGCGATTACGGGCGCTATGAACAAGAAAACGGCAGAGACGAGCAAAACCCGATTGTCGCCGCCCCTAAAAAAACGGACGAACCGAAGGGCAGGTGGACGACAATCGCAATCGTCATTTTAATTGTCGTGGTCGCCGCCATCTTATACGTCAATTTCAGCACGCAGGAAGCCCCGCCGGCTCCCGCTCCAGTCGTGGTGCCGCAGTTACCGCCAGCCGAGACTCCGCCGCCGGTTGAGCAGCCGCAGGAGGAAGAGCTGGCAACGCTGCCTGAGGATCCGCAGCAGGAGTGTTTTGTCGAATCCGACGTGGATCTCTGGATCGGCATCTTTTATATCGACGACGAGACGCGCGCTCAAACGACGATTCGCGGCAGGTACGATTTCGTTCCTGATCGGGAGCAAATTATCACCTTCGGACACGGGATGTTTAGGCTAAGCTGCTTCGACACGGTTATCGAACCGGCCAACGAAGCGGTTCAGCGCGTCAGGATCAGGAACGGCGAGATCGTCTCTTCGTCGCAGTCGCAGCTTCGCAGAGAAGCCGCGCCGGTCGAGAGAGAAACGGAGTAAGAATGCGTAAGCTAATGCTTTTTCTGACAGCGGCTTTTTTACTTTTCGCCGATGTGGTCGACGACAAGGTGCGCAGTCTGGTTGATCAGCAGAGCTATGTGATTCATCAGAAGCTAATCGGCATAATTTTCAAAAACCGCGCCGCGTTTATGATCAATTCCGAGCAAGCCGACAGCGTAAAGATCATCGCTACGCTTAAAGACAACGGGCTGCTTGATATTTTCTACAAAAACTCTCCGCGCAACATCTGCGCCACTTTCCGCGCCGGCGACAAGGCGCTTTTTTTTCTCAAGGCGGTAAGCGACAGCCTGAGCGAGCTGGGGTACAACTTCACTCTCGTTCGCAATATGCGCCTTGATAAGACCGCTTTTGAATGGACGTTAAGCTACAAGAGCGATCGCGCGATCGATCCCGCGTTACTGGCAAAACGGCTGGAAAATTACCGCATCAGGATAAACGACATTTCCAAAGAGGGCGACTCGTGGTTTTATACGCTTCAAAGCGACAATATCGTGCTGAACGATACCCCCGAACTCTCCCAGACGCAGGAGGAACCGTTATTTTTGCAGGCGCCCACGGGGGAATATTGGGTAAAGCTGCCAAAATACGCCTCTTTCGTCTCCGCCCGTAAAAAGAGCGGCGGCAACTGGCACGCAAGGGCGGTCTACTACGGCGCCGATCTAAAAGTGTTGCTGGCGGACACGCGATCTGGAGCGTCGAAGCTCTATAAAGCAAAGGTGCCTGAGGGCGCGGAGTATATGAAGATCACCGACAACAGCGTGCCAAGCAACCTGCGCAGCGGCATTGAATTGTGGCTCGGGGACGAGTAATATGTTCGACGAGATCGAATTTGATAAGATAAAAAGGCTGCCAAAGTACGTTTTTGCCGCTGTCGGCGAGCTGAAAATGCAGAAGCGAAGAGCGGGCGCGGACGTGATCGATCTCTCTATGGGCAATCCGGACGGCGCTACCCCCGATCACATTATTGAGAAGCTGATAGAGAGCGTACGCAAGCCAAAGGTCTACGGCTACTCGGTCAGCAGAGGGATTTATAAGCTGCGGCTTGCCTGCGCGGACTGGTATAAGAGAAGATACGGTGCCGTGCTTGATCCGGAAGACGAAATTGTCGCGGCTATGGGCTCAAAGGAAGGGTACGCCCATCTGGTGCAGGCTATCACAAATCCGGGCGACACGGCGATTGTGCCCGATCCGTGCTACCCCATTCATTCTCAGGCGTTTATTCTGGCGGGCGGCAACGTGGCGCGGTTTGCCCTCACCCTGAACGACGATCTGACGCTTAATGAAGATCGGTTTTTCGACGATCTGAAACGTTCCCTCACGGACACAAGCCCGCGTCCGAAGTATCTGGCGGTAAACTTTCCCAATAATCCGACAACGGCGACCGTTTCCCTGAACTTCTATGAACGGCTGGTCGATCTGGCAAGGGAGAATCGCTTTTATATATTAAGCGATATCGCGTACGCCGAGCTTATCTTTGATGACTACGAAACCCCTTCGATTATGCAGGTTGAAGGAGCTAAGGAGGTGGCAATCGAAAGCTACACCCTCTCCAAGTCGTACAATATGGCCGGATGGCGGGTAGGTTTTGTGGTCGGCAACAGAAAGCTTGTCGGCGCGCTTGCCAAGATCAAGAGCTGGCTTGACTACGGGATGTTCACGCCGATTCAGGTCGCCGCCACGATCGCGCTGAACGGCGATCAGAGCTGCGTGGAGGAGATACGCTCAAACTATAAACGCCGCCGCGACACGCTCCTGAAGAGTTTCGCGAACGCCGGCTGGGATATTCCGTCGCCAAGGGCAAGTATGTTTGTATGGGCGCGAATTCCCGAACCGCTCCGCAAAATGGGCAGTATGGAGTTTTCCAAAGCGCTGCTTCTCAACGCGAATGTGGCGGTCAGTCCCGGCGTCGGCTTTGGTCCCGCTGGGGACGAGTATGTACGCATAGCGCTGATCGAAAATGAAAACCGCATACGGCAGGCCGCCAAAAACATCAAGCGCTATTTCAAGGAAAACGGCGTAAAAGTCAGCGAAGAATCTGATCCGCTGTGCGTAAAAACGTAAGGCTGAAGAAGCGCCGAGTCAAATAAAGCCGCGCGGAGTTGTCTTGTTGTCCGGGCGGCTGCTCCAAAACGATTGCCGATTGCGATCGACCGTATCAAGGTAGAATACATTATCCGAATTAAGCGTGAGGCAAAAGGAGAAATTAGTGAAGGCATCGGCAGACGACGCGTTTGTTCACGGCGTATCCGTGTGCGGGAAAGAAGATTTTGAAGAGGCGATCGACGGCTACACGCGTGTGATTGACAGCGATACAGACAACGCGGAGGCGTATGTGGATCGCGGAGTAACGCGCGCAATTCTGGACGATTTCAAGAAGGCGCTGAACGACTTCAGCCAGGCAATTAAGATCAATCCAAACGACACGGAAGCCTACTGTGATCGCGGAAATCTTTACAGCGGATTAAGCGACTACGAAGCGGCGATCGCCGATTTCAGCAGAGCAATCAAGATCAATCCCGGTTTTTCGTCCGCCTACAACAACCGTGGGCTTGCCTACTACAATCTGAACGACTATAAAAAAGCGATCTCCGACTACACTCAAGCAATCAAGATCAATCCCGACTTCGCGGACGCATACTCCAACCGCGGCTTTGCCCGCATCAAACTCGGTGATCGTAAAAACGCCGGAAAAGACGCGCGCAAAGCGTGTGAGCTTGGCGATTGCGAATTGCTGAAGTTTATGGAACAGGAAAACATCCTTTAATATCCGGGCGCTTATGTAAACCTATAAAAATCAAGGGATCGCGCGATCTGTTTCAGGCGATAAACAAAAGGCGATCGCCGACTTCGGTCAGGCAATAAAACTTGAACCGGATAACGCAGGGGCTTACAACAGCCGGCAGATCGCTGAAGCTGTTTACAAAGCGATTAAGAGGGCAAAAGAGGACGAAAAGGCGGAATATCGCGCGGCAAGAATCCAGGAATGGAAGCGAGAGTTTAGCGCAGAGGAAATAGCGTAAGCAATGAAGCTCGATCCCGACGAATACACGGCGCTCCGTAAGTTCTTTGAGGAAAAAGAACGGCTTGAACAAGAGGGATATGAGCTACGGAAAGCAGAGCGGCAAGCGGAATTGGAACGACAAAAAAAGGAATTGGCGCTACGGAAAGCAGAGCAGTTAGAGCACAGGAAAAAAGACATAGCGCTCAACATCGAAGGGCTTAAAAGCGAAATACGCAAATTGGAAGCGGAGCTAGCGAGCCTTGAGAATGTCTCCTAACGCTTTTACGGCTTCATCAGTTTTTTTATTGGTAGCCTTATTGTGTTCGTCCGGTTGTTGGTGGCTAGCCTCTAGGTCTTGGCATATCGCTTGGCTAGCCTCTTCAATGGCTGTCTTTATTTGCATAACCTCGCGCCTTAAGGACGGATAGTGCGCTTTGCGGATCATTGTCCATTGCAATCCCCTTGTTTGAAATGAGCAATAGTATCGGGTTTTCTTTATGAACCTAAACGACGCGATTTCAAGGCTTGATGTTTCAAGGAGTAAGAAACTCATTCTTCAAGCATTAGCCGATTTCGCGGACGAAGGCGTGAGCAATCCCACTATGGCTACACTTGCGGGTAAAACGAACTTTTCACGCCGACATATTATTACGCTCATTTTCAATCTTGAAGCGGAAGGTCTGATCGGCGTCAAACATTGTCGAAAGGGCGGGAACGATTATAAAATTGTCTTGCCTCCCGGAATAAGTGAAGTAACTGCACCCCCCCCTCTCTTCCCCCTTGCCCTTCCCCTCACACTCCCTATCCCCTATCTCGCTCCCCTCGAATACACCCCCCGTACTCGCTTTGCTCGTACGTGAAAGCCCCCCCCAACGCCAAAAACGGAAGTGAAGTCAAATGAAGCGTTAGAAAACTTAAAAAATCTCAACATTTTAAAGCGGATTAAAGAAATTGAACAAAACGCTAAAGCCCAGATCGAAAACTTCGTATCAACTGTTGAGCGTACGGAACCGAAACCGCGTATCTCCCAACACGCCCATTCAAAGCCCTTAGCCGCGAAAGCAAACAGCACCAGCCTGTTCCCGGAGATTGAACCCGTCATTGAGGTCGTGGAACCTGAAGCTGTAATCATCAAGCCCAAGCAGAAAATCCCGCTGCGCTTGGTGAGGTTGAGGCTTATGCGCTTGAAATTGAACTGCCGCGCTTGGGTAATGACAAAGACAATACGTCATTGCGAGGAGGGCGGAGCAAAAGGCAAAACAATGCGGCAGATGACAGGAGAAAAGAGCAAAGCGGCAGGCAAAGAAAATAACCAGAACAACAGAAGCGGGAATGAAGAATAAAACGCAAAACAGGACAAGACGCCAATACGGCAGGACAGGAATAAATCAAGGATAAGACAGATTTTATTTTTATTTAAGCAAGGTTGGGATACAAAGCGGGGATAGTTTCGCTTTACACCAATCGGCGCAAGGAGCGTTTAATGTCCAGAGTCACATCCAAACCTTCAGTTTCGTTTAAGAAACTTTCGTCTCTCTCCCCTTCTCTGACGTCCTTTTCAACAAAGCCTGATGAATACTAGCTTTGTAAAGCTGTCTTGTTTTTTCTGTCCATTTTCTGACTATTTCCTACCTTTTCAGCGCTGCCCATCGTAAAGTCAAAGGTGCGGTCAAACTGCTTTTGCTCACCCTTGATCCGCTTAGCGTATCGCTTAAAAATCATTGAATAGTCGTTGTGTCCCAGCCAGCCGCTGATTAAACCAACGGGATACTTTCCGCTGTCCAACATATTAGTCGCGTAGGTGTGGCGCAATTCATAAAGCCGCCGCTCCTTCAGCCCCAGACGCTTCAACAGCGGTCGCCAATACTTTTGGTTAATCTCGCCCGTGTTATACCACGCTTCGCCAGCGTTGGACAGGAACACATACCTGCCCTTAAGCCCCGTGCGCATAAACTGATCGCGCAGATACGGCTCGAGCGGCGAAAAGATCGGGATTGTCCTGTCCGAGCTTTCGGTCTTTGTATCTCCGTCTTCACCCCTGCTTCGCGTCTCGCGCACGCGAATTTCCTTAGTGTCCAGATTAACGTCTGCCCACTTCAGCGCTATAGCCTCGCCTGTTCTTATGCCCGTATAGGCAAGCAACGCGATCAGCGATTTAAGCCAGCCCTCGCTGTGTTCTAGCAACATCGCTGTTTCGTTAGCGGAGAATGGCTCGGGTTCAACCTTTTTTTCTTTCGGCAGTCTCACGACATTGGCTAGGTTAAATGTTACCGCCTCGTCATAGATTGCTTCCTGAAAAATACCGCGCAGAACGGTTAGGTAGTCCGCTACGGTTTTAGCGCAACGCCGATCCAGCAAGTTAGAGAAATAGTCTCTGACCTCTGACGACTTAAGATCGGCAATTGGGACGCGCCCGAATTTAGAAACGATCTTAGTCGCTATGGCGTTATACTTTTGAAGCGTCGGCAATTTAATACCTTCCCTTTCGCGCATTTTAAGAAAAACGCGAGTATAATGCTCGACGTTTCTTTTATTGTGAGCGGTGTTGCCGTTAAACAAATCCGCTACGATTTCGGGCATCAGATCTAACGCTTTTGCTCGATTTTCGGGGGTATCAGCCGCCCCCAACGCCTTTCTTACTCTCCGCCCTCTGTAATAATGACTTACGAAGAGCCTTCCCTTGTCGCTGTATAACGTTCCCATCGGTCGTTCTGTCTCCTTTCGCCGATTGAACCCATCTATCCAGCGCTTCCTTGCGGTAGAAAAGGATAGCGCCTTTACGATAAAAGTGTTCGCTCTCTATAAATTCGCCGCGCTTTTTCTGCTGTTTGATCCACGAGAGCGACCTCCCCAGATACGCGGCGGCGGCTGTTTCGTTCAACCATCCGTCCGTATCTTTGGAGGCTTGGGCAATCTTGCTGAGTGCTGTTTCCATTATCAGCGACATCGCGTCAATCGCCTGCTCCGCGATAGTTTCTGTGGGGCTTGTAAGCATCATCGGGCGGCGCTCCTTTCTGGATTATCAAACAGGCTGTGTTGTATATGGGGAGACCTCTTCGCTCCATTGATGTAATAGAGTTTTTCAACCAGCATTGATGGATTGCCTGTTCCGATGTTAATTGATTTAGTGATGTCAGAGTAAGAAGATACTCCCAGCAGGTCAAACAGAACGTGAATCTCAGATTTCTCGCTCGCGAATATGTAGGCTGGTTTATCGCCGATCATATTAATCATTTCAATTGTGTCCTTCAGCCCGAAGCTGGAATGAAAATCGTGTTCGCTTCCATCCATCCCCTTTTTGGAGTAGGTCGACTGTACGGTGAAAATGTACGGCGGATCGCAGATAAAGACTACATTCGGCAGCCCCTTGTATTTGCTGATTATCTCTCGGAAGTCCATTTGCTCGCGCTCCACGCCCTTTAGATAGTCGCTGCATTCTGGATATGGAGTGGATCTCAGTCTGTAATAGCGCGGAATACTAGCGTCTCCTTTTCGCAGGCAGAGCAACTGATGATTAAACCAGCTTTGCGCCGTATATTCGTCGTAGCCCGTGTGCCACGCTGTTACAGCATAAATAATCGCCTTTTGCTCGTCGGTAATATTAGCGTCTTGGATTGGTTTCGTCGGCTTCAACGCCTCGTATAAATCCGCCCTCAGCGCTTCAGTCGCGACAATCTTGGACAATCTGCTAGCGTAATTGTCGAAATCGTTCCAGATTACGCGTGCGCGGGGGCTGGAAGCTTTAATCGCGTGCGAGATAAGGCCGGAACCGCCGAATACGTCGACTACAACACTGCCGCTAAAGTTTATGCGCTCAAACTTGCTGCGCCAGTTGCGTTTTTGCCCGATAAACTTTAGCGGAGCAGTTGTGTATCTTTTCAAAGCACCCGTCCCGCTGTTGTTCGCAAACGCCCCGCGATTGCCTCAATAACGGGCACAGTTACGCTGTTGCCCGCCTGTTTGTAAAGCTGGCTGTCGCTCACTCCCGCCGCGCGCGCCCTGTCGAAAGCCCAGTCGGGGAAGCCCTGCAAACGCCAGCACTCCAGAGGCGTTAAGCGTCGTATCCGATCGCCTTCGTTCAGCAGGTTGTTGTGTTCGTAGTCATGAGAGGTTAGTGTTGGCGCTATGCTGTGTCCGCCGCTTTTGTTCTTACCGCGTCCTCTTTGGATGATTATGGGGTTTCTTATACTGCCGCCTCCCGCGTTCAGCGTGGGCGCTAATCCGCCGCTGTCATAAATTCTATACTCCGCGCTTACGCCTTTATTGAGGTTTTTAATGCTGACCAGCGGCTTTCGGCAGCCGCCTTCGCTTGACGAGCCGAAAGCAGCAGTAATAGTATTTAGCGTCTGCGGCTGTTGATTTTCACCAATGTAAGAGCCGTATCCTTTGCTTGTGCCGTAGCTTGCCGTGATGGTATTGGCGACAGGCGTTTGTCCGGGTAGCTCAATACCCGCGCCTTCGCCGCGACCGAGAGGAAATACTTGGGGTCTGGCTGATCCTCTAAGACATCCGACAATGTAGAGCCGCTCCCTGTGCTGCGGGATGTAATCCGCGCTGTCAATAATCTGCCACTGGAGGTCATACCCCAGTTCGTCGAGCTCGGCGGCGAAACCCCAAAATATTCGCCCTCTATCAACGCTAAGGAAGCCCTTAACGTTCTCAGCGAATAACACTTCAGGTTTTTTAACTCCGGCAAGCCGCAGGATGACATAAAAGAGATCACCTTTTTCAGTATCGCCAAGTCCTTTTCGTTTTCCCGCGATGCTGAACGGCTGGCAGGGGAAACCGAAGCACCAGCAGTCCGCTTGCGGCATTTCTTCCGCTTTGACTTCCCTGATGTTATTTGCATACCATTCTCCTTCTGTGTTATGAATCGCTCTGTAGCTTTGGATGGCGTATTTATCTTTTTCGCAGAAGCCGACACATATGTGCCCCGCGCTTTCCATTCCAAGCCGAAAGCCTCCGATGCCGCTGAAGAGATCAAGAAAGGTCATTGCCGCCCTCTATCCAAATCCCTCTCTGCTTGTGAGAGTTCTTGCAATTTAGGGTTTCGACATATACCGTCAAACTCCTCTGGATCAATTCCAATTCGCACTTTACCCATAGTCCAAAGATGTGCGGCGCGAGGGTGTATTCCTCTTTTTACCATCTCGGCAATCGCTCTGGCGCGATTTTCTTCTTCGCTCATTGCTTGACTTCCTTTTTTCCTACTTCATTGATAATTCGCGCCAGATTAGGCTTTTGGCGCACCTCTATGCCCAGCGCCTCAAGCTCGGCGATCAGATCTAGTACCTGCTCTTTTGAGGGTTCGGGCAGATTATTTTTGCCGCTGTCCGCGCCGATATTGATGTAATCAACCTTCGCGCCCCGAAGCAGCCGCAACATGCCATACATATAAAAATCCATAATCGGCTCGACCGTGATAAATCTCTCTTCTGCGGGGGCTAAGAACATTCCTGCGCTGCGGGTTGGCGTAGTTGGGGCGCAGGATACTCCTGTTGCAAGGTCGGTTTCTATGGTTGTCCCAAGCGCGTAGCATTCGGGAAAATCTCCCTGAAATTCTGAAAAACGATATGGATTTTTACTCTGAAATATGTACTTGTTGTGAGGGTATTCCCAGCAGTGTTCGAGCGTTTTTTCGATCCACTTAACGGGGATCGCGTCCGCCCACATATCGCACGATGATCCAACAAACACAATGTTGCCTGATCCCAGATCGGTCTTGAGTTCGCGCTCGTCAAAGTGTAGCGGCGGCTGTTTGCCAAAGCGTCGCATATAGCAATAACCGCACTGATGAGGGCATTCGCCCTTGATGGCGTTATATGTATGCGTTATATAACCGTACATATTGCCTTTGGCTGGGTTAAGAGGCATTGTTTCCCTTTGCGACAACAATTCTAAAGGTTTTGCCGATCCTGCTTTTGTAGTAACGTTCCCGCCCGGGCGTTCGCCTGCGGATCGCGCAAAACGGCACATGCAGGTCGCCAACAAAAATAAGCTGGAGATAATCGCCGT
>JAITRJ010000053.1 GCA_031288475.1 Helicobacteraceae bacterium | reverse complement strand
TTCAGCGCCTCGCCGTAGTTTTTCAGGTGATAGTAATTCAACCCCAGCATAAAATAGGCGTCATACACAAGATTGGAGTTTGCCGCCTTATATTTTTCCGCCGCCGCGTCAAGAGACGCAATAGACTGGTTATAGTCCTTCCGTTCAAAATATATCTCGCCAAGCCCATAATACGGTTCTGCGTTTTCCGGTTCAAACTCAATGACCTTTTTGTACAGATCGATCGCCTTGTCCATTTCATTCCGCATTCTGTAAACCAACGCCAGATTTACGAAGGGAACAAAATTGGTCGCGTTCAGATCTATCGATCTGGCATAAGCTTTTTCTGCTTTCTGATATTCGCCTTTTCTTCGATAAACGACGCCGAGATAGTCGATCGCGTCGATATAATCAGGCTCGATCTCCAGCGCCTGAGAAATAAGTTTCTCTGCTTCTTTAAGATTGCCCGCCTTAAGCATATTAATACCGTCATAAAGCGCTTTTTTCGCCCGTTCATCCGCCTCCACCGAGACGATTGGCGCCTCTTCTATAAGCTTGACGTTATCCGCCGAAAGCGCAATCGTTAACATTATGAGAGCAAACGCTGTCTTCATCCGCCGATCCTTTCAGTCGATTTAATATCGTTAGGCAATGTTTGCGCGGTGGCGTAATTGTTTATCATCATTTATCGTTATGAGTGCCAGAACAATCAATAAACGTTATTTATCATATCAAGTTTGAAAAACAGTATTATCTCGTCGATACTTTCTGCTCTTTGCATAAAACTAATTAACAAACAGTTCAGCGTTCCGCTAATAATCCAAAGCGAACACCGTAGTTTAACCGTATTCAGATTAATATTTGTTTCGTTAACGCTATCGTTTAATATAGAGTTCAGTCTATCTACCTCCGCAGTTGAGTCTGAATAGTACTCACTGGCATTAATATCTTGAAACAGATCGTATTGATTGCAGTCAAAGAATATATAAATATACTCAAAGCCGGCAAAGTCCACATCGGCAGAACCGCGTTTCAGCCGCTTGGCGTAATGACATACAATCTCCCTGATCTTTTGGCATGCGCCCGGTGCACCCTTCCGCGCACGGAGCGACAACCAAAATCAGCCGTTGCGCTTTTTAATGATTTCGTCGGCGACGTTGTTTGGAACCTCTTCGTAGCGCTCGAACTCCATAGAATAGGTACCGCGCCCCTGCGTCATAGATCGCAGATCGGTCGAGTAGCCGAACATTTCCTTAAGCGGCGCCAAAGCGGTTACTTTTTTTACGCCGAAAGCGTCGTCCATAGCTTGAATCTGTCCGCGTCTGCGGTTTAGATCGCCTATTACGTCGCCCATATACTCTTCGGGCGTTTCAACTTCGATCTTCATTATCGGCTCCAGCAGACACAGTCCCGCCTTGCGCGCGCCTTCCTTGAATGCCATAGACGCGGCGAGTTTGAACGCGATTTCGGAGCTGTCGACCTCATGGTAACTGCCAAAAGTCAGCGCTACTTTCACGTCGACTACGGGATAACCCGCTAAAACGCCGTTCCTAAGCGTCTCCTCGACCCCTTTATTGACAGCGGGAATATATTCGCGGGGAACTACGCCGCCTTTGATCTCGTCGGCAAACTCGTAGCCCTTGCCTTTCTCATTCGGCTCGATTCGCAGGAACACGTGTCCGTACTGACCGCGCCCGCCCGATTGCTTGGCGTATTTATGCTCCTGCTCGACCTTCTTTTTGATCGTTTCTCTATACGCCACCTGCGGAGCGCCGACTTCCGCCTCGACCTTAAACTCCCGCTTCATACGATCGACGATAATCTCAAGGTGCAGTTCGCCCATGCCGCCAATAATCGTCTGTCCGCTTTCCTCGTCGGAGCTGACGCGGAACGACGGGTCTTCCTCGGCAAGCTTTTTGAGCGCTATACTCATCTTCTCCTGATCGGCTTTGGTTTTCGGCTCGACGGCTACGTTGATCACCGGCTCAGGGAAGATCATTCTCTCCAAGATAACGGGCTTGTCCGTGTCGCACAACGTGTCGCCGGTAAGCGTGTCTTTCAAGCCCACGATTGCGCCGATGTCGCCCGCGTAAAGCTCCTTGATCTCCTCGCGTTTATTAGCGTGAAGTTTCACAAGCCGCCCCACGCGCTCCTTTTTATCTTTCGTAGAGTTGTAGACGTAGCTGCCCGCCTCTAATTTGCCGCTATAAACGCGCGCAAAAACAAGCTGACCCACAAACGGATCGGTCATAATCTTGAACGCGAGCGCGCTGAATGGATGGTTTTCGCTGCTTGGCACGCTCACTTCCGTATCGGTTCTCGGATCGACGCCCTTGATGTTCGTAACCTCCGTAGGCGAAGGCAGATAATCCACCACGGCGTCCAGCATTGTCTGAACGCCCTTGTTCTTGAACGAGCTGCCGCAGAGCATAGGGATAAAGGTCATTTCGTGGCAGCCCTTTTTGATCGCTGCCATAATTTCCGCGTCCGTAATCTTCTGCCCCTCAAGGTATTTTTCGGTTAGCCCGTCGTCTATATTGGTTACCGCGTCAAGCAGTTTTTCGCGATATTCGTTCGCTTTGTCTTTCAAATCGGCGGGTATTTCTTCTAAATGGTAAGCTGAGCCTAACGTCGCCTCTTTATCCCACACGACGGCTTTCATCTTAACTAAGTCTATCAGCCCGATAAAGCCGTCTTCCGCGCCGATTGGCAGTTGAATAACCAGCGGTTTTGCCTTGAGGCGCTCGACGATCTGTTTTTCCACCTTATAAAAATCCGCGCCGACCCTGTCCATCTTATTAACGTATACGATTCTCGGAACATGGTATTTATTTGCCTGCCGCCATACTGTTTCCGTCTGCGGCTGAACGCCGCCCACCGCGCAGAATACCACTACCGCCCCGTCGAGCACGCGCATAGAGCGTTCAACTTCGATCGTAAAATCCACGTGTCCAGGAGTGTCGATAATGTTGATCTGGTGGTTGTTCCAAAAACAGCTTACGGCGGCGGCGGTAATCGTAATACCGCGCTCCTTTTCCTGCTCCATCCAATCCGTTGTCGTAGCGCCGTCGTGAACCTCGCCGATCTTATGCTGAACGCCCGTGTAGAACAATATCCGTTCGGTCGTCGTGGTTTTTCCCGCGTCGATATGCGCAGCGATGCCGATATTCCTAACCTTCTCAAGAGGCGTGTTTCTAGCCATTTATGAACCTTACCAGCGGTAGTGGGCAAACGCTTTGTTTGCCTCCGCCATTTTGTGAATGTCTTCTTTTTTCTTAAACGCCGCTCCGCGATCGTTAGCCGCGTCCACAATCTCCCCCGCAAGGCGATCGATCATCGTGCGCTCGTTGCGCTTCCGCGCGGCTTCAATCAGCCAGCGAATGGAAAGCGACTGCTGGCGGATAGTGCGCACTTCCACCGGCACCTGATAGGTAGCACCGCCGACTCTTCTGGAGCGGGTCTCCACAAGCGGCTTAACGTTTTCCAATGCCTTTTCAAACAGCTCTATGCCCTTTGCGCCGCCTTTTTTTTCGGCGACCTCCAAAGCACGATACATAACCTTCTGAGCGACGCTTTTTTTGCCATCGAACATAAGCGTATTGATAAACTTAGTGATAACTTTGCTGTCATAGATCGGATCTGGGAGGCTCTCTCTGACGGGTGATCTTCTTCTTCTCATTGTCTGATCCTTATTTCTTTTTTGCCGCCGCCGGAGCGCCCGCTTTCTGGCGTTTCGCGCCGTATTTGGAACGGCTGACAGTTCGTTTCGCCACGCCCGCCGTATCCAGCGCGCCGCGGACGATATGGTATTTTACGCCCGGCAGGTCTTTTACGCGCCCGCCGCGCACCAGCACAATCGAGTGTTCCTGCAAGCTGTGTCCTTCGCCCATAATGTAGCTGATCACTTCAAACCCGCTCATCAGGCGCACTTTGGCGACCTTTCTCAGCGCCGAATTCGGCTTCTTCGGCGTAGTGGTATAAACCCGCGTGCAAACGCCGCGTCTTTGCGGACACTCCGTCAGCGCGGGGGACTTGGACTTGACAGCCACCTTCTTGCGACCCTTGCGAACCAATTGATTGATGGTTGGCATATAACTCCTTTTGTTAATCTAGGCTTTAAGCCCGTAAAGGGTGAAAATTAAGCGCGTGATTATACCGCGCCAAACTTAGAAACAGATAAAGATGCTAAACGCGCCAGCATTATTAATTGCGACCGGATAAAAAACGCGCGTGCCGTTGAGCGCCCGCCGTTCGCTCAACGGTTCTCCCCGCTGACGCGCAAGCCGATTGTACTTGTGTTGGGAGCGGGGCGGCTTCCCCATCATTGCGAAAAGCGTCAGCGGCGGGACAGTCAGTAGCGCGAAACGTTATTAATGCTGGGGAAATTTGGATTGCCCTTTTCGCAAAGACGGAAGAGCGGACTTATTGCGCGCCGATGAAATAAGCACGGCAATCCGGCGTCAGATCGCTTTACTCCCGTTTTATTCAATAACGGAGTATCGTTTTGCGCGGGAATATCAATATTTAGCGCTTGGCGATTTCTCAAGCCGTTATGAGGCGAGACGAAAAGACCGCCGTATATTCGCGATTCTTACCTATTTTAAAGTTCCGTGGCGTTTTTACAGAAAATTCAGGTGCAAAGACGGATAATACCGCAATGCAAACGCGTTGGAGGGAAAAAGATGGGAGTATTGCGTTTTTTAGGAAGGTTGCTGTCGTATATATGGCGGGCTTTGGCTTGGATTTTAAGAGGAGTTTTCGGAAACATCAACTGGCAAAGCCCGCCATGGCTTAAGGCGATCGGCAAAGGCGCTGGTTGCGCCTCGCGCAAAGTCGCCTCGCGCAAGGCGCTGAGCGCGATCGCCATCGCGGGCTTAATCGCGATCGCGGGCGGCTCGTACGCAGCCTACATCTGGTATGAAAACCGTCCAAAACCGATCGATTTCGCGCCGACGGAAATAACTCAGGCGAGTGTTTATTTCTATTCACCGTACAAAACCGATTATTCCGCCGACAAAGTCGTATTTAACCCGCTCGCAATCTCTTTCAGCGCTGACGTGGCGCCGCTGGATAACGTAGGCAAGCAGGTTACGCAGGGCGCGACTATATCGCCGCCGATCGAGGGCGAATGGATATGGACAAGCTCCGAGCGGCTGACCTTTACGCCGAGCGCAGATTGGCAAATAGGACAGCGCTATAAGGTTACGCTTGATCCAAAAACGCTGATCGCGGCGGACTACGGTATTGATCGCCGCGAATACGAATGGACCGTCGCGCCTTTCAACTACAGACGCTCCACTACAGAGCTTTATCAAAACCCCGAAAAGCCGAGCGAGAAAAACGCGATCTTTGAGTTTTCATTCGACTATCCCGTAGACGCGGCAAGCTTTGAAAGGGCGCTTTTAATGCAGCTTCAGGCGCCCGATAAATATAAAATCTCGCCGAAACCGTTCAAATTTGCCGTCAAATACGACGATAAAAAGCTGCGCGCGTGGGTCAGAAGCGAATTCGTAACCTTCCCCGAAGTAGACAGCTATATGGTTCTCAGCGTCGCCGAAGGGGTCAAATCCTCTTTGGGCGGCGACGGGACAAGCGCCGCCGCAAATGAGTCGCTGTACGTTCCAAGCGCCTACCGCGCCATCGTGCAAAACGCCTTTTTAACCACCGTGGAAGGAGAGGACGACGAGCAAACGCAGGCGTTGGCGATTTCGTTTGTGGACGGGGTCGATCCGAAGGCGATCGCCAGAGAGGTGAGAGCGTGGATACTACCCGCGGATCACCCTTTTCCCAATAAGGCGAGAACAAGATATTTTGTAACGGATTACAAATGGAGCGCTGAAGACGATATAACCGACGAGATTTTAGCGCTCTCGCAGCCGCTGAAACTGGCGCTGGGCGAAACGGAAGGCGGAGCACAGAGGCTCGTCAGCTTCAAGTACGCGGGCGATCCCAACAGATACGTATATCTGACGATCGGGAAAAATATCGTAACCGTCGGAGGCTACAAGGCGAAAGACGCCTTGCGGTACGCGCTTCGTATTCCCGAATTCCCGAAAGCGCTTAAGTTCGCCGCGGACGGTTCTTTGCTGTCGCTTAAAGGCGAGCGCAAAATTGCGCTGGCGGCAAGAAACGCCGCCGGTTTCAGGCTGGACATCGATCGTGTAATCCCCTCGCAATTGCACCACCTGCTGAACTTCGGGTACAGCCACCAGGGCAGTCTTCAGGAGATTCAATTCTCCGAATACAGCAGGGATTATTACGTAGAGGGCTTCACCCACCTCCAGCCATTGCCGCGGACGACAAGCGGCAAGGTTATATACAGCTCGGTCGATCTCGATCGTTATCTCGCCAGATCCGTCAAAGAACCCAAAGGCGTATTCCTGCTGACGCTTTCGGCGTGGAATCCTGATACCAACGCCACTGAAAGTTACGGTTCAGGCGGACGGCGGCTGGTGATTGTCTCTGATCTGGCGCTGATCGCCAAGCGCGCGGCTGATGGCTCCGGCGATCTGTTCGCGCAGTCGATCAAAGAGGGGACGCCCGTCGAAGGCGTTAAAATCTCGGTAATCGGGCGCAACGGCGAACCTGTAGCGAGTGCCGTTACGGACGAAAACGGGCGTGCGCGTTTCAATTCACTCTCTCATCTAGAGCGCCAGGGGAAAGAAAAAAGTCCGACTATGTACCTCGCGCAGAAAGACGACGATTCGACATTCCTGCCGTACGGCGCTTCGGCGGTTGATCCTTTTCTGAATTATTCGCGCTTCGAGGTCGGCGGCGAGACGGATTGGCCCGATAAGGGCAAGCTGCAAGCGTATCTGTTCAGCGATCGCGGAATGTATCGTCCCGGAGAGAACGTGCATATCGCCTCCGTCGTGCGGGCGCTTGATTGGAGCGTTCCCTTCAGCGGAATTCCCGTCGTAGCGCGCGTATACGACGCCAGAGGGCTTGAGTTTACCCGCAGGGAGTTCAGGCTCGACGAGAGCGGCTTAAACGAATTCGGCTTTGATACGGCGGCAGATTCTCCGACAGGCAACTGGAACATTCAGCTTTCCGTATCGCCTACCTACCGCGACATTAAGAAAGCAGGCGTCTATCTTGGAGAAACGATCGTCGCGCTGAGGGAGTTCGAGCCTGATAAGACGAAGGTTGATATACACCTTGAGCCGGCGTCAAAAAAAGGCTGGCTCAAGCCCGACGAGTTAAAGGCGATCATAAAAGCCGAAAACCTCTTCGGAACGCCCGCCGAAAACCGCCGCGTCGCTTCAAGGGCGGTCCTGCGTCCGACAGCGTTCGGCTTCAAGGAGTATTCGGGTTACAGCTTCTACGATTCTATGACAGCGACAAACCTTTTCGAGTTTGATTTGGAGGAGACGAAAACCAATCAGAAGGGCGAAGCCTCACTGCCGCTGATCAATAAAGAGTACGGTCGCGCAAGCTATCAGATGGCGCTCTTTGCCGAGGTTTTCGAGCAGGGCGCGGGCAGAAGCGTAACGGCGAGCGTAAGCGCGATCGTTTCGCCAAACGACTATCTGGTGGGCGCGAAACCGGATGGCGATCTCGGCTTTATCAAGAAAAACACGCAGCGATCACTTTCCTTTATAGCAATCAATCCGAAGCTAGAGAAAATCAAGCTGAACGACCTGACGCTTGAAATACAGGAGCAGAAGTATATCTCCGTCCTGACGCTACAGGACAGCGGCGTTTATAAGTATCAGTCCAAGCTGATCGAAGTATCACAGGGTGGCAAGCCATTCTTTATCGCCAGCGGCGAGACGGTTTACAAGATCGACGCGTCCAAGCCGGGCGGATACAAACTGCAGGTTAAAAACAAAAGCGGTGATATTCTCTACAAAGCCTACTATTCTGTGGCGGGCGACGCGAACGTCGATCGCTCAAAAGAGCGAAACGCCGAACTGGAACTTAAACTCTCCAAAGCTGAATATAAAAACGGCGAGGAGATTGAGCTTTCGATCGTAGCGCCTTATGTCGGAAGCGGTCTGATTACGATAGAAAAAGACAAGGTATACGCCTTCAAATGGTTCAAAACGACGACTACAAGCGCGATTCAAACAATCAAAGTTCCGGGCGATCTCGTTGGCAACGGCTACGTGAACGTGCAGTTCGTCCGCGATTTCAACAGCGACGATATTTTCGTAAGCCCGCTCAGCTACGCGGTCGCGCCGTTTAAAGTCTCTACAAGCGACAAGACGGCGGCGGCAAGCATCGACGCGCCTAAGATCGTCAAGCCCGCGCAGCCAATAGCTGTCAAACTGACGACCGAAGGCAGGCATAAGGCAATCGTCTTCGGCGTCGACGAAGGCATATTGCAGGCAGCGGGGTATAACTTCGGCAATCCGCTTAACTTCTTCTTCAGGAAAAAGGCGCTGGGCGTACAAAGCCTGCAGATATTAGACCTGATTCTGCCGGAATTCAGCCGCTTTGAAAGGCTCACGTCAAAACCGGGCGGCGGAGACTACGCTGCGGACGCGGCGACGAAAAGCCGTCAGCTTAATCCGTTTCAGCGCAAGGTGGAAAAGCCCGTGGCGTTCTGGACGGGAATCATCGATATAGAGGATCAGAAAGAGTTCGAATGGAAAACGCCCGATTACTTTAACGGCAGGCTGCGCGTAATGGCGCTGATCGTATCGGCGGGCAAAATAGGCGTCGCGCAGACGAGCGTAAACGTGCGCGACGATTTTGTCATCACCCCGAACGCGCCCTTTACCGCCGCGCCGGGCGATGAATTCATAGTTACGGCTGGTTTGTCCAACAACGTAGAGGATCTGCCCGAAGGAGAGGCGGTTCCGATCAAATTGGCGTTGAGCGTTAATAAAAATCTGGAGATTATAGGAGATCGGGAGGTTACGCTTAACGTTGCGCCGCAGAGGGAGTCCTTCGCCAGCTTCAAGGTCAAAGCCGCGCAGTATCTGGGCGGCGCGGAACTGACGTTCAAGGCCTCTTACGCGGCAAACGGCAAAACTTACTCGGCGCAAAGAATCGCCACAACGTCGATCCGCCCGCTTGTCCCGTTGAGAGCGGCGAGTCAGGCTAAACGAATGGCTTCAGGCGAAGAAAGCGTAAAAAGCGATCGTGATCTGTACGACGCTTTCGCAAAACGAAACGCTTATTTCTCGCGATCGCCGCTGATTCTGGCGAACGCTCTGACGAGTTATCTGGACAACTACCCGCACTACTGCTCGGAACAGCTTGTCAGCGGCGCGTTGGCGGCGTTGATCGTAGAGCCGTATCAAAAGGTTCTGGGCGGTGAAAACGCGGAGGTCAAGCTTTCCAGAATCGAGGGGGTTCTGCAGTCGCGCCAGAACTCAAGAGGCGCGATCGGTCTATGGACGACGACCTATTTGGGCGATCAGTACATAACCCTCTACGCGGCTCACTATCTGATCGAGGCAAAAGAGCGCGGCAAGCGGATAAACTCTTCTCTGCTTTCGGCGATAAACGACTATATGTCGGGGGTTGCGTCAGACGGTTTCGGTTCGGTGGGGGACATGCATTCGCTTAGAATGCGCGCCTACGCGATCTATCTGCTCACTAGGCAGAAACAGGTAACGACAAATTATCTGAACGCGACGCTTTCAGCGATGAAACTGCACTACGCCAAAACCTACGAGGATGACATAGCGGCGCTGTATCTAGCTGCGACTTATAAACTGCTTAAGATGGATAAGGAAGCCGACGCATTGATACAAAAGCAGTGGGATGCCCTTTCACGCGCCTATACTTCCGCGTGGTGGTCGAGGGATTATCACGATCCGCTTGTGGTCAACGCGGCGAGCGTCTATATTATCGGTAAGCACTTTCCTGAAAAGGCGGCGGATATTCCGCCGCAGGCGCTCGAAAATATCGTCTTGGCTCTGCGCCAAAACCGCTATACGACGCATTCTGCGGCGTGGAGTGCGCTGGCGCTGGATGTCTTCGGCAGCTTAAACCCGTTAAGCGAAGCGCCGCTTACGATCGAGGCGAGAAACTCCGCCGGTCAGACGCGCAATATAGGCAAAATGGAAGGCGCAATCGTTTATGGCAGTTTTAACGGGGACGACCGCGAGATCGTATTCAAAAACGAAGGCGCGAGCGCGTGGTATACCGTTTTGCAGGAGGGTTACGAGCGCGTCCTGCCAAAAGAGCCGATCAAAAAAGGGCTTGAGGTTTACCGCGAATACACGGACGCGGACGGCAAAAAAGCGGGTGAGATCACGGTTGGCGACGTAATCAACGTAACGATTCGCGTAAAGGCGCTTGGATCGGCGGCGATCGGCAACGCGGCGATTATTGATCTGCTTCCGGGCGGTTTCGAGATCGTACCGCAGACGGCGGAGCGCCAAAGCGAAAATGGCGGGGAAGAAGAGGAGTATGAAGAGGAGGGTTACGACGGCGGGCAATCGGGCTACGTTTCACCATTTGCAACAAGCGTCAGTAATTTCCGTCTTGATTATTCCGACGCGCGGGAGGATCGCGTTTTAGTTTACGGCGAAGTCGGGCGCGAAACGGCGAGCTTCAGCTACCAGATCAAAGCGACCAACGCGGGAACGTACGAAACCGCGCCAATCTTCGCCGAGGCAATGTACGATCGGGAAATTCAGGCGCTGGGGCTCGGAAACGGTAAGATTGTCGTAAAACCCGCCCAATAGGACGGAATCGGCGTTGTTCGGGCGTATCGGAGAGTCGGCGAAGCAGGCGGGTTTTTACCCGTGCGTTTTGAGGCGTATCGGAAGTTTTCTGTCAAACGCGGCGGCGATAGCGGCGATTGCTTTAACGATCATCTATCTGCCGCGTTTGTTTCCAAAAGAGCCCTTGCGAGAAGGTCTGCTCTTTTCCGCCGCTTACTTCGACTCCGAAGGCGCTTTAATGCGTCTTATCTTAGCCAAAGATGATCGCCATCGTCTTTGGACGCCTTTAAGTAAAACGCCGCGGATGCTGATTGACGCGACGTTGCTGCGCGAGGATCGCTACTTTTATTATCATCCCGGTTTCAACCCTTTCAGTCTGATTCGCGGCGCGTGGGTAACCTACGTAAAGGGCGGCTCAAGGCAGGGCGGCTCGACGCTTACTATGCAGCTTGCCAGAATGCGCTACGGGCTCAACACCAAAACAATCGGCGGCAAGCTGGAGCAGATCGCCCGCTCCATATGGCTGGAAATGAGATATTCCAAAGACGAGATACTAGAAGCCTATCTGAACTATGCGCCGTATGGACGCAATATCGAAGGTATAGGCGCGGCGAGCCTGATCTACTTCGACAAGCCGCCCGGCGAACTTGCGCTTACGGAGGCACTGACCCTGTCCGTTATTCCGCAGTCGCCTACGATCCGCGTCGATAAAAATACCAGTTACGCGGACGGCAGGCTTTTAGAGGCAAGAAATGAGCTTTTCAAAGCCTACCGAGAGCGGTTTAAAACGGACGACGACGAGGCGGCGCTTTTCACTCTGCCTATCAAGCTGAGGCGGATCGAGGAACTGCCCTTTCGCGCCCCGCACTTTGTGGAGGCGCTCGCGCGGGAGGATTATATGGCGGGCAGATCGCCGCAGGTTATTCAAACGACAATCGAACCCGATTTGCAAACACTGTTAGAGACGCATATCAAAAATTACGCGCAACGCAACGCGTCGATCGGCGTAAATAACGCGGCGGCAGTTTTGGTCGATACGAGAAATATGCGTATTATCGCGGCGGTAGGATCGGCGAATTATTTCGACGACGCAATTTCTGGCAGAATCAACGGCTTGAGCATTAAGCGATCTCCGGGCAGCGCGCTGAAGCCGTTTATCTACGCGCTGGCGATCGATCAGGGGATTATCCACCCGCAGACCGTCTTAAAAGACGTGCCATCGGCTTTTGGCACATATGAGCCCGAAAACTTTGACGGCGGATTTATGGGACCGCTCAGCGCACGGCAGGCGCTGATCAAAAGCCGCAATATACCGGCGGTCTATCTGACAAATAAGCTGAACAATCCCGACTTTTACGATTTTCTCAAACGTGCCAAAATCTCCAAGATGGCGAGCAGGGAGCATTACGGGCTGGCTTTGGCTTTAGGCGGCGGCGAGGTAACGCCTTTGGAGACGGTAAAGCTATACGCGCTTTTGGCAAACGGTGGGATTTTGAAGGAGCTTGTAAAGCGAACCGACGAAAAAGCCGAGAACGGCGAGAGGCTTCTCAGCCGTGAAGCGAGCTTTATCGCGCTGGATATGCTCTCCTCCGCGCCGCGCGTCGACGCGATCACGGCGGAGACAGACGCGCTGCCGATCTATTGGAAAACGGGCACTTCATGGGGGTTCAGGGACGCGTGGTGTGCGGGCGCGGTCGGGCAATACGCGCTGGTCGTGTGGCTCGGTAATTTCGACAATGGGTCAAATCCGGCTTTGGTGGGCGGCGAGCGCGCCGCGCCGTTGTTTTTTACGATCGCCCGCGCGCTTCGCGCCACGCGCAAACTCGTCGATCTAAACCGCGCCGTTCCACCGACGATTAAAAAGGTTGATGTCTGTCTTTCCAGTGGCGATCTGGCTACGGCGTGGTGTAAGAGGCGCGCTAAGACGTGGTTTATACCGGGCGTTTCGCCGATCAAAGTCGATACGGTCTACCGCCCCGTGTGGATCGACAAAACCGCGCAAAAACCGCTTTGCTCGCTTAACGATCTAAGCAACGCCAGATTGGAGGTGTTCGAGTTTTACACGTCGGATATTCTCGCTCTGTTTCGCAGGGCGGGACTGCCCAAAAGAGAACCGCCCGATATGAGCGCCTGCGGCGATCAGCCGATCGCGGGAACGCCGCCTTCGATCTCCTCGCCGCTTAAGAACGCGACCTACGCGATCAGGCTTTCAAAACCGAACGAACGGCGCGTGATATTTTCTGCCGCGAGCGACGCTGACGCGCAAACGCTTTATTGGTTTGCAGGCGACGAATTTATCGGGAGTGCCAAGCGGGGCGAGCTTTTATCGTGGGAGCCGACGAAAAGCGGACGCTTTACAATTCGCGTTATTGATGACCGCGGACGATCGGATACGCGCGAGATGAAAGTAGAGATCGTCGGATAAAAGCGCGCGTAAAATTACGGAAAAGGCACAATTTGTCGTCTATCGTCATCGCGCCATCGATAACATTTCACAAAAGCGCTTCTTTGTATGCTCGCCGCTCTTGCGAGGGCATTTCCCGCGATGACGTGGAGATGTCGTTTTGTGCGAAGGCAGTTGAAATATCCGCGCCAAATCGGATTCAGGGCGGTTGCCGCGCCTGCGGCAGTCGTCAAAATCAAACAAACCGTAGTTAAGACGAAGCTGCTGAAGCCCAATCGATAAACCAACATAGTACTCAACCAATTTGAAAGTCTGTCAAATCCTGCATTAAATAAAATTAATCTTGACTGTATTGCTTGATATTAAAAACCCTATTGGTGCGGTTAAATATCCTGCCTGAAACCTGCGGCGCTTAACGCGTTAAACGCGATCGTCGCGCAGAAGCTGGAATCCATCTCGTCCCGTCGCTGTAATTGTATGTTATGTAAATTTAAAAATAGCGTCACGTTTTGCCTGAAATATAATCCTTTGAAAGATTTTTTGGGTGGGGTAGGAGTGAGGGATACAAATTGAAGGTGCACCACGCGGGAATGTCGGAACTGTTCTTCTGGGCTGCCACGCTAACCCTGTCGGCTCGCAACGATGAGAAGGCGCCGCCCACACACAAGAAGAATCGCTTGTAATACAGCTTTGGGTCGCTTCTATGGCTATAAAAAACCAATTCCAAGCAGGCTTTAATCTTTTACGACAAGGTTGATTAATTTTCCCGGAACGACGATTGTTTTGACGATCTCGCCGTTCAGGCGATCTCCAAGCTTTTCTTTGGCGGTTTTGATAATTTCGCCGTTGGAGGCGCCAAGACCAATTTCAAACTCGCCGCGAAGCTTTCCGTTAATTTGAATCGCGTAAATAACGCTATTCATATCAAAAACGCCTTCAGGGATTACGATCGGAGTAAACGCCGTTCTTTGAAAAAGTCGATTGGACAGCTCGTTGCAGATATGGGGCGAGATCGGCTCAAGCAGCGTCAGCAGCACAAAATAGCCCTCGCTCCATATCTCCTCGTTGCTCTGCTCCTGAAGGGCGTTGAGAGCTTCCATGCACGCGGCGATCAGCGTGTTGAAGGCATATGTTTTATCAAAAACCTCCTCGCTCTTCCGCACCGCTTCGTAAACCTTACGCCGCGCAAGTTTTTCGGCTTTCGTCAACGAACCATGAACCATAAGCGGCAAGCCGCAGATTGTTACCCTTTCGGCGTTGTTCCACAAGCGGTTAAGGAAGCGACAGCAACCTTCCAGCGCGCTGTCGTTCCACTCCAGCTCTTTGGCGGGCGGCGCGGCGAAAAGGATAAACATTCTTACCGCGTCGGCGCCAAAACGCTTAATCATATCGTCGGGATCGACGACGTTGCCCTTGGATTTGCTCATCTTTGCGCCGTCTTTAAGCACCATGCCTTGCGTCAGGAGGCTGTCAAAAGGCTCGTCTATCTCGATATGCCCCGTATCGCGCAAAGCTTTCGTGAAAAACCGCGCGTAAAGCAGATGCAAAATAGCGTGCTCCACGCCGCCTATATATAGATCCACTGGCATAAAAAACTTAATCGCCTCTTTATCAAAGGGGCGATCAAGCCATAATTCAGGCGGGGTTGTATAGCGCAGAAAATACCAGCTGGACTGAACAAACGTATCCATCGTATCGGTTTCGCGTCTTGCCTTCGCGCCGCATTTTGGACAAACGCATTTGGTAAAAGCGGGTAACTTTTCCAGCGGGTTACCCTCACCCGTTATAACCGCGTCTTTAGGGAGCGAAACGGGCAGATTCTCTTTTTTTTCGGGAACGATTCCGCACCGCTCGCAAATAATCAGCGGAATCGGCGCGCCCCAATAACGCTGACGCGAAACGCCCCAGTCTTTAAGCTTGTAATTAACGATTTCCCTGCCGATCTTCAGATCCTCGAAATGCTCCGCAATCTTTTTCTTAGCCTCCCCGCTCTCCAGAGCGCTAAACTCCGCGCTATCGATCAAAACGCCATAATCGGTAAAAGCCGCATTGATTTTTATCTCTCCGCTCTTGGGCGCGATAACCTGTTCAATTGGCAGATTGTATTTTTGGGCGAACTCAAAATCGCGATCGTCGTGTGCGGGAACGCTCATTACCGCGCCGCTTCCGTATTCACTTAGAACGAAGTTGGCGCACCAAAGCGGAATAAGTCTGCCCGTAAGCGGATGAATCGCCCTTAGATTCAGGTCGATCCCCTCTTTGCTTAAGCCGCCGCGATCTTTTGCCGGAGCGCGCTGGATCGCCTCAAGCCAAGTAAGCGCCTCGCCTGAAAGAACCTTTAACGCCTGAAGTTTGCGGACGATAGGGTGTTCAGGCGCCAAAGCGCAATAGGTTACGCCATAAATCGTATCGGCACGGGTGGTAAAGACGGAAAATTCGTTGATTTCACCGCCAAGCTTGTTAATGGAATCCTTATCAAGCGTGAAATTAAACTCCAGCCCCTCGCTCCGCCCAATCCAATTTTCCTGCATCGTTAAAACCTGATTGGGCCACCTGCCCTTCAGCTTTTTCAGATCATCCAGAAGCTCCTGCGCGTATTTGGTAATCGTAAAGTAGTACTGCCCCGTCTCTTTAAGGATCACGGGGGCATCGCACCGCCAGCATCTGCCGTCGATCACCTGTTCGTTGGCGAGAACGGTTTGATCGCGCGGGCACCAGTTGAGCAATCCTATTTTGCGCTCGATCAGCCCCGCGTTCCACAGATCGATAAATAGTGCTTGTTCGTGCTTGGTATATAGAGGATCGCTTGTGGCAAACTCCCGCTTCCACGAAAAACTTAACCCAAGCCGCTTCATCTCGCCCCGCATCTGATCGATATTGTCGTACGTCCAATCTCTGGGATGAACGCCGCGTTTAATCGCCGCGTTTTCTGCGGGCATTCCGAAGCTGTCCCAACCCATCGGGTGCAGCACGTCAAAGCCTTCGGATCGAAACCTTCTGGCGAACGCGTCGCTGATAGCATAGTTGCGCACATGCCCCATATGGATTCGTCCGCTTGGATAGGGAAACATACTGATGATATATTTTTTGGGTTTTTTGCCATCGCCCTTAGGCTCGAAGGCGTTTTCTTGTTCCCATATCCTCTGCCATCTTTCTTCCACGGCTTTTGGCTGGTACGCTTCCACGATCAGATATCTTCTTTGGTCTTTGCCGATTCGATCAAAAAGAGCGCGATCGTTACGATGTTGGAAAGCAGCGCTCCGATTGTAAGCGCAACCGCCGCGTTCATATTGCTGCTAAAAAGCAGCGTGAAAAACGCCGGGATCAGATGTAAATCGGCGACCAGACTTGACGCCAGCAGTTCCGCCGCCAGCAAATTTCGTACTCCCACCTTCAAAAGGGTGGAGATCAGATTGACGCCGGTGGCTATATACAGATACACCGGATCGTTCTGATACAGAAAGCCGGCCGCCGTCGTCAGACTCATCAAAGTAAAGAACACATATACGACTTTACCCCAATCCATCAACTGCTCCTTTGATTAAACCGCGCTTCTTTCGTAGAGGGAGCGCATACGTATTTTTTCCGCTTTTATCCTAGCTTTTTCCGCCTCTTTGATTCTCCACGCGCTAACACTGACACCAAACGGCTTAAGCAGATACGCCGCGACAAAAATTGAGCTTAACGTGCCAATTGTAATACCCGCGATCAAAACGAGAGAGAGCGGCTTAAGCAATTCTCCACCCAGCATATAGGTAGCGAAAACCACAAAGAGCGTCGTAAGCGAGGTCAAGATTGTGCGCGAAAGTGTTTTGGTGATCGCCTCGTCGATCGTATCGTTCAGTTCGCTCACGCCTGGTTTGCCCATAATCTCTCTGATACGGTCGAAAACCACAATCGTATCGTTAAGCGAATAGCCCAAAACCGTCAAAACTGCCGCAAGAATATCAAGATTGATCGGCACGTTAAAGAGCAGTATAAACCCAAGCGTAACAATCACGTCGTGCGCGGCGCACAGAGTTGCGGCGATCGCGAAACGCCATTCGAAACGAAACGCCACGTAAAGAAGAATGCCGACTAAAGAAAAAAACACCGCCATCGTTCCAGCGCTTCTTAGCTGCTCGCCAACCTTCGCGCCGACCATATCAATTTTGCGAATCTCAAAACCGCCGGTATCTTTTAGGATTTCGCGTATCTGATCACCCACGTCCAGACCGAGAGAATTAGACGCGGCGGGAGCTTTGATCACTGCTTCGTCGGGACCTCCGAATTCTTGAATCTGCGCCCCGTCAAACACGGTGCCGCTTAGCGCTGATCTGATCGCATCCGTTGGAACCCCGCTGTCGTAGCGAATCTGAATCACGGTGCCGCCAGCAAAATCGATCCCGTAGTTGGGCTGTTTGAAAATCATCAGCGCGACCGAACCAATAACAATCGCCGCGACGATCGGCAAAAATATCTTCTGCAGTTTAGTGAAAGGATAGATGCGAGCCGCGGAGCTTAACGTTTTCATTGCGCGCTCCTTTTGGGGACGGAAAAATAAAATCCTATGTTATTCGCGTTAATCCTGGACGATAACAGATCGAAAATGCCTCTGGTGCCTACGATCGCCGTAAGCATAGAGCACAGAATGCCCACGCTTAAGGTGATGGCGAAGCCTTTGATTGGTCCCGTCCCGTAAGCGTAAAGCGCGATCGCCGCAATCAGCGTTGTAAGATTCGCGTCAAGTATGGCGTTGAAAGCGTTATCGTAACCCATCTCGATCGCCTTCAAGGCGCTTTTGCCCTCACGCAAGTGCTCTTTAATCCGCTCGTTAATAAGCACGTTGGCGTCCACTGCCATACCGATTGTAAGCACGATCCCCACCATTCCGGGCAGCGTCAGCGTCGCGCCAAAAAGCGCCATAATCGCCACGATCATAAAAAGATTGGTAAATAACGCGGCTACACTGATCAGACCGGAGGTGCGGTAATAGACGATCATAAAGCCGGCAACCAGCAAAAATCCTGCGATCAGAGCCGCGGCGCTTGCCTTTATGCTTTCCTCGCCAAGCGAAGGACCCACGCTTCTTTTTTCCTGCATCTCGACGCCCGCGGACAGCGCGCCGCTTCTTAGCGCGATAGCCAGATCGATCGCCTCCTGCTTGCTGAAACTGCCGCTGATCTGTCCGCTGCCGCCGCCTATGCGTTCTCTGATTACGGGCGCGCTGTAAACCTTGCCATCCAATACTATGGCAAGCCGCTTGCCAATGTTTCTGCCGCTGAAGTTGCCGAATATCTGCGCGCCGATTGAATCGAGAGTGAAGTAGATCACGGCGCGGTTGTTCTGATCGGTGCCAACCCTTGCGTCGCTCAGATGTTCGCCATCTAAAATCGGAATCTGCTTGAGCAGATAGCGTTCGTTACGATCGTAGACGCTCTCTACAATAACGGAACCGAGCGCTCTCGCCTGATGCTGTGTCAACTGAGCGACTTTGTCGATATTTTGTTCGTCCACCGCCATCATCTGCAAGTGCGCGGCTTGGGCGATTAGGTTTCTGGCGCGCTGCTCGTCCTCGTCGGTTTTGATGCCTGGAAGCTCCACGAGAATCTGATCCTCACCCTGCTTCGCCACGGTGGGCTCACTCAGACCAAACTGATCAAGACGGTTTCTGATCGTTTCCACCGCCTGCAACACGGACGAGTTCTTTACAAGACTGACTTCGCCATCGGTCAAATGCATTTGATAGCGAAGGCTGTTCTCCTGCGACACAACCCCCTTTATTTCTTTAAGATACTTGTCAAGCCGCGGTTTAGCCCGATCGTCGATCAGCGTAAAACTTATGCCCGCCTCATCGAACTCCAGCGCATCAATCAGCGTGTCGCTTGTCTCGGCAAAAACGCTGACGCTGCTTGCTATTGACTTGATGCGGTTGGTGACCGCCTCGTCGGTTTTGACGCCAAGCAACAGATAGAGTCCGCCCTGCAAATCCAGCCCAAGGTTGATCTTCGCGCCCTTTTGTGTATTCAGAAGAGTAGGCAGGCTGAAAGCGACGCCGAAAACCAGCGCGGCAATAAAGATAAGAAGGCGAAAGCTGATGTTAGAGTTCATCACACCCGTCCATCAGCGAACTTGTCATCAATTGAAATACAAATCCATTTGGATAGATCGGAGACATCAAGATCGCGCAAGATAGCGAGGTTGTACCACTTTTCACCTCTTTTGACAAAAGTATGGGCAAGATCTATGCCAGCGCCATTGACAGCAATATACTGAACATGCGGAGTACTCTCCTGTGACATCAATAAGGTCAATTCGCTCAAAAAACGGTTTTTTTCGCCGCACAGTTCGCATAGGTAAGCGATTTCGTCCTCGCTTCCCAGCATCGTAAGCGTTTCACGCAATGTTTCGTCCAAGAGATAATTCGCCCGATCCGCCGTTGCCGAGCCATACGCCAAACCCAAGAGAAGCAAAGCGGCAAAAAGAACGTTTTTCATACCTTTGCGATATCCTCCACTTTTTTAGCGACAAACTCTTTGGAGAGTTTTACCGTTACGTCGTCGGCGATTTTAACCTTCAGATGATCCGCCTCCGCTCTGACCACCTCCGCGTATATGCCGCCGCTTGTGATAATCTTGTCGCCGCGGGCGAGCGCATCGATCATCTCCTTATGTTTTTTCTGCTGTCTCTGCTGCGGATAAATAACAAGAAAATAAAATATCGCAAACAAAACAACAAAAGGGAGAATGCTTTGAAGAATGCCGCCAGTTGGACCGCCCATGCCAAATCCTTTCTTCTTTTTTTTAAGGAACGTAATACTATCACGAGATCTATAATGGCCTCTGCCCTCGCCTCTTTCGCGTTAAGCCTATTCATCTATTTGGAAACGTTCAACATTGAAGCGCGCGCCCTTAACACACTGCTTGTCCCGTTGGGTATTCTGTTGATTCTCGACGCCTCTAGACGGGAAATTTTTATGATCGGTTTTTTTACGGGGCTGCTCTGGTTCTGGTGGATCGGGCTTTCGTTCCGCTTCACTGACTACCCGTTTCTGACGCCGATCGCCGCGATTGGCGTGGCGATAGTCTATGGGGCGCTTTTCTGGCTGATGGGATTTCTGCCTTTATGGGGCAGAGCGATCGGCTTGGCGTTCGGTTTTCTAGCGATAGAGCCGCTCTCCTTCACGTGGTTCAAGCCCGAACTTGTGTTGGTAAATAGTTTCTATTCAGTTCATAAGGCGGCGTTTTTCTGTCTCGTCTCGGCTGCAGGATGCTATCTTCATCTGCAAAGACATCGCGGCGAAAAATGGTGGCTGATCCCGCTTGGATCGATCCTTCTTATCTTATCTTTCGCGTTGCCGACGCCTAAAAGAGCAGATATGCCGGAGTTTAGAATCGCGCTGACACACACTGAGGTGCCGCAGAGCGTCAAGTGGGAAAAACCACATATAGAGGCGCAGGCGATCGACGCTATGAAGAGAATCGATGCCGCGATTGAAAATGGATACGATTTGATCGTACTGCCGGAGGCTGTATTCGTGATGTTCCTTAATAAAGACAGCGATATGATGGAAGAACTGCTGATCAGAAGCCGCCGCATAGCGATTGTCGCGGGTGCCCTGCATTTAAAAAACGGTCACCCGTTTAACAGCGCATATATATTCAACCGGAGCAAAATGATCATAGCCGACAAGGTTTTTCTCGTGCCTTTCGGTGAGGCAAGCCCTCTGCCCGAATGGATGGGACGACGGATCAACGCGCTGTTTTTCGATGGCGCGACAGATTATCAAACCGCCGAGGAACCGACGGACTTCACAATTGGCGGTTATCGCTTCCGCGCCGCGATCTGTTATGAAGCCGGGATTGAGGCGATGTACCGTGACGCGCCGCCATATATGATCGCCATATCAAACAACGGCTGGTTTACACCTTCTACCGAGCCTTCGTTTCAAAGGCTGCTGATCAGGCTGTACGCGAGAAGGTATGGCGCGATCGTTTTTCACAGCGCCAATGAAAGCCCTTCGGAAATTATCTACTGACCTCTAGCCCTGATCAAATCCGCTTCAGCGCTTAAAAGCAGCTTCGCGCCGTGCAGCGCCGGTTCCGACCCTATACCAACGCGGATCGCTATATGCAGCGCCACGCTGTTGAAGATATAGCTGCCTTTCTCGACAGCTTGCGCAACCTTCGCGGCGAATTCGTCTACGACCGCGCGGTTGTCGGTGTTGAGCAGCAGCGCAAAACGGTTCATACCAAGATAGTAAAGCTCGTCGTCGTCTTCCAGCAACGCACCCACCAGCTCCGAGGTACGGCTTACGATATAGTCCTCCGACGCGTAAAAGAGATCCTCTTTCGCCTTGTGCTGTATGCCAAAAACGACTACGCTGAACGGGCCTTTCAGTTCCAAATCCTCCATAAGTTTACGACGCGTACCTATTTGCAGCGTGTCGTCAATCATCAACTGCTGCGCGATCTTGGAGTGCGCAAGATGTATATGATTGATCAGATCATCAATCTCTACGATTCCTGTCGCGCTAAGCCGTTCAGCCCGCTTGCTGCCCAGATGGTACGAAAAGCGCACGACCGTGTCGATCGATCTGGTGAGCATTTTAGAAAACGATCGCACGCCGCTTATGCCATTTGCGGCGATCAGCCAGAAAAGCGTCAGCGCCAGACACGAAACGGCAGCGGCAAATTTCAGCAACAGCATAAACAAAGCGTCTTTCTGCTCTTTGGTGTTGTCGGGCGCGGCAAAAATTACGGAAAACGGGAGGACGTCCACGTCCGACTTTGCCGAAAGAAAACGCCCGTCGCTGTTATCCGTATATATTTTATAGTCCGTTCCGTTTGGAAGATTCGAGGCAACGACGCTCTGATTGTCGTTGTTAATAATAACAATAACGCTCCCATCGGGCAGAGAGTCGTCCTTTACAAGCCCTTTAAATACGCCCCCGTCTATCTCAAAGCCAGCGTAACCGATCAGATCGCCTCCCGCAAATACCGGCGCGCCAACGCGGATATGATCGTCCACGATAACGCGCCACTGCCTGCGTGGATTTTTGACGAATGTATTGTAAAGCGGGTCATCAAAGAGCGAAAAATTTTTATCCAGAACCTCAATCGACTCCTTTAACGGAAGCTCAATCGCCATCGGATCGTCAAGATATATAAACGCGGACGCGTAGTTGCTGGAATTGCTGAACATCGACTCCATAAGGGGAAGAAGCGTAATTAGCTTATTCGCCCTCTGGCGCACCTCGTTTATAACCCTTACCGTACTCCAGAAACTAAACGGCTGACCTTCTTCGCCGTTGACCGTAAAGCCTTTATCCCTATAGAGCTTCTTATTCGGCTCATAGCGCTCGCTCGCGTAAAGCTCGCTCGCCTGCGTCGCGAGGTGGAGGGAAAGCGCGCCCGCAGAAACGACATATTCGCCAAGCAGAGCGCTTTTCTGTCTGGCTATCTGATCGTACGCCGCGAGTACGGTTTCGTCCGATCCGAAAACGTGGTTGCGAGTTAGGTAGATCGGCACAGCAAACAACGCCGCAATCAGAACAAGAACACAAAAGATCAGCTCAAGGAACACGGACTTCCTGAAAACGCCCCTATAATTTGAAAAAATAGTATTCATCACAACCTAGAAAAAAATGATTGTAAGTGTAAATGGTTGTTACTTAAAATCGCCTCCTAAGCGCTCTTTGGCTAAAAAACGGAGCGATTTTATTATAGATGGAGCGAAAATGACAAAAAGGGCTTTGCTTTCGGTCAGCGATAAAAGCGGTTTGGTCGAATTCGCAAAAGGACTGATCGCCAACGATTTTGAGATTATCAGCTCCGGCGGCACACTGAAAACCCTGCTTGAAAACAATCTGCGGGCTGCGGATGTCGGCGATCTTACGGGTTTTGGCGAACTTTTTGGCGGACGGGTTAAAACACTCCACCCCATTATTCACGGCGGCATACTATTTCGGCGCGATAACGACAGAGATCGCGCTCAAGCGGCGCAAAACAAAATAGCGCCAATCGATCTGGTATGCGCGAATCTATACCCTTTCAAGCGAACGGCAGAACGCGGCGGCGACTTTGAAGAGATTATCGAAAATATCGATATAGGCGGTCCCGCTATGATCCGCGCCGCCGCCAAGAACTTCAAATCGGTTATCGTCGTTACCGATATAGGCGATTACGAGGCGGTTATTAAAGCCGTCGCGGAAAACAAGGACGATTATGATTTTCGCGCCGATTTGATGATTAAAGCCTATGAACATACCGCCGCGTACGATACTTTTATCGCCAAATATATGAACTCGTTTTTTGGCAAAACTCCGCGCCGCGCTGCGATTGACGGGAGTTTGGTGGCGCAGCTTCGCTATGGCGAGAACCCGCATCAGAAGGGTTTTTTATACCAATTTGACGACTTTTACTCGCGCGGCTTTAAGGCGTTGCAAGGCGAGGCGAGCTTTAACAATATAACCGATATAAGCGCTGCCGTAAAGATCGCCCGCGCGTTCGATCAAAAGGCGATCTGCATCGTCAAACATGGCAACCCGTGCGGCTTTAGCCTGCGAGAAAATCTGTGCGAAGCGTGGGACGAGGCTTTGAAATGCGATAGCTTGTCCGCTTTTGGCGGCGTCGCGGCGATTAACGGGGAAGTTGATCGAGATTTAGCTGAAAAGATCAGTCAAATGTTTATCGAGGTGATCGCCGCTCCGAGTTTTACCCGCCGGGCGCTGGAGCTTTTCGCGGCTAAAAAGCGGCTTAAGCTGTTCAAAGTCGGCGAAGGCGACCGTCTGCCCGATCTGCGTGACAAAACCGATTTTAAGCATATTTTGGGCGGATTTGTCATGCAGGAGTCGGACGAAGTTAAACTTAGCGAGATTGACGAGGCGAAATGCGTAACCAAAATTACGCCGAACCGAGAGCAAAATGCTGATCTGCGCGTCGCATGGGTTATCGCCGCGCTGACGAAATCAAACTGCGTAGCGTACGTGAAGGATCGAACGCTGGCGGCGATAGGAATGGGTATGACCAGCCGCGTGGATGCGACGCTGGCGGCGTTCAGAAAAGCAGAATCGACCAATATCAATCTCAACGGGTGCGTTATGGCCAGCGAGGCGTTTTTCCCATTTCGCGATTCAATCGACGTCGCAAACTCCTTTGGCGTGGGCGCGATCGCGCAGCCTGGCGGCAGCGTGCGCGATCAAGAGGTAATCGACGCGGCGGACGAGCGTCAAATCGCTATGCTATTTACGGGTATCCGCCATTTCCTGCATTAAATCCGCGCCTCAGTTCAAAAAACAACGCCGGAACAACCGCAACTTTCGCGGCGATGGGAGAAAAAACGAAAGTCGCGTTGAAAGCGCTGGACACGATCTGTCTGACGACGGCTTGCGCCTTTGTCGTAGGCGTGTTTGCGTCCGATTTTTACAGAGGAGGCATTTGCAATGAAAAATCAGCGGGATTATTTAATCTTTGAGGATGCTTTACAGGATTCAACGCACATTCCCCGCCATATTGTTAAGACCAGCCTTTGATGCTTGTATCGCCACCGTGTGGGGCAGAAGCGCGCGTGTAGTTAATACCCGCACTTATGTAAGGTATCCTTCCTGTCTATGATTGTTCCCGCGCGTAGGAGGAGGACAGGGAAATTTTGATCGACGCGGCGTTCACATAATGTGTGAACTCGACGCCGACGACTTTGACTATGAAAAGGCACTGGATTTTTCCGAAAAAATGCGCAAACTCGCAGGCTGGGGTTTTAATTTTATTTCCCTCTTCTTGCCTTTGGCGGAGCGTGTTGCTCGCGATCCATTTTCCCATAATCAGGATGACTGCTCGGTTATGGATTTTTATATAAAATTTCGCGATAAGGGATTTGCATGAAAAAAGCCGCGATTTTGTATCTGTTTTTATTAGGATTTGTGATGGCTGCGCAAAATAGCTTCTTAGACGAGCAGAAAAGATACGAACGCGTCCGCGCCGCGCTGAAAGACAAAGGCGGGATTGTCTCAAAAAGCCTGCTTGACGCTGGATTGGACGCGGATAAACTCAATATATTATTTGTAGCCTATAAGGACGAAGCCGTTTTGGAGCTATACGCGAAAGATGAAAACAACGCCTCTTATAAGCTGCTAAGACAATACGATATCTTGCAAAGTTCAGGCGCTCTGGGACCAAAATCAAAGCA
>JAITRJ010000021.1 GCA_031288475.1 Helicobacteraceae bacterium | reverse complement strand
AAAAGACGGATCATCTTCTCTCTCCTTTACTGCTGATACGCATAAGCCGAATGAATCTTAAGCTAAAGTTTCTGAATTAATCAGAAGGGAGGATTGTGAGGTTTGATGTGAGGGGGGGTCGTCGATTGCGATGAGGCGGTGACTTGACCGGCGAGAGCAATGACGAATAGAGATAAGGGCGCAATGGCTCTTATCTTCGTACTGCTTAAATGTCCAGCGTTTTCAGGTACTCCAACATAATTTTAATAATGTCGTCGTCATCTTTGCTGGGTGAGACGAGCGCGACTTCCCTTCCGTCTTCAAAGGTAAGCGAAATATCGGTCGAGAAGCTGCGCACAACCATAATTCCGTTCTTTTCCGCAAGCGTTTTAATCTCCATCAGATCAATAAACGATCTCGTGCTGGAATCGATCGCGCCGAAACGATCTTCTATTTCTGCTTCCAGTTCATACACTTCACCAGCGTTTTTTGCCTGTGAAAAACGGCGGTACAGTTCCAGCCGCAAACGCTCCTCCGCTACGCAGTCCCGACTGATAAACGCTTTAATCCCAAGCTGTAATTCGACGCTGCTTTTGCGCTCCTTCGATGCCGCTTTGAGTTCATCCAGCGCCTCTTCAAGCATCTTCAGGTAAAGGCTGTAGCCGATCTGCTTGATATGCCCGCTTTGATCCGCCCCCAAAATGTTGCCGCCGCCTCGAATCTCCAGATCGTGGAAGGCAAGATTAGCGCCGCTGCCAAGCGCAGAGTTGCTCTCCAGCGCGATTAGCCGCCTTTTTGCCTCATCCGTAAGTGTCTCCTTGTCCTCCACTACAAAATAGCAGTAACCCTGCCTGCGCGATCTGCCCACTCGTCCGCGAAGCTGGTGCAGATCGGCGATACCGAAACGATCCGCCCCATCAATGATGATCGTATTTACGTTTGGCATATGTATGCCGGATTCAATGATCGTAGTGGATAAAAGCAAATCGTATTCGCTTCTTTCAAAACGCAGCATCTCCGTTTCTGTAATATCACCGCTGACCCGCGAGTGCAGTACGAGGATTCTCAAATTGGGCAGAATCTTCTCCAGAAAGCGCTTTTTTGCCTCGATTCCCGCTATGCGGTTAAAGAGATAAAACACCTGCCCGCCGCGCCTTTTCTCGCGTAAAACCGCTTCTTTAACGCCCTTTTCATCAAACTCCCGCACATAGCTGCGCACGCTCAGCAGATCAATTGGCGGCGTCTCTATCCGACTTATGCTTTTAATGCCGCTAAGCGCCATGTTGAGGCTGCGGGGGATTGGGGTCGCGGACATAGAAAGAACGTGCAAGTTTCTGCTTTTGTCCTTCAGCCCCTCTTTTTGCTTAACGCCAAACCTCTGTTCTTCATCGACAACCATCAGCGCAAGATTCTTAAACTCGCACGCCAATAGCGCGTGCGTTCCTACCACAACATCGATCTCGCCTTCCCTGAGACCCCGTTTAGCTGCCGCCTTTTCAGAAGAGGACACAAAGCGATCAAGGCGGCGTATGACCAGACCAAACGGCTCAAACCGCTCTTGTAAGTTCGCAAAGTGCTGATGACTAAGCAGCGTTGTCGGCACGATCAGCGCCGCTTGAAACCCCGCGCATACAGCCGCTAGGATCGCGTTCATCGCCACTTCGGTTTTACCGAAACCCACATCTCCGCACAACAGCCGATCCATCGCCTTACCACTGCTTAGATCGGCGAAAATCTCTCCAATCGATCGGATCTGATCCTCTGTATAATCAAAACCGGCGCTGTTTTGAAATCGCCCAATCGCTTCGCTGTCCGCCTCAATCACGTTTGCCTCGCCCGTCTCTCTCAAGGCGGCGCGTTTGACAATCTCGTTCGCGATCTCGTAAAGCTCTCGTTTGACTCCTTCCTTTATTCGCGCGAAACCGCCTTTACCAAGACGATCCAAAGCTGGCAAAACGCCGCTTTCTGCCACAAAGCGATCGATCAGATGGAGATTTTCAACCGGTAGCAGCAGCCGTTCGCCGCCAAGGTATTCGATCGCAATAAAATCGCGTATTCCGCCCAGAATATTCACCTGTTCAATCGCCTCAAAGCGTCCGACTCCGTACTGCTCGTGTACCACAAGATCGCCCACACAGAGCGAATCCAGCATAAGCTTCGCGTGCCGCTGCCTGCGCGCTTTCCGCGGTTTGTTCAGCGAAATGATAAGTTCCGTTGAACTAATAAGGCTGGCGGCGCTGTCGACGCGCAGAAACTGTATGTCCGCCTTCGGTTCGATCTCCGCCGCTTTTAGCTGCGCGTCGTACAGGCAGACAATCGTGATCTCTTTTTCCTTGTGAAAATCTATAAGCGTCTTTGGCGAATCAACGGCGATAGGCTTGAACTCCCCTTCTCCCGTCAGCATCAAAAGCGCGTCGAAAAATGATCGCTCAATTAAACCGCTCTGATTATCTCGGTATATCTCTTCCAATTCTTCGTTTAAATCCTCAGCGGCGACAAACCTGCGGTTTTCCAAGATATTGACGCCAAGCCCCAGATCACGCAGCTTCCACAAGCCAAGCGAAGCTATATCTTTAAGAAAACTTTCGTTTGGATCATCATCTATCAGCCGCCGCATTCTCTCCTGCAAAGAGGCGTCCATCGCAAATAGCGCTGGGTGGATTACCGCGCTTTCAATCTCCTCCTTCCCGCTCTTTTGCGTTGTGATATCGAAAAACCGAAGACTCTCTATCTGATCGCCGTTAAGCAGGACACGCACGGGATTCGCATAGGCGTTTGAGTATATGTCGATCACCTCGCCGCGAACGCTTACCTCTCCTTTCTGTTCCACAATGTCGACGGCGGAATAGCCCCAGTTTAACAGTGCGGAAAGCAGCGATTTTACGTTGATCGTATCTCCGAAACGAAGCTCGAATGACTCAAACAGTGCCCGTGAGGGTAAAAATTTAGATGCTGTGGCGGCGGGAACGATCAAAAAGCCGCTGTCTTCCGCGCGATAAAAATCGCCGAGCGTTTCACAAAGCGACAGAAGCTCTTCCTGATAGCTACGCAGGTCTTCCCCGAAACACGCCTTCAGATCCGGCAGTACATAGGCGTTTATCCCCAGAATTTTAAGAGCCTCCGCCGAGAAAGCGGCAGCTTTATCCCCACTTACAACTGCGCCATCGACAGCTTTAACGCCGCTTTTTATAAAGCTAAAAAGCCGCGCCGCCGTATAAGCCGCTTGCGGAAGCTGTTTCGTCAAAAATCACAGCTCTTTTGGCAACTCTTTTGGTTCGGATTTCGCAAAAAACGACTTTGTCGGCTTCGCGTCTGGGACCCGTATCTTACTGTAGCCCTCAAATACTGCCTGCGCCTCAATGATGAGGTTTGAAGATACGACATCGCCCGTCATTCTTCCGTTCGCCAATATCTCAATGTTGGCGCAATCGGCGTTGCCGTTCATTTCACCGTTTACTACCAATTTTTCGGCGAAGACTTCGCCTTTTATGTTGCCCGATGAGCCAATCGTAACAACGTTGCTTGACTTTATCGTCCCATCTACCTGTCCGTCGACGTGGAGTTTGCACTCAATCTCGATTGTACCGGTAATCTTGGTTCCTTTTGCGACGATAGTTGTTCCAGAAGTGTCCACTGCCATGTTATTCCTTTTGCTACCGAATCCCATTGAATCTTTTTCTCCCTCTCAAAAATCGCTTCATAGCTCTTCAAATCCCACTCCATAAACGCCACAGGATCAAGCGGTTTGTTGAGATAGCGAACCTCATAGTGCAAATGAGGTCCGTTAGAATAGCCCGTATTTCCTGAATATGCAATTAACTGACCTTTTTGCACAAAATCCCCCTGCGAAACCACGACGCGATCAAGGTGAGCATAAAGCGTCCTGAAACCAAGCGAATGGGTCAATCCGACAAGATTGCCAAAACCTACGGTTTGATTGGTGCGCACCAGATCCACCACCCCGTCGGCCGCGGCATAAACGCTCGTACTAAGCGGCGCGCGGAGATCGACGCCGGTATGAAATTCCCGCTGCGTAAGCCTGAGCGGGTGGTAGCGCCAGCCAAACGGCGAGGTCTGCCCTTTGTACTCAACCGGCACGCCGCTGGGGACCATGCGCAGCATCAGCATGCGCTCCGCCGCGCTGATACGCGCTGTATCCAAACGCGAATGAACTTCACCGTCTACCTGGGGTGTCATTCCGATCATCGACTCAATGTCGTTTATCTTTTCCGAAATTTCCGCGAGCTGAGTGCGCTTTTCGTCGATACTGACTTCCAACTCGTTGCTGGTTATGAGAAGAGTTCTGTGTTGCTCTTTAAGTCTTGAGAAGTTGTCCATTTCGCCCAGAAGAAAGTAGATGCTTGCCGCCCCGATTACAATAATGGTGGCAATTCCCGCTAGTACGTAAAAGATTGCGCTTTTTATAACCTGATCGATCGTCCAGCTTCTGGAGCCTTGCAGCGTTGTGATCGTGATAGTGGTTTTATCGCGCACCGTACGCCCTCAGAAAAGCCTCGATCACGCCAAAACCGCCAAAAACAAGGTACAGTTCACCCTCTTCCAACCTGCCGTTAAAATAGCTACACCCAACGCCCAGCCCTTTAGCGGCATTGAGTAATTCTTCCTCCCTCGCCGCTCTTGGATGTGTCAGCCGCAAAATCAACACATCTTTGATGATCGGCTTGAGCGTCTCTAAAATCCTGCCAAACGGCTTATCCTGAAAGCAATTATAGATTAAGTGCGCTTGCTTATCGCCAAACGCCTCTCTTACAGCCTCCGCCGCCGAGAGGTTATGCCCCGCGTCTATCGTTATATTGGGCGCTATTTGCGTCATACGCCCCAGAAGCGGATTGATCAAAAAAGCGCTGACCGAAGGATTTAAACCTAAAAAAACCGCCGCGGCAAAGGCAAGCTGCCGATTAATCGCCATAAAAGGAGGCGCTTTGTTGTCCGTAAATTCCTTAATTCCCGGCGAAATATCTTCGGCGCGAAATAGCTCAAATCCACGCTCTTTTACGATTCGCGCGGCAATCTCATAGACGCGGGCGCTGTTTTGCTTTGCGATGATCGTTGGCGATCTGGCCGCTCTTAGCTTGGTAGAGGCGATCGCCTCTATGCTCTCTCCCAGAATGGCTTGATGATCGTAGCCGATCGGCGTTACCAGCATAAGGCTTGCGGGCAGAACGGCAGTCGCGTCGTATTCGCCGCCAAGTCCCGCTTCGATCACGCCGTAGTCACACCCCCTTAAAAGCGTCGCGGCAATCGCCGTAGCATACTCAAAGTAACTAAGCTCGTCAGCCAGCTCTTCGCCGATAGTTTTCAGAGTATCAAGGTGCGCTTTGTTCAGCTCGTCGTCGGTTATATCCGCTCCGTTAAGCCAGAATCGTTCGTTTATGTCAAATATATGGGGAGAACTGTAATGCAAAGTTTTAAATCCGTGATCGACTAAAAACTTCGCTAAAATCCGCCCTGTGCTTCCTTTGCCGTTTGTGCCAATAATATGTATAATTTTCGGCAGAAAAAAGCGATTCCCGCGCTCACGCCACAAACGCGGCATCCGATCGATATTTATATTTGTATAAGCTTCTCCTTTTCGTGCTAGAAATTCTTTCATAGAAACAGCCTGTTTCCACCAGCGGCTTCCGCTGCGCGCATACTTTTTTCAGCGTGATTTAACATATTGCGCTGAAAAGCGAATTCGCTTCTAATACCTATGCCGCTGCTCGCGGTGATCGAGAACGTGATGTCTTTATATACGAACTTTTTCGATGCCAAAAGTTCCAGAAGCGCTTCCGTCCGCCTCTTGATCTCGTCCAGCATATCGCTTTTTATGACGATCAGCCAGAACGATCCGAAATAATGTCCGAATCTCGCCCGTTCCGGCAGGTTTGCCTTCATAAAGCGCACCATAATATTCAGTACGATTTCGATCGATTCCAACCCGACGTCTCTTGTAAGCTTGCCGAACTGATCGATCTTAAAAAAGATTGCCGCGTAGTTTTCTTTATTCTCGCTATATTCGGTTTCAAGTGTTTCTAATGTCTCCTCGATCGCCCGTCTGTTAGGCGACTTTGTCAGAAAATCCTCCAGTGAAACGCCGCGCAGTTTTTCTATTTCACTCTCCAAATCCTCAATCCTCTTTTGAAGCGAATGTATATGCGCTACTTCTTCGCTCAGCTTCTTGTTGAATTCCAGTAGCGTCGCCTGCGCGTCCCTGCTCTGCAATCTGGCAGAAAGCCTTTGCGACTCTTCACCAATTTCCTTTGCGCTTTTCTCCTGCTGACGGAGGCTTTGCTTAAACTCGTATGCGATATTTCCAAGCGTTCTTGAATGAATATCAGGCTTGTTGTAGTTTAGTTGGACATCGCCCCTTGCGATATTCTCCCACCGATCTGCGTCGTCCCGAAGGATCAACGGATGGGTGAGATCGCGGCTGAGAGAGAAGGTTGCTTCTTTGGATAATTTGCCGTCGGCAAATTCCTCAATGATTGTCAGCAGGGCGCGAAGCTCACGGCAGGCGCTGGCGATCATCGCGTTTGCGGTGTTGAGCCGAAGGCTGGCGAACCGATCGCTTGTTATCGTCTCTGAAGCTGCGTCGTGTTCAAAACTTCTGAGCTTGAAACGCTTTACCACCGAAGCGAATATACGCGCGTAATTCTCCGGCGTTGGCTCCGTCTTTGTACGGCGCATTCTCCCAAGCGTCAGTTTCGCCACCTCATTTACGGTCACTATCGTGTCCCAGAAAGATCAGGTTTGCTATCAGCATATCAAGCGCCCTCAATGATGCCTCCCGCACGGCGTTTGTCTTTTGAGCGTCGCTGAGAACGGAAGCGTCGCTTACGGGGAAATCGTGCGTTCCGCTGATGTTAAAGCTCCTTTCAATCCTGCCGTAAACAGTAACGTTCATCGAAACGCTGCTGCGATAAGTAGCTACAAAGCCTTCGGCGTCGGTTTCCAGAGAGTAGATGGCGTAGCGCCCGTTTTTGATGTGGATAATCGCGTCGGCGCTTTCCCTGTCGACTAACCGCCGGTTCAGTTTCGTAACAAGCGCTTCGTTCACGGCGTCGATCAGAATAGGTCCAGCCGCAGGATCAGAAAGGGAAATTTGGACATCGGCAAAAACCGTTTCGCCTATCAGATTTTGGGCGTAGCGATCTGCCGGTTTATAGCCGCACGCCGCAAGCAAAAAAAAGAGCGTGAAAAGAGCTAACAGCCGCAACATCGTCCTTGGCAGATAAAGATCGGTTATTATATTAATTTTTGTGGACGCGCGGCAAACTAAAGCTGCCATTCAATCGGCGTTATGCCGTGCCTTTTCAGGTATTCGTTTGCTTTTGAAAAATGCCCGCATCCGAAAAAACCGCGGTGAGCGGAGAGGGGAGAGGGGTGCGGCGCTTTGAGGATCAGATGTTTTCCAATGTCGATCAGCCCCGCCTTTTTCTGCGCGTAACTGCCCCAAAGCATAAACACAAGATGTTCGCGTCTATTAGAAAGCGCCTCGATCGCGCGATCGGTAAATATCTCCCACCCTCTGTTCTGATGGCTTCCCGCGCGATCCTTCTCCACGCTCAATGTCGCGTTAAGCAGCAAAACGCCCTCCAGCGCCCACTTTTCCAAAAATCCGTGATCGGGCGGCGTAAAATTTATGTCATTTTTAAGTTCAATATACACATTCGCCAAACTCGGCGGTATTGTCACCCCTTTTTGCACCGAAAAGGCAAGCCCATGCGCCTGTCCCGCGCCGTGATATGGGTCTTGCCCTAAGATCACCGTTTTTACACTTTCAAACGGAGTAAGCTCAAAGGCGCGAAACCAGAGAGAGGCTCGTGGGAATACAAACTTTCCCGCCTCACGCTCGCCGATCAAAAACCGTTTCAGCTCCTGCATATACGGCTTTGAAAATTCCCCGCCCATCTGATCAAACCAGCTTTTTTCCAACGCCATCGCTTATGTCCCAAAAAAATATCGTGCCATTGTACTGAAAGTTGAGTTGCGCCCGCGCGTCTTTTCTGGTTCAACCGCAAAAAAAGCACTCACTCTCTTGACACGCAATCACACACGCTTTTGTTACGCGAAAACGGTGGTTTATCCTCAAACTCGCCTATGGTTGAGGGACGAACTTAGCCGCCGACCCGTAACGAGAGGGATGGGAATCCATCTCCCTCGTTCCTCTCAAGAAGCGATAAGCGGCTTGCCGCCTGAAGTTCCAGAAGGGGGAGAAGGGTATCGTGAAGCGAAGCGTAGAAGCATAAATGAAAAGCGCGATCGCGTAATGCAAGTCCCAGCGCCTTTTCCGAATCGCTTCGCTTTATAAGCTTGCGATTCCGCGGCGACGAGTGTTCAGATCGGGAGGAGGAAAGCGTTATTACAAGCGAAGTGATAAAATGCAAAAACTTTGAGCATCGAGGAACGGATATGTTTTTAGTTTGAAAGTATTGCGGTGGCGTTTGCCTATCGTAACTTACGATTTCCCCGTTGCCAAGCGCCAAGGGCGTTAGACGAACGGCTGTTTTGTTTTTGCTTGATTGCGTCATTTTCTTAGCGCCTCGCACAGTTGTCTCCGACGGCTGGCAGCGGCGACGGATATTTTCGTCATTGCGAGGAATGTCTTGCGAAAGCGGCAAGACATAAAGAAGCGCCGCGCTTTCATCTGTCATCGCAGGTGAAATACGTCGCGGCGATTCGCGCTTTTTGTAGTTGCGAGCCGCGAAGTGGCGTGGCAATCTAGCAGTACGGAGCGTTTAATATTTAAAACTTTAAATTAAGATGAAGCGGTTTAGGAAATTATCAAAGAGCGTGAGAAAAAACGATGGCAGTCACATTACTCATTACGAGTTTTGCATTTGGTATTAGGGCAGGAGAATGAAAAGATGAAAACTCTGATGAAAGGATTGGTAGCGATGTTTTTGACGATTAATACCGCGGGCGCGGAACGCATAGGCACGGGACAAGAGTATCTCCAAAAAGAGATAGAGCGTTGGTCGGAAGCCATCAAAGAGACAAACCAAGATGACGGGATATATATCGCCGTGGAGCAATATTATAAATATCGCGCGGACGCTTACCAAAAGCTCGGCGATTACGAAAATGCGCTCAAGGATTATACTCGAGCTCTCAAA
>JAITRJ010000018.1 GCA_031288475.1 Helicobacteraceae bacterium | reverse complement strand
ACTTGCTTAGTTGTCAAGGAACCGCCAATATCAGGAGCGCTTTTACACGCCCGGAATTTGGTAGGGCGGAATTGTATACTTTTTTGCTTAAAGTGTCAATGGGGAGGGGATTAGGGTATAGTATCAAGAAAAAACAAGGTATTTTTTGACGATGGCGCTTAGAACGGTAAAAATTGAAAACAAAAGCTACGACATAACCATAAGCGATGAAGCAGACAATGTTCTTGCCAAAGCGCTTGACGATCTTGGCGAGCACAACATCACCGCTAAAGCGCTGCTAAAGGCGTATCTGCAAAGGTCGATCGAATATCAGGAACTTAAAGATGAGCTAGATAGGATCGAAAAAGCTATTGAGGAGGTTTGAGCCTTTCGTACCAGAGACTCGCCCTTTCGTCCGTAAGGCGCGACAGTATCTTTGAAAGAGGCTTTACCGGCGCGTCTAGCTTGAGAAGCTCTTCGATCAGCCATTCGTTTTGGTCCCTTTTCGCTCTTTGTCGGCGATCTATTACGATCGTCCACTCTCCTTTGAGGTTCAGTTGATCAAGCGTAACGGCAAACTGCTCCGCTGTCCCGAAAAACCGTTTTTCGTACAACTTTGTCAGTTCTTTAACGGCAAAGAGCCGCCGATCCGGCTCCAGCTCGCGCAAAAGCCGCGCGAAACCGGTGATCCGCCGCGGTGATTCGTATATGATAACCGCCGTTTCCGATTGGAGTAGTTTTGTCAAAACGCCTTTTCTTTCAAGAGATTTATGAGGCAGGAAGCCATGGAAAAGGAAGCCGGCGCTCTCTATGCCGCTTGCCGCAAACGCTGTAATCGCTGCGTTCGCGCCGGGCAGCACCTCATAATCCACGCTATGTTCAACGCAAAAGGCAACAAGCGCCGCGCCAGGATCGCTGACGCACGGCATACCAGCGTCGCTGACGTAAACGCACCGCTTTGCCAGCAGCGCAGAATTAAGCGATTCGACAAGCATCCTTTCGTTGTGGGAATGCATAGCAATAAAGCGGGCGCTTTCGCAGAATCGTACGTCAAAACGCGATTGCAGGAGGAAAAGCAGTTTTTTGGTTACTCGAGTATCCTCGCAGAAAAAAATCTCAGCTTCCCGCAACTTCTCAAGCGCGCGAAAACTGAGATCGTCAAGATTGCCGATTGGAGTCGGCAGAAAACTGAGCACTTAGGCTAAGCCATACTTTTTGTTGAACTTCTCAACACGCCCCGTCGTATCCACGCTTTTCTCGCTTCCCGTATAGAACGGATGACATTTATCGCAGATATCCAGACGGATCGAATCCTTTGTGGATTTGATTGTAAATGTGTTGCCACAGGCGCAACTGACGGTGCATTCAACAAGTTCAGGATGAAGATCTCGCTTCATTGTCGTCCCTTTCTCACTATAAAATCTGCATTGAAATTGGCGCGTTATTATATTCCTGCGCGCTTAAACTCTTAGCGCTGAAGCGTCCGATCTGTGAAATAATGGCGCTAAACAGATATCCGCAAGAATTCAGAACCGCCGCGCGCGCAAACCAAATTCGGCGGCGCGGAAAGCTTTAATCCGATTGATTGCGCGACAAACCAGGTACGCATGGATTGCAAGGATCGGAACAAATTTTGGAAAAGGTTTGACGGACAGATGCTATTGAAGCAACGTATCTGGATTTTGATGATCTCCTCTATGTGGATCCGCGCGTCTTTTTAACATCGGCGGCGGCGCTTCTTTTAACCGCGCTGCAGGCATAAAGCCTGTATGTGAATCCGTTGAAACCCTCTTTCTTCCATCTAGTCGGCAGGACTTGTCGCGTTTATATTGCTTAGGACGAACGTCCCCAAAACGCCCAATCAAAACCATCAAACGCCGCGTACGCGTTGTATCTGCACCTTTTATCGCGCCGTTATTTCGCAACCCTTTGCCTGAGACCGGAATTCCGCGCCCCCCTGCTACAATACATATCGCAATAAGTCGGCGGAGAACAGATTGATCGGTATCGTTGATTATCAGATGGGCAATCTTGCAAGTCTCAGAAACTCGATCGCCCGCATAGGATTTGAGGCGGCAACGGTAAAGCGCCCCGAAGATTTAAAGGATGTCGATCGGCTGATTCTGCCCGGAGTCGGAGCGTTTGGCGACGCGGCGCAACGCCTCAGGGAGAGCGGTTTGGGCGAGGCTATCGGTAGGTTTGTCAAAGAAGGCAGGCCGCTTTTAGGCGTCTGTCTCGGCTTGCAGCTTCTGTTTGAAAGCAGCGAGGAGTCGCCGGGCGCTGTCGGGCTTGGTTTTTTCCGCGGAACGGTCAGGCGGTTTGATTCTAAAAAAGCCGAACATTCGATCAAAATTCCACATATGGGGTGGAATAAACTAATCATTTCGCAAAACTCGCCGCTGTTTAATGGAATCGAGAGCGGAGATCGGCTCTATTTTGTCCATAGCTACCACGCCGATTGCGATCAGAAAATCGTAACGGCGACCTGCTTTTACGGCTACGAGTTCGCCTGCGCCGCGCAAAAGGAAAATGTGCTGGCGATTCAGCCGCACCCCGAAAAGAGTTATACGACAGGACTGAAAATCCTGAAAAATTTCGCGCTCTTTTAGGCGATCGGCGTCTGCTACGGATGCGCATAGATGATATGCGGGCGTCTCCGCGCTATAAGCTTACCCAAGACCAGTGCGCAATAAGCGCAGCTAAGTCGGCCGCAATAGTGAAAATTACCCGCGAATTGATCTGCCGCAATCGCATATTAGAGGTCGTATAAATACGCATCTGGCCGTGCGCAAACTCACGTCTTGATTGATGCCAAGACGCCAATAAATTGAACGTGATATTGCCGGAAGTTTTTGGATCGCGGGACGGCGTTTCGCGGAGGATCGTAAAGCTCCGCCGACAAAAAGCGAAATCGTAATTTCAGCGCCTGGCGCGGCAATGGTGCCGCGCGTGACGGGTTATCCAGCAATGATCACGCGGCTTCCCGCTTCACACAAACAACTGCCTGAGAAGAGCACATCTGCACCTGCAAAGACAGGCTTTACTCAACCGCGTTCCGCGGAAAGCTATGCAGAAGCATTGACGGGAA
>JAITRJ010000039.1 GCA_031288475.1 Helicobacteraceae bacterium | reverse complement strand
CCTCCAGAGCCTCCGCCGTTACCGCCATCGGAACTGAAAGCCGCAATAGCGAGCGGCGGCGATCAAACAGGGTTCTTTCTCGTCGGTGCGTTTGGTTGCGATACCGATACGCCGCCGCCAGAACCTCCGCCGTTACCGCCATCGGAACTGAACGCTGGACTCTGAGGCGCGAGGATTAAAGAGGCGCAAAGCCGTTTCAAAGCGCAACTCACATCCGCGTCCAAACAGCTTTTCCTTAACCAATGGAATTAAATCAGCGAAAGTCTCTGTATCGGCGTTTTGCCGCCGCGTCAGCCAGCCGCCGGAGGAACCGGCGCCTCTGGCAGGATACGCGCTGCCTGCCATACAGAAGCGCGCCAGAGATTTCCGGTCTGCGCCAAACGGCAAAGGGGCGGGCGGCGTCAGCCAATCCCGCCCCTTGCGAAGCCGATCCTTTCGGCGTTTTGCCGCCGCGTCAGCCAGCCGCCGGAGGAACCGGCACCTCTGGAATGTTCGCGGGTCTTACGAACGAGGGAGCCCTGGGCGGAACTTCCCCCGTGCCGTCCGATTGAATGTCGCCGATGCGATCGACCTGATTGCCGTTTTCATCAACGAACTTTGTATCGTCGGTAAAGCCGTCCTGACCTACCGAAACTCCCTTATTGCCGCTGCCTTTTATCGCCGAGCCGCTGCTTCCGCCGCCTTCTCCGCAGCCGATTCCAAACAGCGCCAGCGCCGCTAAAAGCGCCGCGATTTTCAGCTTTTTCATTTTTTCTCCTTTTTTTCCGGAAACGTATAAGAATCCGCTATTTCATAGCAGCGTTTTACCTGCTCGTCGCAAAGCAGGTGAAGCTTGGTGTTGCCTACGCTCGCGTTAATCTCGTACACCCTCAGAAGCCCCCGCGCCTCCGTTATGCTCTCCACCTTCACCGCGGAAGAGAACATCACCGAAAGCGAATACTCCGCGTTGGGAATGTCCGGCTTGTAATAGGCGTTCGAGCACGCCCTGAAGTCCGGCTCCACCAGAGGCGGAAGCACGACCACGGAGGCGGGCACTTTGCAGTTTTTCAAAATCTCCTGCTTAGCGACCGCCGCCGCTACGTCGGGGACGGGAGGGCGGCTCTGCGGCTGGGCAGCCGCGAGAACCGCGATTAACAGCGTCGTTACTGACAGCGCCCTCTTCACCCCTGTCTCCTTACAACTGCTGCCGGGTATCCACCCGCCGTACGACAACCTTGTACGGAGTATTCGAGTTGACGTTAGGATCTATACCCCATTGTCCAAGAGGAGGATTGCCAGTAATCCTGTCACCTTGGAATACGCCGTAGTACCAGCTTCCGGTCGCGCCCGCCGTGTCTGGGATTACATAGACGTAGAAAGCCTCGCCTTCGTAGACGCTTCTGATATAGCCCAGCTCGCCCAGGAACGCGTCACCGTCTTCCGAATACAGGTTGACGTGCGTTATTCCGCCGTCCGACAGCGCGACGTCTTTAGGCTGGAAGACTACGGTTACTATATTTGCCCCTACCCCCGTCGTGTAGGCAAACTGAACGCCGTAGTCGGTTTTGTTCTGATCGAACGCCGGAAGGTTATAGAAGGATACGGGTTTTGTCGCGTTCTGCTCCGCCGCCGAAATCTTGAGATGCGCCGTACCCGAATAGACCGGCAGATAAAACTGCCTGCGCAGATTGGAGTAAACGCTTGTGCCGCCGGCGTAATTACCGGTAACGACATCCGGAGCGCCCGTCGAAGCGCCGACCAGAAGTTCCTTGACAATATCTCTGTAAGTATCGTTATTTTCGTCCGCCACTGCGCCATCGAATGGTATATCTAATAGCGCTGCCGGATAGGTGATGCCCGACACCTCGCTCAGATTGAAGCTGGCGTTGCCCTCCGCTGTCGCCGGGAAGAAGGCGATATGCCTGTAGTTGGTATCCGGCTGGTGACCGTTAAACAGCAGTATATTTTTCGCGTTGGGGTCGCTCGCCGCCGTCAGCGTGTTCCCGCTGAAGGTCAGCGTCGGCGTCGCCGGCTGAACGTACGTAATATTGATATCCGCGCTGCTCCTGCCGCCCAGTCCGTCGCTTGCCGTTACCGTCGCGTCGATCGCGCCTATGGGTCGCAGCGAGCTTACCGAAAAGTCGGAGATTTCCGCCGTGAAGTCGCTGCCTGATGCGTATAGCGGTCCCGTCGGGGTCATAACGACCCTTTCCCCGTTAATGTCCGCCTGCACGTTATAGGACTGCCCGCTGGTGTAGTTGGGGCGGACCAGCCCTCTTACCCTTGCCGTCAGGCTGCCATTGAACCAGTTGAACACCGGATAGACATCGCTGCCGCCTGCGGGCAGATTAAAGTGCTTATAGACGCGGCTGGTGCTGGTGATCTGCGCGCCGCTTACCCCTACGGGGTTTTCAAAGCCCTGCGAGAGATAGACCCAGTAGCCGCGCTCCTTTTCCGTCCAGAAAAGCTCAAAGCCGTTGGCGGGATCGAACCATTCGGCGGGGTTGCGGGTAACATCAAGCGCCTTCCAGCTTATGGTGCCGGGGGCGTTGGAGGTGGTGGTATTGATGTCGGCGGTCTCGGCGGAGATAAACATCTCCGGCGTATAGCCGTTCGCCGTCATATAGTAGATGGGCCCGTTACTGGGGAAGTCGTCCGCCCAGAACGCCGCGTAGGTCAGATCGGCTACTGTCGGAGAGAGAACTACAGCGTTGCTGCCGCTTACGTTGAACTCACCCTTTGTCAGAGCGGACGCCTGATACGCCTTTAAGAACGGTCCGTAAACGGAGTTGTTGACATCCGCCTGCTCGCCCGGATAGCGGTCAAGCAGCAGGTTATGGGTGGCGTTGTACTCCTTGATATCGTAGTTTGCCACGTTTGAAACAAATATCAGCGAGTTGTTCGTGTCCCGTATGAAGGTAGCGTTATAGTCACCGCTGGCAGAATTTAGCTCACTTAGCATTCTTTGCATCTCAGTACCATCAGATGGGCTGATAGTGCTGTTAATGTCAAACACCGAACCCACCCTACTTCCGTCGTGGACAATCTCTATCGCCGTATGGTTCGCGTCCGCGCCCCAGTACAGATCGAACACGCGGACGCTGGTCTCCTCGCGGACAAAGAAGCGCTCGGTAGCGGCGAACAGCAGCGCGTCGAATGTGGTGACGTTCACGTCAAGATCAATACTAAGCACCTGTGCACCTGCTCCTAACGACGTGGGGAAAAGATCCGTGTTGCCGGCGGTAAAGCCAACGTTGGTGTTGTTGAAATCTAATAATTGCATTGTGTCGCTCATCCCGCCTGCGCTTCCTGGGTCGCTGTTGGTAACCCAATGGGCAAGCCCAAACCCAAGCTGGTATGCCATGCTTGTAATATTATAATCTTTGTTTCTCTCTACGACTACCGCGTATTCCCCAAGCTTGGTGCTTACCGCTTGAACACCGTTGGCTATAGCAAAAGCTTCGTTAGCGTCGAAAGTCCTGCCCGCAAGCGAAGAAAGGCCGGTGGTTGTGAACGTTGTCCCACCCCTACCGATATAGAACGGCTTATCGGAGATCAGCGCCGCGCCACTGTTGACAACATAGGCATAAATATTAAAGCGGTTGGCTGACCCCTCTGTCGCCGCATAGTCATTGTGCGTTTTAATCTTCTGATTAAAGACTGCTACCGCGTTTGCATCTGTGCCTGAGAGAGAAACATTTATGTCGCCAAACGGAGAGATAATGTCAAATGGCGTAGCGGCGGTACTGTTAATAACAACCCCGCTGGTGGTATGGCGGAGTCTGGCGTCGTCAAAGGCAAGCAGATTCCAGCCCGGAGCTAGCTTGCCATTGTAAAACTCCGGCCGCCCCTCGATATTCTCCTGCAGCAGCAGACCGGCGATCTGTCCAGGAAGCGCGGTGGTGTTATTATACCGCGCCCAGTAGCCGTAGCCGGGGGTAAGGACATTCAGGTTGCTTGCGGAGGTTGTGCTCTCCGTCGCTCCGTCGCCGCTGAATGTCTGAATTTCCCAGACAGCCGGGTTATTGACCGCCGCGTAGCGGTACAGCGCCAGATCGCCGTTCAAAACGGTGCGGTTGGCCTCGTAAGCCTCCCTTGTGGAGAAAGGCGCGCTGATATAACGTTCTATATTATTTGTAAACGCGCAGTTCTGCGCATTTACGCAGATCACCTGATTGAGCGCGCCTTCGTTGGTAACCGTACTGCTCCCTTCGCGGCGGACAATAAGCGCCAGTTCGCTGTTGACGCGCGCCGGCTTATCGTAGGTGTTGGCGCGGTTGAGCGTCCCCAGGTAGATGCGATCGACGCTTGGTTCGCCCCAGCGGTCGGTCAAGCTGTTTTTGAAGCTGATCTTAAACGGCTCGCCCTCGTAGAGCGCCTGATAGAAGACAGCCACGTCGGGCGCGCCGGCGTATGGAGAGACGACGTACATCGTTCTTATAGGAGAGCTGTAATCTTTTCCCACAGCTTTGCAGCCCGCGCCGGCGCGAATCCCATTGCCTATAACGACAACCGCCTTATCCGCGCCGTCTGCTCCGGCGATAGCTCGGACGCCCAGCACCGAGTGATACGGCAGACCGATGCCGGTATTTGGATTTAAGGGATTCTCAAAATTCACGTTTTCAGGTACGGTGGCCCCACTAATAAAGTTATATGAGTCGCCACTACTTGTTAACGCCTGGTTGCCCCCGCTTGAGATGTTTCCATCCCAGCTTATATGGTTTGCCGAATCGGCTATATCCACCACGGCGACTGAAGTATTACCGCAGCCGGGCGCACTGAAATCTGGGTTCTGCTCCGCTTCGCCGCCTTCGCCGGCAAGCTGGAACAAACCCCCAACACCTATCAACTGCCAATATTCAGTTGGAAGCTCCACGGCGTACTTCTCCGCCGCGAAGCCCGTTACCGGCAGCGTCAAAAGAAAAGCGGCTGTTAAAGTCCGCGTCAATCGTTTCATAAAAACCTCCTTATTTCGGTTTAATCTGATACTCCGAATCGTTGTACAATCGGAGTTTTTTGTTTTTTCTTTACCCCTTCCATCTGTTAAAAAACCTTTTTTATCATATAAACTCCTTTGCTAAGGTTGATCATCCCGCCTCCGCCGGATTGGAAGTAACCCACGTGAGCGATTTGCTCGGCGGGTTGAACACGCTGGTGGGTATCTGCCCGCGCACGCACATTCCGTTGCTGTAGACGTAGAAATAGCGCTTGCCTTCCAAGCCGAAGAGATGCTGCGCCATCTGCAGATCGAAATTGACCACCGCGCCGTTAAGCGCCGCGAACGAGTACTGCCCGAAGTCTACAAAGGAAACCGCCGCGGGTCTTGTAACAGCCGGATAGAAAAGGCGTATATTGGAGTCCCACGCGATATTGGCGATGTTGGATCGCATATACGCCGACGTGTCCGGCCCGAAATGCCCCTCTACGTCCTGAAAGTTATCGTCTATCACATAGAAGCCGTTCGTAACGCAGGCGTTCGGATCGTAAACGGGCTTATCGCCGATGTCGGGCGGTCCGGGCGGATCGGGGTCGTCCGGACCGCCCGGATCATCCGGATCAATGGGAGAGCCGCCGATCAGGTCGCCATTGACGCTGCCCGTTACGGTAACGATCACCGTAAGATAAACGCCGCCGGAAAGCTGGACGACCACCGTTTCAACGCCCGGACGCGCGCCTGTGAGCCGGAGTACGGGGCGGACGGCAGGGGCGGCGTAGATGACGCCGTAGCGCACGAAGCTGCTGTTTATCTCCTTCGTCTCGCCCGCCGCGAATATGGCGAGCGACGAAACGGTGGAGACGGCGCAGGGCGCGTCGTTCTGCGCGATTGGCAGATCGATGTTTCTGTGCTCGCCCGCGGTGAGCGTAACGTAAACCGCGTCCGACCGCGCGCCGGCGGCGCCGGTGCGGCTGTCCGCCCCGCATGAGAGCAGGGAGGCGATTAAAGCCGCGAAGAGAAGATATTTAATAGACGCGAGACGCATTGACCGCTCCGGTATAAATCAGATCCGCGCCGGCGTACTGCGCCGACGGATAGGTGCGGTAGTCAAAGAAATTCGGCTCCGCCCAATAGTTAAACCAACGTTTGTTGCCTACAGTATACACCATATGAGCGCGGTTGGCGCTGTCTACGGCGATCGCGTTAGACGCGCCGTGATCCCCCGGCTCGTTCGCGCCCGGCTCCTCGATTACCCAGCGCGATACCAGATTGCGGAAAGGGGGTTTGCGGGCGTAGTGGATTTTGCTGCCGCCGGTTGTAACGGAGGTGAAAGCGACGCGCGGCTCGTTGTAGGCGTCCAGCGCGAAGCTGACGCTTGCGATCTCCCCCTGAACCGGATCGATGCCGCCGACCGGCTCCATCTGCCAGCGGTAGGTATTGCCGTAAGGTTCGCGGCTGTAAAGGCGCACGTAGTTTCCCTCCCTGACCGCTATGATCGGCTTATTGACGCGATCGAGCGAGAGCGAAACGGAACCGATGCCGCCGTTGATCCCGTTGACCGTCTCGCGGTGGAAGCCGCCGTTTTGGCGCGTGGCGTAGTAGAGCGCCTCCGGAATCACCGTATAGTTGCCGTCCGTGCCCAGATGCTGGTAAATGGCGTTGGCGTAGGCAAAACGCGGCTCGCCCGTTAAGCGGTTGTGCGAAATTGAGAGGCTGTGAACCGGAGCGTTCAGCGCGATGCACTGGTGCGTGGCATCGTCAATGGCGATCGGGCTGTCTTTAAGGGAGGCGACGCAGACCTTGTCGTTTACCGCGTCAAAGTAGGCGATATGCGCCTGATCGGAAGGCGAAGCGCGGTCGGGATCGCGAAACGCTGTAATGCCCAGAAGCCGCGATCCTTCGGGATAGGTATGATTTGCGTCGATTACGGGCGCTTTGCTCACCTGTATATCGTTCCACGCGCCGCTCGCGTTGTTTATATAGGGCTGGTAGCGCAGATAGACGTAGCCGTTGCGCAGATAGATGACGACAGGCTTGTCCCTGTTGGAATCGTACGGCGAGAGGGCGATCTGCTCCGAAACGCCGGCGTCCATCGTCGTGCCAGCGCCGCCGTCGATTGTCGCGTGCGCCCAACTGCTGTAAAAGTTGGAGTAGATAAGCCCTTTGGCGGCGGCGTCGTAATGCGCCGCGTGGATCGTTTTGTATCCGCCCGTTTCGCTGACAGCGATCGAGAGGTAGCGCCCCGCGTTGACGTTTGTCCAACTGCCGGGAACCTGAGCTTCAACGGAATCTTTTACCTGCACGACAAGCGGCGTTCCCGTGATGCGGACCAACTGGCTGGCGCTGGCGGGAAGCGTATAGATTGGGGTGATGAAGGTAAAGCCCTTCTCAAGCCCGCGCGCCTTGACGTCCACGCTGTAGGAGCCGGACGCGCCGGCGGTGACGTTTATCTCGCGCGGCTCGACGCTGACGTTGTCGTTGCTCGTTTCTATATAGAGATGACCGCCGGTAAGGGAGGTCGCTGCGCCGCTGTGATCGACAGCGCTTATCTTGAAGACCCGCTCGCCGTTAATGTCGATAAACGCCTGCATCGGGTTGAAAAAGAGCTCGGCGACATCGGGAGAATTGCGCTCGACAACCTGAACGAGAATCGTGTAGGGAAGGCTGTAACGCCCGTCTCTCCTTGCCCGCGCCGTGATCCGCGCTTCGCCTTTGCCCGCGCCGAAGACAAAACCGCTTTCGTCCACCCGCGCGACGTTGGGGCTGGAGCTTACCCACTCGACCGTTATGGGGTTGGCGATTGTGGATTCCAGCACCGTGCCCGCGCCGTTCGTGACGATTGCCGTCAAGCCGACGGAACCGCCCGCCGCGAGGACGGGAGTGCGGGGGAAAACGGAGCTTATCTGAAGGCTGCCGCCGCTTGCGGGCGCGTACGCGCCTGACTTGTCGGCGCCTTCGGGAAGATCGCGATCCTCCACGCAGCCGCCTGCAAACAGCAACGCGAGCGGTAACAGAAATTTCAGCGCCTTCAAGCTCCTGCCTTTCGATAGAAATTTGAAGGCTCACAGCAAAAAACATTCCGCTTGCGCGGAGGATCAGCGCCGCCGCGATCCGTTTTTTTCAAACGCTTCGCGGCAGACGATGCAGTAACGCGCGTGCGGCTTGATGCGCATCCGCTCGATGCCGATCGGTTCGCCGCACATTTCGCAGATGCCGTACGCGCCGTTCACCGCTTTGGAGAGCGCGTTTTCAATCTCGCCAAGCTCGTCAAGCTGCTGTTCTTTTATGGCGTAGTCAATCGTGGCGTCGGCGTTGAGCGCCGCAATATCGCCATCGTCGTTCGCTTCCGCGTGCACTACCTCTTCCAACGCCTTTTCGGATTCCTGAACATTGTAAATAATCTGTGCTCTCCGCTCATTTAATATTTTTACAAGACGGTCAAATTCTCTTGAACGCATAATGCTACCTTTTCATATAAAATTATAAAGGCGCAATAATGCCAGAAAGTTCCTGAAAAAAAGATTAAAAAAGCCTTTTTTGGGCGCGGCGAAGCGCCTCTTTGTAGAGGAGTTCGTATGTCTTCGCCGATCTTTCCCAGCCGTAATTCAGGCTCATAGCCCTTCTTTGCATAGTTAGAAAATGATCCTTTTTGTTATACCACGTATGAACCGCCCAGCCGACAGTATTGACGAGATTTTTCGCGGTCAGCCCGTAGAACTTAAAGCCCGTTCCCTCGCCCGTCTTCTCGTCGTAGTTTTGGACGCTGTCCTCCAGCCCGCCCACGCCGTGCGCGATCGGAAGCGTCCCGTAAAGCTGGCTGTACATCTGATTTAGTCCGCACGGCTCGAAACGCGAGGGCATCAAAAACAGATCGGCTCCCGCTTCGATCCTGTGCGAAAGCGCGTTGTCAAAGCCGATTTTGCAGGCGAAACGTTTTGGATAAAAGCGCGCTATATCGCCGAAGTAAAAATGCGTCCATACCTCACCGCTGCCCAGCAGAACCATCTGAATATCCATACTCAGCAGATCGTGGATCGCCTCGGCGGCTACGTCGATCCCTTTTTGTTTAACCAAACGGCTTACGATCGCGATCAGCGGAACGTCGCGCGGCGGCAGATTAAACTCCTTTTGCAGCTCGCGCTTGAGCGTCAGCTTGGGCGTTAAATCGCCCGCGTCGTAATGGACGCTCAAATGCCGATCGGTTTTGGGATCCCACTCGTCGGTATCCACGCCGTTTAATATGCCCCAGAGATCGTTCGCGCGGGTTTGCGCCGCCGCGTCAAGTCCGCAGCCGAATTCGGGCGTCAGTATCTCCTGAGAGTATTTTGGGCTTACCGCGCTGATCATAGTCGCGTGCGTTATGCCCGCTTTGAGCAAATTGACCTTATCGTCCATTTCAACTTCGCGGAAGTTGAAATGCTCCCACCCTACGTCCAGCACGTTCATCAGCCCGCTGTAGAACTCCCCCTGATACTGCATATTGTGGATCGTAAGGATCGACGCGCACCGCTTGAAATGCTCGTCGTTTGCGTAGATCGTGGTCAGAAACAGATTTGCCGCGCTCGTATGCCAGTCGTGCGTATGGAGGATATGCGGGCGGAAATCCAGCGCCTTGCACAACTGCATTGCGGCGCGGGAGAGGAAAACGAAACGGTTGTCGTTGTCTATAAATCCCGCGCTGTTTTCGTCGTTATAGAGGCTTTCGCGTCCGTAAAACAGCTCGTAATCGACGAAATAAACCTTCACGTCCGAGTTCGGCAGCCGTCCTTCGTAAATACCGCACCACATCTCGCCGATGATGCCCATCGGAACGCCAAGCGGCGCGGGAAGTTTTTTGAGCTTATCCCGATCGATTCCATAGTAGCGCGGCATAACCACGCGCGCGTCGTGCCCCAGTTTCCTCAGCTCTTTCGGCAAAGCCCCGGCCACGTCGGCAAGCCCGCCCGTTTTGGCGAACGGATAACACTCGCTCGCGACGAAAAGAATGTTGAGTTTTTCCATAAGTTGTTTCCTGATATTTTGAGTTCTATTGTACTACGCGGCGCGGAGGTGTTCGACGAGGATCTGCGCCCCAATCGCTATGAGTACGACGCCGCCTATAATCTGCGCCCTTTTTTTAAACAGCGCGCCGATCACCCCGCCAAACCAGAATCCGGCGATTGAAACAGCAAAGCTCACCACGCCGAAAACGACGGCGGGCAGCCAGATGGCGCGGTCGATCATCTGAAACGAGGCGCCGACCGCCAGCGCGTCGAGGCTGGTGGCGATTGAAAGCGCAAGCAGCGCCTTGACCCCTCCGACGCCCGCGCCGCCGCCTTTGTCAAACGCGCCGCGGATCATCTTCGCCCCCACGAAGGCGAGCAGGAAAAAGGCGACGAAGTGATCGACGCTCTCTATGTAGCCGCTACAGGCTTCGCCGAGCAGATAGCCAAAAATCGCCATTGCCCACTGAAAAACTCCGAAAAAGAGCGCGGCGCGGAAGACGTAAAAGCGGCTCGCGCCTCCTCCGGCGGGTGCGGCGGCAGAAACGACGAACACGTCCATAGCAAGGCTGAAGGCGATTAACAGGATCGATAGCATTTAAGGATTGTACTTCAATCGCGTTGAGTTTGTTTATAATCCTGCTATGAGAAAGGAGAAAGCGATGAAAACGAGCGTGCTGTCGGTGGAAGGAATGAGCTGTGATCATTGCGCAAGCTCCGTAAAGAAGGCGCTTGAGGCGCTTGCCATAAGCGCGGAGGTTGATCTGACTGGCAAAACGGTAACGGTGAGGTTTGACGAGCGGGAGACAGCGATAGAGGAGATAAAAAACGCGGTTGACGAACAGGGTTTTGAGGTGGTTTCGTACACATAAAGGGAAGTCCGCGCCGCGTTTTTGCGAAATCGGGGCGGGTAGGTAAGGGCTTGATACTATATTATCACTGTTTCAGGGGGATCGGTTACGGCGGAGCTTGACCTGACAGCGCGGGAACTGGGCGCGCTTCCAAACAACGGCGAATTCGCGCTGAGCCGCGAAAGGCGCGTCAAAAACGGTGTCAGCGGCTGCGAAAAGGTATCAGGCGGCAGATCCGCCTCCAAAGCTTCCGGTACGGAAGAATCCTCTTCCCGTGAGAGAGAGAAGGAGTGAGTAAGTGATCTTCTTGTGATTTGAAACCCTAATGCCCCCTTCCAACACGCTTAGCGACCGCAAGCCTAAATACCAACGAAGCTGGAAACGATCGGCGTTCTCTGGCTTCCTGAAGGATTGGCTTGCAATGAGCTCTACGTCTTTCTTACCTTGCTTTGAGCCTGTTTTAGGACTTCCGCAATGCCGTTTTCGCGGCGTCGTTTTTCCACAGAATAAGCGTGGGTTTACGCAAACAAGCGCAAGGCTGTTCTATGACCAGCGCTGCGATAGCCAGAGCCGAATATGGCTCGTTTCGTCGTCGGAATCCATACTCAAGATACGTTAACCCAAGAGATAAAGGAGATGATCGCTGCCGCGCTGAAAGATGGCGTAACGTCTGGAGCGGTGAAGATTTTTACCGCCCACGCCGAGGCGGAGGCAAAGACGCGCGGCAAACCGGCTGAGCATATCCGCTTTCACGAGATCGAAGCGGCGGATACTACAGCGGATATTGTGGGCGCGGTGGTCATTTTTTGCGTTTCAATCCACGCGCATATAACGGGTTGGACGCGTGCTTGCGACCGCAGTTGTGAGGGGAAACGAAAACCCATGCCAACCGAATAACGCTGTAGCGCGGCGGTTTTTAACGGGAACTTTATTTTAAAGGTTGTGAAATTAGGATAAACACCGAAGCAATATATTGATCGGAAATGTTTGATGGACATTAATACAGTATTTTGTATTCCACATAAGCTAAGCAGTAATCTCTTACATTTTCGCAAGGGTTTCTCCTGTGCGTTAATCATCACTTTTGTGTTCGCTTTTTTTACGCAAACGCAAACGCCGCCAAGTCAAAGACCTGTAAAACTCAATTGGCGTTTAGTCTGTATATCTCTGGGCAGTTTTATAATGGATTCAGAAGACGCCGATTCCAAAGCCAAAGCTGTGAGCGAAGCGCGAGACAGAGACCGAAAGACGAAAACCCGCGCGTAAAGTTGCCATCATAAAGCCTTTCTATTCAGGCGCATACGAGGTAACGTAATCGCAATGGCAGCATTATATTTACGCTCCGCCTACGAAGGCGCAACGAGAATACACCGCGGGAGCAAAACAGCGGACGGTTATATTTTCGATATATTCGGCAACGTATTTGAGCGGACTGCCGATTGGTACAGCGAAGATTACCATGTGAACAGCCTGCAAAACAAACCCCGTGACATTCTGGCGGCGGTTCGCGCGCCCTGCGGCGGCAGGCAGAGCTACGCGGGGACGACGCGCGTTTCGCTAATTGTGACAGCGGACACGTCCAGGAATTTCTGCTCCGATCGGGCTTTTGTCCCGCTCTTACTCAGGGACAGCGGATTTTGCGGATTGATTCGCTGCCGCGGCAGGTAATGGGCATCCGGCGATCCTTCCCAAAGGCGCGATCGCTGATCTTTGTCCCTATCGGCGACTGCGAACGTTTATATTCGTTCCTGTCTATCAGGGACGCCATCTTGCTCACCACCTGCCGGTCGAAACCAAGCTTTTCTATATATGAAATTGAGCGATCTTCCTCAATATATAATTTTACGATCGCGTCCAGCGTCTCATAGTCGGGCAATTCATCCTGATCGGTCTGATTTAACCTTAGCTCCGCGCTTGGCGGTTTGGTCAATATGATTTTTGGAATCACCTCGCTTACCCCGTTTCTGTATTCGCAAAGTTTATAAACATCTGTTTTCAACACATCCTTTATCGGAGCAAAGCCGCCGCACATATCGCCGTAAAGCGTAGCGTAGCCGACGCTCATTTCGCTTTTATTGCCGGTGGCAAGTACCAGATAGTTGAATTTGTTGCTAAGCGCCATTAGAATCGCTCCTCTTAAACGGGCCTGGATGTTCTCTTCGGTTACGTCCCTCTCTTTCCCTTGAAAGTGATCGGACAGCGCGCGATCGAACTCCTCCATCAACGCGCCTATCGGAATAATTTTTTTCTCCGCGCCGATATTTTCCGCCAGCAGAAGCGCGTCCTCAACGCTGCCCTTTGAACTGAAGGGCGAAGGCATTAAAACGCACACCACATTTTCCGCGCCGATCGCATCCGCGGCGATAACCGCCGCAAGCGCGCTGTCTACTCCGCCGCTAAGCCCCAGAACCACCTTCCTAAAACCGTTCTTCCGCACATAGTCTCTTAACCCCAGCTTTAAAGCGCCATATATCTGCTCCATCGGAGGAAGGACACTCGCAGCGTTTTGCCGATCGTCGCATATCAGCAGCTCTTCCTCGTACGGTCTTGCCAGCATACGCAATTCGCCATCGGCGCCGATAACCGCGCTCTGCCCGTCAAATACCAATTCGTCCTGCGCTCCCACCAAATTGACGTAGTATATCGGCGCGTTCAGTTCGCGCGAGCGCTTTTTCAATATCTCAAAACGCGCTTTCAGCTTCGTGTGGCTGAACGGGGAAGCGTTTATTGATACCAGCAGGTCTATATCGCTGTCAATCTTCATTTCATACCAAAGGTCTTCGCATATGGCAAGCGCGATCCTTGTGCCTTTTAAGGTAACGATCCCGCTCTCTTTCCCCGCACTGAAATAACGTTTCTCATCAAAAACGCTGTAATTTGGAAGCTTTTGCTTGTGATAAACCGCGCTTACCCTCCCCTCCTCTAAAAGCGCCAAGGCGTTGTAAAGACCCTCTTTCCTGTCGACAAAACCTACAATTGCCGCGATGCCGCGTATCGTCTCCGCCACCATCTCAAGCGCCGCGAGATTTTGATCGATAAAGCTTGATTTAAATATGAGATCCTCAGGCGGATAACCCGTGATCGCAAGCTCAGGGAAAACGACCAGATCGGCTTTCTGCTCTCTAGCTTTGTTTGTCCATTCGACGATTTTGCGGCTGTTTGCCTCAATGTCGCCCACCACGCAGTTGATCTGAGCCAGAGCAATTTTAATCACAGTCTGATTCTACGCTGTCTCGTCCGCTTTTTTTAGCTTTGTAAAGCATCGTATCGGCGCGTTTAACAAACCCTTCCGCATCCTCGGCGTGGCGGGCGCCCGCCACGCCGAAGCTACAGGTGATCTTCCTGCCGAAAAAGGTTTCCGCCGAGATCGTCTCTCGCAGTTTTTTTGCTATTTTTACCGCTCCTTCAAGGCTGGTTTCCGGAAGCAGCAGGGCAAACTCGTCGCCTCCATTGCGGGTAAATATGTCGCTTTTTCTGATGAACCGCCGCGTAAGCTCCGCGATACCCTGAAGAACGGAATCTCCCGCGCAATGCCCCAACTCGTCGTTGATCTTCTTAAACAGATCGATGTCAAAAGCAATGATTGCCAGCGCGCGCCGATAGCGTTCAAAACGCGACATTTCGCGCTTCAGTTCCACGTCAAACATCCGGCGGTTGCCAATCTTTGTAAGCGGATCGGTCAGAGCCTCTTTCAAGGCGGTTTCTCTGGCTTTAGCGATTTTGGTTACGTCGGTGAAGGTAACAATCGTGTTTTCAGCCGACTTCCGCGCGCGGACGACGTACGATCCCTCCTTGCCAGACGCGCCGTCAGGCGGGCGCAGATGAACGACAAACTCATTGTCCGGATTACTTAGCACGGCGGCGATCCATTCGGCAAAGGCGAGATTCTTGTGTAAGCCGCCCTCTTTCGCCACAATCAGACGATCGATAACGCGCTCCGCGTTAAGGGCGACGATATCCGAAATGGCGGCAAATCTCAGAAAATTGCCGTTGGCAAATACAACCTGCCCCTTTCTCATAATCAGCACCAAAGAAGTGGTCTGTTCTAGAACCAGATCGCTGAACCGCTCCCGTTCCTCCATCTTTTTCCGCTTCAGACTCGCTTTGGCAGCGGAGGAGATCGCCAGTTCTAACTCTTCCGTGACAATCGGTTTTCTCAAAAACCTGCTTATTCCAAGCTTGATCGCCCGCTCGTAATATTTATCATCACAGAAAGCTGTCGTCAAAATAACTTGCGTTCGATCGCACTCTTGCCTGATCTTTTCGATCATCTCAAGTCCGTCGATCTTTGGCATTTTCACGTCGGTAATAATCAAATCGCTATGTTTCCGGGCAAAAATCTCCAACGCCTGTTCTCCGTTCTCCGCGACATTAAGCTCTTTCACTCTTCTGTTTATGAAACGCGTCATAATGTCTCGTATGCTGGCGTCGTCTTCGACATAGAGAACGCTCAGATCGTACGGAACGTTGGCGGAATCAGGTTTTTGCAACTCTCATTACTTCTTCAAGCGTTGTTTCGCCGATATTTACCTTACGCAAACCATCGGTAAACATCTCCTCGTATCCGTTGCGCTTCGCCGCTTCCATCAAATCGCCTTTGGGCATATTGCGTACGATCAAAGAGGCGATTTCCTCGTTCACCTCCATCACCTCGCTTACCATCGTCCGTCCAAGATAGCCGCTGCCGCCACACTTTTTGCAGCCCTCTCCCTTGGCGAAGCTGATCGAGTTAAGTTCTTTGGGCATAAACGGCTCTATACGCTTTAACAGCTCCTGCGGGTATTTTACAGGCTTCGCGCATTGCGTACATACGCGGCGGACGAGACGCTGCGCCTGAATTGCCACAACGGAAGAGGCAACCAAAAACGGTTCAACGCCCATATCAATTACGCGGGTGATCGCGCTGATGGAGTCGTTGGTGTGCAAGGTAGTAAAGACGAGGTGTCCAGTAAGCGCCGCCTGAATGGCGATTGAGATCGTCTCTTTATCCCGTGACTCGCCGACCATTATGATATCCGGGTCCTGACGCAGGATCGAGCGCAGCGCCGACGCGAAAGTAAGCCCTGCTCTTTCGTGAACCTGTACCTGCTGGAGCATCGTCATCCGGTACTCCACAGGGTCCTCAACGGTGATGATCTTGTGCGTAACGCTTTTCACCTCATTGAGCGCGGCATAGAGCGTCGTGGTTTTACCGCTTCCCGTAGGACCGGTAACAAAGACGATGCCGTTTGGAGTGCGCATCGCGCGGCGGAATACCTCCAGATTGGCTGGGGTAAAACCCATCTGATCGAGCCGTACAAGCGTTTTACTCTTATCCAAAATCCGCATAACAACCGACTCGCCATCGGCAATCGGAAGCGTTGATAGACGAAAGTCAAACTCCACATTGTTTACCTTGAAACTGAAACGCCCGTCCTGCGGCTTTCTGCGTTCGCCGATATCCAGCTCGCCAAGAAGCTTTATGCGGCTGCTAAGCGGCGGATACAGATCATTTTCAAACACAAAAACTTCCGTTAAAAAACCATCGATACGAATCCGCACCTTGCAATCCGTTTCGCTCGGTTCAATGTGGATGTCGCTTGCCTTTCTCGCTATGGCTGTCGATATGATAATCTCGATCAGCCGCATAATCGCCGATTCGCCCTCACCGCCAAGCTGCTGCATCGTATCGGCTCCGCCCATAGCGAGCTCGCGCCTGATATCCTGCAGCGTGTTTTTAAGACCCTCCTGCGACTCCAGCCGCGTAACAAGCCGCTGCACTTCGCTCTGCGCAGTGATCGCGACGATCATGGGCTTATCGGAGAGTACGCGCTGAATAGCGTCCTGCGCGCCTATGTCAAGTGGATCGACGAAGGCTATCAGATAGCCTTCGTCGTCATCTTTGACCGGCACGATATTGTAGCGCTTAAGCGTGTCAATGCGAAGTCTTGAGGCAAGCTTTATCTCGCCCTCAAAGGTACCTGGCTCAAGATACGAAACTCTCATCTGCGTGGCAAGCGTTCTGAGAATTGTTTCCTCCGTTACGAGGCCTTCGTCTGCGATTATCTGCCCGAGTTTTCTGTTTCCGGCATCTTTTCTCTGAATCTCCAAAACGCGGGCGAGATCTTCCGGAGTAATCAATCCGGCCTCTACGAGTGTATCGCCCAACCGAATCTTTCGCTGTAACATATAACCTACCAGTATAAGTGTTCTGAGGTCATTGTACCATTTTCATACTGCCTGATTCGAATTTTAATATACCCCGTGTCGCGGAACGAATCCAACGTGGCGTACCTGCCGTTCTCCAGTTTGATCGTCATCACGCCCGCGCCATCTCTCGTATACTCTCCGGCGGCATACGCGTTAAACACCTTTGATAAAATGTGAGGGGTCTCCGGCAGATGCGTATCGCCCAGATCGACATTATCCGCCAACGCCTGATGAAGCAGCTTCTTCTGAAGCATCACGGTAAGAAAGTAGCTGGCGTTCTGCCGCGACGCGGGACTGGAACGGAGGAAAATGCCGGCGGTGCCGGCGAAATCTATAAAGTCGCTCTCAAGGCAGGAGAGACCAAAGGCATTCACAAAAGGCTCGTCGTATTTGTTGTCTCTGACGATTCTCGCTCCTTCCAGACACGCTGTCTGATACTGCCGCTGCTGATAGAGCGTAATCACGCGATCGGTTGCCGCAGAGGCAAAAAGCGAACAGCACGATAAAAATAAGAAAAAGACCTGTTTCATAAACTATTCCTTGGGGGTGGTTGCTTCCAATTCTTTAAGCAGCCGAAAAAGTTTTTCTGAATTTCTATTCGCCAGATAGGCGTTAAGCGCGTTTATTGCCCGCTCTTTGTAGCCAAGCTGAACGCTGGCGGAGGCGAACACCGCCCAGCTTCTCTCGTCGGTCTGATCCAGCGAATTCGCCTTCAGCGCCCAATTGTAAGCGTTTTGCGGGTCTTTTCGCTTAAGATACGCTTCCGCTATATCAACCGCCTTGGCATAAGTAGGCTGCTTGTTAAACGCGTCCTCAAGCTCGGCGAGAGAGCTTACCCGCCTGATCGTCGCCGTGCGCGGCGGATCAACCGGCGTCAGTTGTCCGGTGTCCTGAGGAGATGGCTGCGCCTGCGGCGGAGTTTCTAATTGCTGCGGCGGGGACAATCTCTGGGTAAGAGAATTTTCAAATTGCAAACTAGGTCCAAGCTGCATAGGGCTTTTTTTGGGCTTGACAACAACCTCCGGCTGCGGCTGCACCGGCGCAACGGCGACAACCTCCGCTTTCGGCTTTGGCGGCGTAACAATCTCGCGCGGTTCGGCTGTAATAGACGGCGGAATCCCTTTTGGCGCTGAAGGCGGTGTGGTATTGACAATTGTCCGCGCATCCTCCCCGGCAGACGTGTTTAACAATATATAGGCAGTAACGGCGCCCAGAACCACCGCGGCGATCAGCATCATAGAGCTTCTTATGTACTGTTTGAGCTTGTAAAAAAACCAATCTCTTTCGAGTCGTTCTAATCTATCCATTGACCATTCCTAACTCCAGCGCCGCCATCTCAACAAGGCGCGGCTTGTACCACACGGGCAATTTATGTGGTTTTTGACTCTCTATATAGTTGAGCAAATCAAATATCCTGTGCATCAGCCTGTTAAGATCGCGAAGGTTGCCTTGCGTAAACTGATATATACGCTCCAATGCTTTTTTTTTAAAGCGATCGTAGTGTTCTGGCATTTCGCCAAGCATCAGTTTTGTCTCTATAAAACGCCTGACCTCGTCTTGATCGATCGCTTTAAAATCCACCACTTCAAATGTGCGGGTTTTAAAGTGAGCTTTTGCTAGTATATCCTCTTCTCCCACGCGGTGCACCACGATCACAAATCGGAAAGTTCCACCGTTTGAGAGAACTCTGATCCACTCCATCTGCTCCTCGTTGTAAAGCTGTGCCTCGTCCAGAAGAATATATATGGACGACGGTTCCTTGGCTTTGAATGTCGACAAAATCGTTTCTAAATCTTTGATGACGAGCTTTTCGCCGTACAGCTTCTCGTATATCTCGACAAGCCGCTCAACGCCGAATGTGGCGCTGGGATATAAAAACATCGTATAGTGCTCGGCGTGATCCTGATAGAAGCGCCTCAGCACATAGCTTTTACCAGTGCCGGGCGCTCCCGTAAGGAGCAAAATTTTAAAAGGGTTGTTAAATGCGTTTTCAATCCGGCTGTAGGCTAGATTGGTACGCGAAAGTAAAACATAGTATGAATTACTTTCGCTGTCTTCAAAAAGCGTTTTTGCTTTCGCAAAAACCTTTTCGTCATTCATCAAAATCTTTCATCTTGGGCATTTCGGTAGTGGTGGTTGACATCAACTGTTTTTCCATCTCCTCTCTATACCCAAGATCTTTAAGTGTCGGTTTCTGCGAATCGTCGTTGACTATGCGAGGAGAGAGTACAAACACAATCTCCTGTGTTTGTTCCACATTGCGCGTCGCGCCGAAGAGCTTGCCGAGGAACGGAATATCGCCCAGCAGCGGTATCTTGCTTTCTGAAACCTGGCTGAAGTTGCTGATCAGCCCTCCAAGCACAATCACCTCGCTGTCACGCACCCTTACTACAGAAGAGATACTCCGGGTAACTGTGTCCGGCGCGACGCTTCTTGGCGCGCTTTGATGGGTTTTATCCTCCGCATACTTAAGCTCGCTGATCGACGGATTCATCCGCAATGTGATATAGCCATCCTCATCGATCTGCGGAGTGATGTCAAGAAGAACGCCCACGAATATGCTCTGCTGTTCCGTGCTCTGCGTCGAGCTGCCGCTGGAGGAGCCGGAGAGCGTTGTGCTTGACGTTAACAGATAGTTAATTGTATCGCCCACGCTAATCAGGGTTGGCTGATTGTTCATCGCCAGCACCTTCGGGTTAGAGAGAGATTTTGTCTCACCCTGCGTTTTTAAGAAGTTAATAAATGACCCTCTGAAATTGAGAAGTTCGGTACCGCTTTCAGAAATGATGGCTCCGAAGTTAAACTCATGCGGCGCAAGAGTAACGCTATTTAAAATGTCGCGGTTGTACTGATAGCTGCCGCTGTTTGCCTGGAATGGGAAAGAACCCCAGTCGATACCAGTGTGCTTATCGCCGTCAAGCACAACGGAGATAATCTGTACATCGATCAGCACTTGTTTTTTGAGCGATTTAAGCGTCTGATCGAGATAGTCGGCGACCCGATCGATCTGTTTGCGGGTGCCGGTTACCGTTATAAGTCCGCTGCTTGGGTTGACCACAACCGCGTTGCTGCCGGCGGCTCCGTCTTCCGGACGGCTGACTATGGCGGTAACTTCCTCTTCAATAGTGCCCCACAGATCGAATTTCTCCTCCGTTTTTATGCTGGTGGAGGTGTCGCCGGAAGAGCTGTCCGAACTGCCTCCGCTACTGCTTGACCCAATACCCGCCGCGCCGCCGATTTTGATGTCGGCGGTACTAGTACCCGATCTGCTGTTGCTGACAAAATCAATCTTAAACACCCTCGTGTCAAGATACTTGATCGCCAGCAGATCACTCTCTATCGTGTAGTGCAGATTGGCGCGCTTCATCAAAAAGTCAATCGCTTCCTCCGCGTTCACGGCGCGCAGAGATATGTATCCCACTCTAGCGCTGTTGAATCTCTCCTCCGTTGCATCGCCATCAAGCGTCAAAGAGAGATCGCACTCGTCAATAATAGACAAAAGCGCGTCTCTCAACGCGATTGGCTCTTTAACGGTTACGTCAAACCTCTCGCCGGGACAAGCCGCGCTCAAGACCATAGCCGCCAATAATATAGTCGGTAACACCCTAACCAATTTCATTTTGCTCCCCCCACTTTAGTAAGAAATTTGCTCTCAACACCGCTCGTCAGCAAAAGCGTTCGCGTTCTGCCGTCTTTCTTGAGAATGACCGAGTCGGTCATAATCGCCTCCACTCTCCAACCGCTTATCGCCAATTCGCCTTTCTTTTTCCACTCACCGCTGATCATCGCCTTTTTACCGATCACCGATTCGAGTTTAGGCTCAAGCGAAACGACTTGAATCGTCTGGTTGTTTTCATCCAGCCGCGGCGGATAGTAAAAGGGGTTCTTAAAATTCGGCAATGGCGGATTCACCACGCTTTTGATCTGTACTATCTTGTCGTCGATATCTATCTTCTCGGCCGGAATCGGCTGGATTGAATCGTCGGCAGACAGAAACAAAAACGTTCCGACGCACAACAGAAGAATTATCTTTCTCATTGTAACCCCCACAGCTCGGTTGTAATATCAAACACCACTCTGTGATCTTCGTCGATTGAGAGGTTGAGTTTGCTAATTGGCGCCACCTTCTCCCTGACCGTCTCCAGCCCGTACAGATACTGCATTACGGCGGTGAATCCGCCCCTGCCTTTGAGATCGATCTCCATCACGGGTACAAAGCCCGGCGTGCTCGGCAATATTCTGTTCTCCTGAATAACCAGCGTTAAGCCGCGATCCGCCGCCAGCTTTGTAACAAAGTTAAGCTGATCCGCCCACTCATTTGTGCTGAAGAACATATAGGATGTCTTACTAAGCTCACTTAAGAGATACTGCTTGGTGGCGTCAAACTCCATAGCCTCTATCTCAAACTGCCCGATTTCGTTGCGCAGGTCTTCAATCTCCGCCTTAAGGCTGCCGCCCTGATACTGTGCGAGCTGTTTTACATTCGCATTGTAAGAGTTTACCGAGGCGATGCTCATCTTCTCCACTTTAGGAATCGCAAAAAAGTAAACAAGCGCCAGCAGAACGATCGGAATCCCCAGAGCGAACAAACGGATTTCGCTGGCTGTACGCCGTTCGATCCATGCGTCCAATCTATTGACAGAATCATCAAACTTAACGGAAAGTTCTTGCAGTTGACTCATTTTATACTCACTTCCAGCTCAGCGGAAAATTTACCGCTCTCAAGCTTAACAATTTTCTGCAACTTCGGCTCATACTTTTCGGCAAGCCGATCCAGCAATGCCGTTATCTGAGTATCGCGATAGGCGTCCAGCGCCGCCGTTACCTGTCGTCCGTTAAGTGCGATATTCGTTACTTTAATACTGTGGGCGCTCAGGAGGTTGTACAGATCCGCGAACTCTCGCGCGACCGGTTGCATTTTCGTCCTTTTCTCGTAAATCGTCGTAAGCAGATTGGCAGAGGCTTTATAAGCGCTCTCCGCCTCGTTTCTCGCCATCCGCTTTTCGTCGCGCTCCGCGGTAAGCTGAGTTTTCAGCGCAAGCATCATCTCAAATTCGGCTTTGCTGCTCTGTAACTTCGCGTATTCCGCGTCCGACTTGTAGTCGTAGTAGTAACTCTTCGCTACATAAAAACCGGGCCATGCTATCGCCGCGATTATTGAGGCGGCCACCAGAAAAATCGCCTTTCCCGCCGGTCTGGAGATTAGCGAACCGGGACGCTTATGCGGCGTTACGTTGAACGGGTTGGCGTCAAAGCCGTTGACGATGTTTTCGCCTTCAAGTAACGCCAAAAGCGCCATCTGATCCATATAACGATCGTTCTGATTGAAAAACGAGGTATAGAAGACGAATTCATGCCCCTCTATGCCTAGTACCTCCTGAGCTATATCTTCCAGCCCCGGAACGATACCTTCACAGGTGCCGATATACACCCGATCGGGTTCCGTAATGCCGGATACCCGTCCCGCGTAAAGGAGAATGTTCTTCACGCTGTAAAGGGCATTGCTGATCGCCTCTCTGATATTGGTAAGAACTGTTGTTGCGAGCTCATCCTGTACGTTGCTTGGATCAATAAGTATCTTGACAAACTCCTCATACTCGATCCGTTCGCCGCTTAACTGCACATAGCTTTCGCGCAGCTTCTTCACACCGTAATCCTGACTTTTCCCGTAAACGAACTCGCCGTTATCAAAGATGGAGATGATCAGCGTGTCGCGCTGGAAGTAAACGAAGACGTCCTTTTTTGGTTCAATGACATTCGCGCTGTACAAAGCGAATGGCAATGAGCTGAGCGGAAGAAGTGTATCGACAAACGTAATTTTGGGGGCAAGGGGTGTAATGGCGTTTTCCAACGCGCCCATCGACACTGCGATCGCGCTTATGGTAAGCATCCTCGCGTCCTGATAGCTGACACGTTTTGAAAACGCCGTCTTGTACTCCAGCATCGGATTGAGACCGGCATCTTGAAACATCCGTATTTCCACCGATTCTTTCAACTGATCGGATGTCAGATCTTTCTGAATTTCGAACTGATAAAAAACGATCTCGCGATCCTGGACAGTCGAAACGACGTAACCGGGATTTATCACATCCGCAACAGCGGTTCTTCTTACGCTTCCACCATCCAACTCCCAGCACTTATCGCCGGCTCCGGTAAAAGCAACGATGGTTCCTTCCGAAAGCTTACTCTTAGCCAAACCAACCTCCTTTTGCGTTCGTTTCTTCGCTCAATTCTCGGAAACGATCAAGAAGCGACCGTTTTCCTTTCGCAGATACAGCTCTTTCGTTTTGCTGGACTTGTGCTGCTCAGCTGTGTAATCTTGCCATAATCTTGCTCGGTATATAACATCACCGAACGAATTCGGGTATGGCACGACTTCGAAATTAGAGAATAGTATCACTTTTTTGTATTTTTTTGCAAATACGGCTCTCTTTCGAAGCTCAAATTCGGCTCTTGAAAGCCCGTCGGAGCGCCTGAAATCCGCGGAATACAGATTTAAGTAGCTCTCAATGTTGCTCTCCTTCCAATCGCGCCGCCATTGGTAAAGCAACGCCATTATTTCCGCTAGTTCATTTTTTTCCGCCTCCATTGCGCCCGATTCGTTGATCATTAAAATGATGTTTTCCGGTTTCGCCTCCGCCTGCAACCGCGTGATCAGATCGTTATCGACCGCTATGCAGCCCTTCGTGTTTTCGTCGGCTCGCTCGCCGTTAAGCGGCATGCCGTGAAGCCAGATGCCGTGTCCCGTCTTACCAAGCTTTTTATCCAAATTATTAGGATAATTTGTGGTAAAAGCGTACGGCCCGTAGTATGGATCGAGTCCCTTAGACAGCAAAGATAGAACGCGGTAACTTCCAACCGGAGTCTTCTTATCTCCCTCGCGGAATTTGTCGCCTTTGGAATCGCCCATCACAACGTTATGTTCACCGTCAAGTATGAGCTTGCCTCCTTCATACCTATATATAGAAAGAGATGATTTGGATTTGTCAACAACAAAAAGAAACTTCCGTGAATCCTCAAAGTAGCCAAATCTGGTATCGATCGGATCTATCTTTTTGAGCCAATAATCCTTCTCCGCCAGCAACGTCTCTATACGTTCCTCTACCGCGCCAATACCTCCATCCAGATAAAGATCAACCAATTCATTTGCGCTGAGCAGCGTTGACAACAGCAGGCATAGGCATAGTAACCGCTTCATTAATTTAGGCTCCGGCCTCCAAACTTAGGAATCGTAGCCAAACTTTGCTAAATTTACCGTGCCGTTCCTCCAGTTTTCCATCGTCTCCACCGAAAGGCTTAAAAAAACCCTCTTGCCCAAAAAACGCTCGATCAGCTCTCTAGAACGCGATCCCACGCGCTTTATAGCGCTCCCGCCGCGGCCAATAGCGATCGCTTTCTGCGACTCTTTTTCCACTATGACGCGGGCGGAGATTTTGTCAGTCCGCTGTCCCTCGCTGAAGGAATCGATGATCACGTCGGCGGAGTACGGTACCTCGTCGCTGAGCTTGTCAAAAAGCGCCTCTCTGATCATCTCTTTGCATATCTCCCTGACGCTTTGATCGGTAAGCTCGTCTGAATTGTAATAAAACGAATGTTTAGGCAGGCGCTTTGCTGTCTCTTCCAAAAGCGCTGTGAAATCGCCTTTTTTCGCGCTCACAGGCACAAGGCTCAAAAACCTATCGGCAAACGGCTGATACCGCGCCATACGCCTTAACCGCTCTTGAAAGGTGAAATTGTCCATTTTGGTCAGCACTACGATGTGCGGGAGAGAACAGAAAGTCAGAAACCGTTCGTAATCCGCAGTATCGTCCGCCATATCCGCGAGAAAATAGACCAAATCCGCCTCCTGAAGCGATCCTGTCATCTCTTTCTGCATAAATTCGTCGAGCTTGCTCCCCCTTTTTTCAATTCCGGGCGTGTCGATCAAAACAATCTGCGCGTTTTTGTACGTAACGATGGCTTTCTGACGCTTGCGGGTCGCTCCCGCTTTGCGGCTCACAAGCGCGATGCGTTCCTTCAGCATCGCATTGATCAGCGTACTTTTGCCGGCGTTTGGTCTGCCGATTACCGCTACAAAGCCCGCCTTAGAGGATATATCTCGCCGCATCGTCGCTTTCAAAAATCCGATCCAGCTTTTCGTGAATCAGATCGGCAGTGATCACAATTTCCTTACCGCTGTTCTCGTCCGCCTCAAAGCTGATCTCCTCCAGCGCTTTTTCCATTACAGTGTGAAGCCTTCGCGCGCCGATATCCTCCGTCTTTTCGTTCGCCTGCTTCGCCAGATTTGCCATCGCCCTGAGCGCCTTCTCCTCAAAGAAGAGATTCACCCCATCAACAGCCATCAGAGCAGCATACTGCTTCACGATGGAGTTCTTCGGCGTGGTGAGTATCTGATAGAGCGCTTCCTCGTCCAGCGGGTACATTTCCACCCGGATCGGAAAACGCCCCTGAAGTTCGGCAATCAGATCGCTGGGCTTTGCCTGATGAAACGCGCCCGCGCCTATAAAGAGAATATGCTCGGTGTTTATGACGCCGTATTTGGTGTTTACGCTGCTGCCTTCCACGATCGGCAGAAGGTCGCGCTGCACGCCCTCTTTGCTGGGATCACCCCGCGCCGTTACGCCGCTTGGAAGCGCGATCTTATCCATCTCGTCAATGAAAATGATGCCGCCCTCTTGCGCGCGCGAGATCGCCTCCCTCCTGATCTTTTCCATATCAAGAAGCCGATCACTAGCCTCCTGTTTGAGCAGTTCTTTCGCCTCTTTGACGCTTACATCCTTTTTGATCGGCTGATTCATCTGCGAAAACATTCTGGAGAGCGAATCCTGTACCCTTAGAAGTTCCGGCGGCAGATTATCCGCGCCGGCGAACTCTACGTGCGTTTTCGGCGATATCTCGACGGCGATCGTCCGGTTATCCATATCGCCATCCTTCACCTTCCGCTTCATCGCCTCGCGCTGCGCTTTGTGCTGCTCAAAGAGATTTTGTGGTGATCCTTTGGGCAGCGGCGGCAGCATTTCGTCAGCGATCTTTCCCAAAATGTAGTCGTCCAATTCCGGAGCCTGCCTCGCAATCTCTTCCTCGCGGACAATTTTCATAGCGTCCAGCGCCAGATCGCGTACCATTGATTCCACATCGCGTCCCACAAAGCCAACCTCCGTATATTTCGTCGCCTCTACCTTGACAAAGGGCAATTTGAGAAGCTTTGCCATTCTGCGCGCGATTTCGGTCTTGCCAATGCCGGTTGAACCGATCATCAGTATGTTTTTGGGGAGAACCTCGTCTCTCATCTCACCCTCCAGTCTCAACCTGCGATAGCGGTTGCGAAGCGCGATCGCGATCGCCTTTTTCGCCTCGCTTTGACCGATAATAAAATCGTCCAAATAAGCGACTATCTGCTTGGGAGTTAAGTCCATTTTACGCTTTCAAAGTCAATAATTTGATGTTTTGGTTGGTGTAAATACAGATTTCGCCCGCGATCCGAAGCGACTCCTCCACCAGCGCCTCAGCCGGAAGAGAGCTGTGCCTTTTAAGCGCCTTTGCGGCGCTGAGCGCGTACATCCCGCCGCTGCCAATAGCGGCCAGAGCGGCGTCTTCAGGTTCGACAACGTCGCCCGTTCCGCTCAGTATGTACAGATGCTTGGTATCCAGCACGAGCATCATCGCCTCCAGACGGCGCAGCATCTTATCCTGCCTCCATGTCTTGGCAAAGGCGATCACCGATTTATACAGATCGCCCCTTTGCGCTTCCAGCGTCTTTTCAAACATGTCGTTCAGCGTAAAGGCGTCGGCGGTAGAACCGGCAAAACCTGAAAGCGCCGCGCCGCCTCTTAACAGACGGATTTTTTCGGCGTTGTTTTTCAGCACCGTGCTGCCAAAGGTAACCTGCCCGTCTCCGCCGATCACTGCCATTTCGTCTGTGCGGTAAGCCAGTATGGTCGTTGCCTCAAACATCTACTCGCTTACCACTTCGACCGTGAATTTCGGATGGAGTCCGAAACCGATTTTTGCGCCGACCTCGTAGTTGCCCACCGCCTTGATCGTATCCATCTCAATATTTCTCTTGTCAATCTCAACGCCGTTTGCTCTGAGCGCCTCGGCGACATCCTCCTTTTTGAGCGCTCCGAACAGCGAGCCGTTCGCCCCTACCTTCTTGACGATTTTGAAGCTGAGACGCTCTAACTTTCCGGCAAGCTCCTTAGCCCGCTCCATCTCCGCTTCCTGCGCCTCCTGACGTCTCTTTTCCTGCGTCTGAAACTGCCTTGCGGACGCGTCGCTCGCCGCTTTCGCGTAGCCCTTGCTGATCAGAAAATTCTGTCCGTAACCGTCTTTTACCTCTTTAATATCACCCGCCTTGCCCAGATTTTTCACGTCCCTGATCAATAATACTTTCAAAACTCCTCCTTTTATAGCTTATGCTAAAATACCTGATTTTAACACGAATGGCATAAGGGGGGATTTGAGAGTATGTCGACTGTTAAAAAGGTTGAATCGCTGGTTAAAGAGGTGAAAAATCTGCGAAGCGAAAACGAGAAACTTAAAAAGAAACTGGAGATCAAAGACGAAAAGCTAGAGGCGATCTCTAAAGGCGTTGATTTCGCGTTGCACAGTTACGGTTGAAGGAGAGACGATGAACAGTGAACAGCAGTTGACGGTGATTAAACAGCTTGGCGAAGCTCTTGCCAAAGAACGCGATCTTGGTCAGTTCCTGAAAACGCTTTCCGAATGCGCAAACATTTTGGTAAACGCGGATCGCTGCTCGATCTTTGTGGTTGACGAGATGACAGGTACGCTCTGGTCGCAATTGGCTGAGGGAATGAACGATGATGTCATCTGTATCAATGTCGGGCAGGGGATCGTAGGGTTATGCGCCGAACAAAAACGTCCGATCATCGTTGACGATGCCGGTAAGGATTCCAGATTTTTCAGCGGCATTGATCGCTCTACGGGCTACAAAACCCGTTCAATCCTCTCTGTACCGATGTTTGACGCTGAACAGAAGGTGATTGGCGTTTTTCAACTGCTCAACAAAAAAACGGGACTGTTCACCAGCGACGACGTTCAGATGGTCTCTATGCTTGCCGTTTACGCGGGCATCATGCTGGATAATGCCCTTCTCCATGACGCGATGCAAAAACGCTTTGACAACAAAAATGAGGCGCTGATCGAGCGCAACCTTGATCTCGATCGCGCCAACGCGGAGATCAAGGCGCTTGTCAAAGAAAAAGATGACATGATAAAAACGGCGGCTAAAATAATCGCGAAGCTTGCCAACGCCATTCTGGGCGAGCTTGACTGCCTCTACGAGAGCGACGCGAAGACGGCAAAAAACCATATAAAACGGATACGCGCGACCGCCAGTCTGCTCGGTAAAACGTTCTGCAATTACACCTATAACCGTTCAAACCTGCCGCCGCGCGAGCGCGTAAATATATCGGAGATTCTGCGCGCCTATATCGCCGAATTCAGCGATGTTGCCGCTTTCGGCGCGCAGGCGATCAAAAGCATGGTGGATTCCAACGTATACGGAAAGTACAGAAGCGACGATCTTGGCATCATCTTTCACAATATCATTTTGAACGCTATCAAATACGGTCCCGAAGGCGGAGTGATTGATATCAAGCTGGAAAAACACCCCACGACCGCCGTTTTATCCGTTGCCGATTCAGGACCGGGCATAATCAACAAGGAACGGATCTTCAGGGAAGCGCACCGCGAAATTAAAACTGTCGCCGGCTTCGGAAAGGGGCTGCGGCTTGTAAAGTCAATATGCGACGAAGAAAATATCAAAATCTCTGTGTCGGATAACAAGCCGTCCGGCTCAGTATTTACGCTGGAGTTTTTCATTGATCAAAACTAGCCGCTATCGCCCGAAGCGTTCTTTCCATCTCAAGGATCATTCTCTCATAGAGGTCGGATATGTCCGACCGTCCGACCGCCATCAGTGACTTTAATAGCGCATGCAGAAGATGCCAGAAGCTTCCGCGAAGGATCAGCTCCTCCGCTGACAATCGGGACTCAGAGACGGCGGAGCTTACCGCCTCAAAAAGTTCGGCTCGCGTCGCGGAAGCGCGGTTTTTGAGCCTGCCGACCATCTCGTCCGCTTGTTCCCGCAGCCTCAAAGCGTTTTTCGCTACAAAGTCTCCCCGACGAAAAGCGGCTTTTATACCGTCGATCACGCTTTCTTTATCCGCGCCGCTGGTCATTACGCGCCGAATGTCTTTAAGCGGCTTTGTTCCTTTGATAAACGCTCCGTCCGACAGGTTGAAGACTTCGCCGTCATACGCGGCAAGCGCCATCTCCATAACGCTTCTGCTCTGTGCTAGAAGCGGCGTCGTCCATATGTCCGCGCTGAAATTTCCTCGCGTCGGCATCGCGTAACCGGCTGAGTCACCGCGGTCGTCGTAAAAGGAGTTTTCCGCGTGGCGTTTGGCGTTCCTTCTGAAACCGGCATCCAGCCCGCAAAGATATATCCGACTGGAAAACTTCAACGCCAGAGCAAGCGCGGCGTTGCCTACGACAGGAGAGGAAAAACGCGCAATCTCGCATCCAGAAGTCAGCGCCGCCGCCGCGCTTGAATCGCGCGCGAACACAAAGGCGCTTTCTGCGCTTCGTATTGTCTCCGGACTGACCACAGCAGCGGCGATCAGTGGTATACCGCCCAGCGGCGCTTCTTTAAGAACCGCGGCGAGAAACGCCGTCCGCTCAATCTCAATTTGAAAATCGGGGCGGATGCCGGCACTTAATAACGGCTTGAGCGCCGTACCGCAGCTAAAGATGATCAGCCTGCTGCTCTCTTCACGCAGAAAATCAAGCAGTCCGTTCAGCGAAGGACCGCTTCCCGCCACCGCGATTGGAAAATTCTGCCGTTTGGAGTTGTAAAGAAATGGAAGATCACGGTTTTTCAACGTGTTGCGTACGCCGATCATTTCATCCTCCGCCGTTCCCCATCCACGCAGAAGCTGGCTGTGCGCCGCGCCAATCGCGAGCTTTGCGTCCCTCGTGAGGGGATCGTCCGCAAGGGTGAGCTCAAGGCGCAAAAAGGAATTTACGATCATATTCGCGGCAAGAAACCGCGTAATCGCCTTTTCGTCTACCCTTCCCGAAACAATCAGCATAGATTTCGCAAGCAGCCGTTCGTAGTCCAGAAAATAACAGGATATGACAAACCACTCAGGATCGCTCTCGTAGAGGATCGCGCCGTTTTTAAGCCGATCTTGGAGCATCTCGATGCACAGCCCGTTTCGCACGCCGTAGAAAACGACGACCGGAAGCGGCGATGTCATATCGAAATGAACGCTGTCTTCAGTAAAATCCCGATCGTTTCTCGCTATCTCTATGATGGCGTTGATCCCTTCCGCGGTGTACGGGCTGTTTGGATTATCCGCCGCCTCAAGGTTTGCGATTCGCACCGCATGGTATCTGTTCAGCGGATCGCAGGAAAGTTTTTGCGCGTGGACAAGAAGCGAATCGTGCAACAGCCGATCCCCCTCTTTTATGTTGATTCCGTCCCCGCCGACGTAAATCGAAAGCCGCTTGTTGGGCTGCGCAAAAAAGCGCTTAAGCGGGCTGCTCTCAAAAAAACGCCTGTTTTTTGCGAAACGCCCCAGCGCGATTTTAAGCGCCTCTTCCGGCGTAGCCTCCCAAAGCTGTTCAAAAATACCCATTAGCCGCTCCCGCCAGAAGAGGCGGGATCAATCTACTGCTTGAGCTGAAGCAGTGTGTTGAGCAATTGATCGCTGGTGGTGATCGTCTTAGAGCTTGCCTGATAGCCGCGCTGAATGATAATCAGATTGGTCAGAGCCTTTGAGAGATCGACGTTGCTCATCTCAAGAGTCGACGGCGCAATTTCCCCTCTGCTCGCCGTACCCGCCATACCGATCGTGGCGTCGCCGGAATTTGGCGCCTCCGAGAACAGGTTGCCGCCCAGCGCCTTCAGCCCTTCGTTATTTACAAAGGTAGCGATCGCCACCTGACCGAGATTAAATTGTTTACCGTTGCTGAACTCGCCGATAATCATTCCAGTCAAATCAATGCTTGTCTCCTGTAAAAATCCGCCCGCGTAGCCATCCGCGCCCGTGTTATTGCGTACGGCGCTTGTCTCCGCAAAGCTGGTAAGCCCGGAGAACGATCCGCCAAGCCCAAAATCCAGCCGCAGAATCTGTCCGCTTGCCGATCCCGTGTTGGGATTGAATACGATTGACGGCGGCGAAGAGGATTGAACGCTTCCATCCAGATTGAAGCGGATCTCGCCAAATGTAGGGAATTCAAACGTCGTTGGTTCCGCCGCGTCCACATACCATCGCCAAACCGTCGGATCGTTATTGTTGTAACTTGTGGAGGTCTTACGGAAATTAAACGTAAGCTGATGTTTCGCGCCGCTGCTGTCATAAACCTCAACCCCCACTCTGAAAGTAGCGGCGTTGAGCGTGCCGCTCATGCTGTTACTCCCGGGCGATATGGGCGCGCCCATCGCCATCGCTTTAGTAAGGAGAGTGTTGCCCGCGTTCATTCCAATCTGTTCCTCGCCCAGTCTTGGAGAAGCGTTGTAGCCCGTAACGTTGAGATCAAACGTGTCTCCCCTGTTGTTTTTGATCTCAATCTGCCCGTAATCGTTCACGATTACCGTCGAGTTGATCGGAATAATGAAGTTCAGCGGATCACCCGCGTCGTCAAGCGCGTCCTGATAGAGATTGACTAGTTCCTGTATATTGGTAAAGTAATAGACATCGTTTTTCCTAAACTGTCCGGAAGCGGTAGCCACGCCATCGGCTCCGCCCAGCGGCGTAAATATATCCTGCAATCTTCCCTGCGGAGTGCCAGCCGCCGGAGCGCCGCCGCCCGCCAAACCAACCGTTGCCGAACCGATCACGCCGAAGCCGTCGCTGATCAAGCCGTTATCCGCGTCCCACACGATCCTTGACGTGCCGCCGCGTGTTTCGATCGTGGTGTTTACCTGTTCAATAAGCTGCTCGATCGTTTGAAAAGTATTGACGCCTGTTTGTCCATACGTCAGCGTCAGCGGCGCGATCACCGAACCGGCGGCGACCGGATTGAAAGTGAATGTAATTGTGTCACCTACGTTAAGGAACGCCTGCTCTCCCGAACTGTTAAGCGTCCAATGCAGCCCCTGGCTATTATCCGCCTTGGTAATATCAAGCGTACTTTGGAAATTGTTGTTGATGTAATCGTTGAAATTCTCCTGACTTGGATCGCGATAGACAAACTTTCTTATTTCGCCCAGATTGCCGACCTCCATCGCCAAACCTTCGCCCGCCTTCAGCAGAAACGCCTTACCTTCGTCGTTGAACATCTCACCCAGATCGTCCGCGCCTATAAAAGCGTTCACGTTTGTCTTAAAGGTTTTGGACATAAACGTGCCGTAGGTAACCGGCTCCAGCAGTTCACAAAGAAGCGAGCTTGAGCTCATACTCTCATAGACGGCGGTGATATGCTGAGCGGCGGCAATCTGTCCGTCGCCCGTGAGAAGTACCTTGTTGTCATAGACGCCCGTCGAATCTTTTATGCGGCTGTTGATTTCGTCAAGTAAGTCCTGCACCGTTATAAAGTATCCGTCAGTCTTGGTGGAACCGACGCCGTAGGTAAACGTATACGTGGCGGAGGACTGCGTCAGCGTGCCGCCCGCGTCAAACGTTCTTGTCAGCTCCAGCGTAAGTATGTCGTTGTTTCTTTTCAGACCCAGCGGCTTGCCGTCAAAGCTGTAAAGCGATCCCACATCGTCGCTGAGGTTGATTGTGCTACTTGATGGGGAGCGCTCAGAAGTGCCCAGCGTGCTGCCCGCGTTCAGATTCGCGCATATCTTGATATTTGCCGAAGGCTTCGCCGGAACGGTCATAGCAGGATCGATCAGGATATTTTCAATGCCCATTGAACTATCGACGTTAAAACGTTCGTCCGCAATCCAGCCCTGCACAATCAGTCCGTTTGGATTGACAAAGTTGCCGTTCGCGTCAAAAGCAAAGTTTCCCGCCCGCGTATAGCTGTAAGTTCTGCCGCCATCCGCGCTGACGACAAAAAAACCATCACCTTTGATCGCCATATCGGTGTTTTTATCCGTCGCCTGCGTCGGACCCTGCAAATGGATGCGCTGGACATTGGCGACACCTACGCCGCTGCCGATCTGAAGGGCGTTGCGCCCGCCCAACTGCCCCTGCGGAGCCGTTGAGGGCTTCAATGTCTGAAGCAGCGTATCCTGAAAATTGGTGCGCGAATACTTAAACCCGTATGTATTCACGTTCGCAATGTTGTTGCCTTCAACGTCCATAGCGACCTGATGGGAGACCAGCCCGCTGACGCCGCTGAAAAGAGAACGCATCATTTAGAGATCCTTAAATGGTTTTTACTGCGCTTTTGCAAGCAAAGATTATTCCTAAAAGGCGCATTTTCACAGGGAAGCAGGCATTGAAGAGAGCGCCTGTCGCCATCCGTTTTAGCGCCGGCATACGGATGTTTTCGGGCGATCCTTGAACGTAGCCTGTCTAAAACAGTGAACTGGCAGGAGCGACAATGAAGCTTGCGCGGTCATGTCGGATTCCGGCCGGACGCTGCGCTGTTATCTGGGGAAAGAGCTATGACGATGGGAAAACTGGCTGGAAGGTGTTCATTGGCGGCATCCAGCCTCAAGATCACCCGCTCTGACGCTGGACGATTGCCGGTTTCATGCGCTCCGTGTCCCAAACCGGGTTTTGTATCCTTGTGCTATGATGCCGCGAATAGTAAAGCTGTTTACTGCGGCATTGGGGACTGGGAAATCGGCATGCTGTATCTGAACTGCCCCGGAGAGCGAACGGCGATGAAGCATAATGTTTCGCCGAATCTGTTTATCATCACCATCAGTGTCTGCCGCCCGCCGATGCCGCCGGAGAACCGGCAGATGAATCTGCCCGGCTTCATTTGGCGGGAAGGAGACCGCAATGGGCGATAAGCTGCTGTCCATATACGAAACGCTGTTCGCCCATTATGGCGAGCTGCATTGGTGGCCTGCCCAAACGCCCTACGAGGTGATGGTCGGCGCGGTGCTGACCCAGAACACGGCGTGGGGAAACGTCGAGAAG
>JAITRJ010000013.1 GCA_031288475.1 Helicobacteraceae bacterium | reverse complement strand
CAAAGAGTCAAGTACTATCTCGTAAGAACTGAAACGCTCTGCTGTTTGATAACATGCATTGCCTTTCCAACCCTGCCGGGAGGTTAAATTGTGGGATTAAAGCACAAGAAGGCTTAAAGCAGGTGTTATTTTTTCAGCAATCCCGCTATTTTTGCCTGAAGCCTCAACCACTTTTTGTGATCCATCAGCGGGAAGCCGGAGTATGTACCTCCGTCGGGAAGGTTTTTGGTTATGCCAGAACGCGCTGCTACCGTTACAAAATCGCCTATTTTAAGGTGTCCGGAAGTGGCGGACTGGCCGCCAGCCACAAAGTTGCGTCCGATCGTGGTGCTGCCCGCTATGCCAGATTGCGCGACCAGAATGGAGTGTTCGCCCACTATGCAGTTATGCGCGATATGCACAAGATTGTCGATCTTTGTGCCGCGTTTAATAACAGTTTCACCAAATAAGGCGCGATCGATTGTGCTGTTTGCTCCGACCTCAACGTCGTCTTCCAGCACGACGCGCCCGAAATGGTGTATCTTTATATGTTCGCCCGTTTTGATATGCCTGTACCCGAAACCGTCACCGCCGATCACCACGCCGCCATGCAAACGTACGCGGTTTTTCAGAACTGTTTTATTGAACAGCGTAACGTTGGGGTAGATAACGCATTCGTCGCCGATTGTTACGTCATCGCCGATATACGCGCCGCTCATTATCACGCAGTTTTTGCCTATAACCGTATCTCTGCCGATGCGGACAAACTCCATCACCTGCGTATTTTCGCCGATCTCGGCAGCTTTCCCCGCGTTTTTTACCGGCGCTTCGGCGAAAATGGCGCTTGCTTTCGCCATCATCATATACGGATCGTCCGTAATCAGCTTAAAGGCCTCTTTTCTAACGGAGTCGGCAAGCTCCCGCCGTACAAAAAACGCTCCTGCACGGCTGTCGGCGGCGGATTTTGTATATTTTTCGTCGTTCAAAAACGCGATCTCGTCCTCACAAGCGAGTTCGGGCGAGTTTATGCCCATTATCTCCCGATCATCGTCCGCTTCCATACACAGCGCAAGCGCCAGATCGCGCAGTTTCATTATCAACGCTCCATAGCGACCACGCCGCTTCTGATTACCTCTTTGGGGCTGTATTTTTTTACCGCCTTCAAAAAATTATTCACCCTATTTGATTCGTCGGCGACCATTACAACGATAAAATCCTCGCCCACGTTGGCGATTTTGCCGTTATACGCGCGGCAGAGCGCGTCAATGTCGCTGAGCGATTCGGCGATTGTGAATTTCACGAGCGCAAGCTCTTTCTCGATCGTTTTTTCCCGCTCATGCTCGATCACCTTTAGCACGGGAATAAGCTTGTGCAGTTGCTTAACAATCTGCTCCAGCACTCGCTGACTCCCGATCGTTACAATTGTGATATGCGAGTATTCGCTGTCCGGAATCGATGCGACCGTGAGGCTTTCAATGTTGTAGCCGCGTCCGGCGAACAACCCGCTGATACGCGAAAGTACGCCATGCTCGTTCAAGACCACTACGGAAATAACCCTTCGTTCCGTTTGCATCAGGCTACCCCCTGTAATCTAAGATCATATTGTAAAGGCTGCCGCCGGTTGGAACCATCGGCAGCACGTTTTCCTCGCGGTCGATCACCACATCAATGATCGCCGTTTTACCGCTCTCAATCGCCGCTTTCAGGGCAGGGAGAAATTCCTCGCGCCGCGTGACGCGAATGCCGAGCAGGTTGAACGCCTCCGCCAGCTTCACAAAATCCGGCTGAGCGGCAAGATCCGTATGCGAAATGCGGTTTTCGTAAAAAAAAGTCTGCCACTGCCGGACCATTCCCAGATAGTTGTTGTTCAGCACGATGTTGATCACCGCTATATTGTTGACGCTTGCTGTTATAAGCTCTTGAATGTTCATCATAATAGAACCGTCGCCCGTAAAGTTGATAACCGGCAGATCCGGACGCGCCTTTTTAGCGCCTAGCGCCGCCGGGAAGCCGTAGCCCATTGTTCCAAGCCCTCCGCTGCTGACCCAGCGGTTTGCGCCGTCAAAGGGGTAAAACTGGGCGACCCACATCTGGTGCTGTCCTACGTCCGTAGCTATTATGGCGTTTCCGCCGAAATGTTTTCCTACCTGTTCGATCACCCACTGCGGCTTGATCTTTTCCCCATCCTGACTGTAGGAGAGCGGATGTATCGCGTCGTAATTTTTCAGTCTGGCGCGCCACGAGTCAAGCCGCGCGTAATCAAAATTGCCGTTAAGCTGCCCAATCAGCTCCTCCGCGACATTTTTCAGATCGCCGACGATTGGATAATCCACGCCGACGATTTTGCCAATACTGGAAGGATCAATGTCGATATGGATAATTCTGGCGTGCTTGGCAAACTCGCTCAAGCGTCCGGTAACGCGATCATCGAATCTTGCGCCCATCGCTACAAGCAGATCGGCTTCGCTGATACCCATATTTGCCGAGTATGTACCGTGCATGCCCACCATGCCAAGCAGATTTGGATCGCCCGACGGAAGCGTCCCGCGAGCCATCATCGTCTCCACGACGGGAATACCGGTGATCTCCGCCAGTTTGCGTATCAGCTTCGTGGCGCCGGAGAGCACCGCGCCGCCGCCCACGTAGAAGATCGGTTGCGCCGCTTCCCTGATCGCCGCCGCCGCCTTTTGTACCTGACGAGGGTTGCCCTTTGTAGTCGGCTTGTAGGTTTTCATAGCGATCTCTTGTGGATACGCGAATGCCGTTTTTGCTGCCGTTACATCTTTTGGTATGTCAATATGCACAGGTCCCGGTCTGCCGCTTCTTGCGATATAAAACGCCTTTTTCAGAGTGATCGGAAGTTCCTCAACTGATTTTACGAGAAAGTTGTGTTTTGTGCACGGGCGGCTGATACCCACCGCGTCGATTTCCTGAAAAGCGTCGGTGCCAATCAGCCCCGTGGCGACCTGCCCGCTTATAATCACCAGCGGGATCGAATCGGTGTGTGCGGTGGCGATACCCGTAACCGCGTTGGTAAATCCCGGACCGCTCGTTACGATCGCCACGCCTACATCGCCGCTTGCGCGCGCGTAGCCATCCGCGGCGTGAACCGCTGCCTGCTCGTGGCGCGTCAGGATATGCTCAAAGTAATCTTGCTTATATAGTTCATCATAGATATTCAAAACGGCGCCGCCCGGGTAGCCGAAAACTGTCTTGACCCCCTCCAGACGCAACGTTTCGATCAATATCTGCGAACCGTTCAGCTCTTCCATAGTAGAACCCTTCAATACAGGTAAAGGGTGGATTATAGCCAAGCACGGTTTAACGGTTCAATCCGGCGGGACTGATTCTCAATACTTGACAAGAACAGACTAAATGTTGTATAATGCTTTTAGCATTCTAAGCTAGTGAGTGCTAAAATCTACTTTCCAAAAACCATAAAAGGAGGAGTTCAGATGAGTTTTCAGCCGCTTGGCTATCGTGTTCTTGTTGAACGGAGCGAAGAGCCTACCGCAACAGCTTCAGGCATTATCATTCCTGACAACGCGAAGGAAAAACCGCTTGATGGCAAGGTCATCGCGGTCAGTAAGGCAGTCGCAGAGAAAGGCGAAATCGCCGTTGGCGACATTGTGGTGTTCGGCAAATACGCCGGAACGGAGATTGTGATCGACGGCAAAACGTTCGTTGTATTGAACAACAGCGAAAAAAACGACGACATCTTGGGCGTTAGAAAATAGTAAAGGATAGCAGATGGCAGCAAAAGAAATTCGTTTTTCGGACGACACGCGACAAAAACTTTACGAGGGCGTCAAAATTCTATCGGACGCGGTGAAGGTAACGATGGGTCCAAAGGGGCGCAACGTGCTGATCCAGAAGAGCTTCGGCGCGCCGCATATTACAAAAGACGGTGTGAGCGTAGCTAAGGAAATTGAGCTGAAAGATCCGCTCTTAAATATGGGCGCGTCTCTGGTCAAGGAGGTTGCGAGCAAAACCGCGGATGCGGCTGGCGACGGTACCACGACCGCGACCATTCTCGCGCACGCAATCTTCAAAGAGGGGCTGCGCAACGTAACGGCCGGCGCGAATCCGATCAGCGTCAAACGCGGTATGGATAAGGCGAGCGAGGTGATCATCTCCGAGCTTAAAAAGATCAGCCGCGAGGTGAAGGGCAAGAAAGAGATCGAACAGGTTGCGACGGTGTCGGCGAATGAAGACGCTAAGATCGGGCAGCTTATCGCCGAAGCGATGGAAAAAGTCGGCAAGGACGGCGTAATTACGGTGGAGGAGGCAAAAGGCATTCAGGACGAGATGGATGTGGTTGAAGGTATGCAGTTTGATCGCGGTTATCTTTCGCCTTACTTTGTAACCAACTCCGAAAAGATGCAGGCGGAAATCGAAAATCCATATATTCTGCTTTTTGACAAAAAGATCTCCGCTATGAAAGACCTTCTGCCGCTTCTTGAACAGCTGGTTAAGTCAAGCAAACCGCTTGTGATCATCGCCGAGGATGTCGAGGGCGAAGCGCTTGCAACGCTGGTGGTGAACAAATTGCGCGGTGTGTTGAATATTGCCGCTGTCAAGGCGCCTGGCTTTGGCGATCGCCGAAAAGCGATGTTGGAGGACATAGCGATTCTGACGGGCGGTCAGGTGATAGCCGAGGAACTTGGACGCACGCTTGAGGGAACGCAGTTGAGCGATCTTGGTCAGGCTTCCCGCGTGATTATTGAAAAAGAAAACACTACAATCGTGAGCGGAAAGGGCAAAGCCGAAGAGGTCAAAGCGAGAATCGCGCAGATCAAACAGCAGATTGCAGAAACCACCAGCGACTATGATAAAGAAAAGCTTCAAGAACGTCTGGCAAAACTTAGCGGCGGCGTAGCCGTGATCAAAGTTGGTGCGGCAAGCGAGATCGAGATGAAAGAGCGCAAGGATCGTGTGGAAGACGCGCTTTCTGCTACTAAGGCGGCAGTGGAAGAAGGTATTGTAATCGGCGGCGGCGCCGCTTTGATTCGCGCTGCCGCAAAAGTTGATCTGAAACTTACAGACGACGAAGCGATTGGCGCGGAAATTATTCTTAGGGCGATCAAATCTCCGCTTCGTCAGATTGTTGAAAACGCGGGCTACGACGGGGGCGTAATCGTAAACGCGGTGGAAAAGGAGAAACAAAACGTAGCTTTCAACGCTTCCAGCGGCGAATATGTTGATATGTTTGAAGCCGGCATCGTTGATCCAACAAAAGTTGAGAGAATTGCGTTGCAAAACGCTGTTTCTGTAGCAAGCCTGCTTTTAACGACGGAAGCAACAGTCAGCGAGGTTAAAGAGGACAAACCGGTAACCGCGCCCCCAATGCCAGGCGGCGGTATGGGCGGTATGGACTACTAAAGCCACGAAACAGAGGTTCTTTGCCTCTGTTTCACTCTGTCTCGCGCCTATCCCTTTCAAGTTGGAGTCCGGTTATGCTACTATGACAATATGACAAAAAAGGAGCGCGGATATGATGCTGGTTTCGCTGTTGGGCGAATTTGATTCTTCTATTCTTCCCGTGTTCTTTGAATTCAAACACGAAATAACGCATCATCTTCTGATTCACGGCGTAAACGATCGAGAGAGGCAATCCGCTGTTCGGATAACCAGTGGGCTTAACGCCGTTCGCGCGAAATACCGTTTGAAGTGTACTTTGCGCGAGATGCAAGTGGACACCAACAATCTGAAAGGCATCTACGCGCTTATAAACGAGATAATAAATGTGTCGCCGCCCGATCATCTGTTGGTTAACGTGAGCGACGGAATTGCAAATCTGGTTATAGTATTATCAAAGGAGACGCTGGATGCTGGAGCGCAGTTGTTGATATACGATCGCTACGAAAACACGATTACAAAACTTACTTCAAACGGTATGAGCAAGCATAATATAAAACACAATATGAAAATTGAAGATCATATTATATCTAAAGGCTATACGCTTATTGAAGCCAGATATGTAAATGATCTTTATAATCGCAAAGTATATATCGAAAGGATTACGAAAAATTTTGAGACTTTTCAGCACTTCAGGAGACGAATTATGCTTGAGAAGAGCATTGATCAAGAACGCTATGAAGCGGTGATAGAGCCTCTTTTGAAAATGGGTGTCTTAGCGCGCAATGGCAAGATTCTTGATATGAATTATATCCTAGGCGGTCTTTTTGAAGATATAATATATTTTCTTGTAGCATCGTTGAACTTCGATGATATACTTTCCGGCGTAAAAGTGAGCTATCACACAGTTGATAATATCTTTGTACAGAACGAGTTTGACATTTTAATGATAAAAAGCAACCACCTTTATATCATCGAATGCAAATTCCGCGATCGAGTCGATGGCGAAAACCTGATATATAAGTATGACGCGCTATTGGATCAAATGGATCACGACGGCAAGGTGATGATCATAAACATTGCCAGCACCGAATCGAAAGAGGCGATTAAACGTGGCAAAAGGATACATAAGAATTTTGAAAAGGGCGCTCTTTCACGAGCGCAGCTAAACAACACACTTATCTACTATGAACCGACGCTTGACACAGACAAGCTTCTGTCTATGATGCGCGGCTTCTTCGATCTCTAGTAGTGTTGTCTTCGCGGATTCAAAAGCCAGTTATTCATCACATCGGTGCAGTATCTGCTTTTCACCTCTTTAACTTCCAGCCAGCGAACGATCGATTGATCGCTGAAATAGTTGTAAAAAAGAGAGTGGTCAAAGCCGATTTCCGTCGCCTTCTCCCTGCCCACGCCATAAACAACTTTTGATATCCGCGCCCATAAAACAGCGCCCATACACATCGGGCACGGCTCGCAGCTTGTATAGAGCGTGGTACCGCTTAGATCGATGGTTTTTAGTTGTCGGCAGGCTAGGCGTATCGCGTTTATCTCCGCATGGGCGCATGGATTGCTGCGTTTTATCACCTCGCTGTGCGCTCGCCCGACCAATACGCCGTTCTTGACAATACAAGCGCCAAACGGCCCACCTTCTCCTTTTCTCGCGCCTATCTTCCCTTCACTAGCGGCTATTTTCAGCCATTTTTCATCCGTATTTCTCATACTATCTCCATAATTTTTAACCATATATGTGAAATTCTAGCCAATTTTCTAAATCTATGGCGTCGCTCTTTTCTGATAACAAGGGCGCAAGGGTGCTGCATTGCCCCCCGTTTCGCGCTTTGAGCGTCTTCCAGCGTCCGTGCGCGCCCGTTTGAAATCGATGCTTTCAGCAATGTATAATGCCGTTATGATTGAGCGGATTGCAATCAGAGATATGCTGACCTTTAAAAGCGCCGCGCTGGAGCCTTCCGCAGGGCTGAATATATTTTCTGGTCCCAGCGGGTCGGGAAAGTCCGCGCTCTTTACCGCCGTACTGGCGCTTTTTGGGATAAAAGAGAGCGAAGCGGCGTTCGTGGAAGCCGTTATAAGCGGCGCAACACTTGAGGATTTCGACAGCGACGAAATTGTCGTCCGTCAGGTAAAAAAGGATAGGGCGCGTTTTTTTGTTAACGATTCGCAGGTTGGAAAAATTGCGCTGAAAAACGGCTTTTCAGATCTAGTCCGATATCTGAATCATAAGGAAGTAAGCGATTTTAGCAGCGAAAATCTGCTTCTTCTTTTTGATCTTTTTGCCAATCGTAAATATAAAAATCATAACGAATTAGTCAACGCTTTTAGAATGGAGTTTGAACAATACGCTAACCGACAGCGAGAACTTGAAGATCTGGCAAAAAAGGAAGCAAAGGCGGAGGAAATGATCGAATTCGCCAAATTCGAGATCGAAAAAATAGAAAGCATTGCTCCAAAAGAAGGAGAGTATGAAAATTTATTAAATTTGAAAAAACTGCTTTCGAAAAAAGAAAAGATCTCCGATCTAGCACAAAAGGCAAACGAGATATATGAAAACACTTCGCCTCTTTTTGAGCTTTACGATCTTATTGGGATTGACAAAACGCTGTTAAGCGACGCTATGGGTGATTTGGCGGACGCGATCGATAAGGCGGCTGACGAAGTGGAAAAGACGGAGGAGATCGATCCGGAGGCTTTGCTTGAAAGAATTGAGAAGCTTTCATCGCTGATCCGTCGTTTTGGCGGCATCAGCGAAGCGCTAAGTCATGTCCGGTTAAAGAAAGACGAACTTACTCAATTCGAGTCGATTGAGGAAGATATAAAAAAGAGACAGAAAGAGCAACAACAGCTTTTAATAGAATTGGAACAAAAAGCGGCTCTTATCCGTGCAAACAGAAATGAGGCAAAAGATGATTTAGAACGATCAATCAGCAGTTATCTTAAAATGCTTTTTTTACCTGAAGCAACGTTCGATCTCTCAAGTACCGATTGTTTAACTATTACAGCCGGACAAGAGTGTAGGCTTAGATTGAACAACGTGACTACGGAAAAGATCAGCGCCGGAGAGTTTAACAGGTTGCGGCTTGCCCTGCTTGCCTCGCGTGAGGAGTTGCAAAAAAGCAGCGAAAAATCGATTTTGTTTTTAGACGAGATTGACGCAAATGTAAGTGGTGAAGAAGCTTCAAACATCGCAAAGGTATTAAAAACGCTTTCGCAGACCTATCAGATATTCGCGATCAGCCATCAGTCACAGCTAACGAGCAAAGCTGATCATCACTATCTGGTTATGAAAAACGACAATATAAGCACCGTTACTTTGCTGGACAAAGAGGGAAGAGTCAAAGAGATTGCGCGGATCATCAGCGCCGATAAAATCACCGATTCCGCTATCAGGCACGCGCGAGAACTGCTTGAAAGCTAAGTAAAGCTTCCTTCGATTGTCTTCACCCACGCCTCAATCCGCGCTTTTGTCTTGTGCGCTTCGTTGGTTTCGTCTAGAGCGAGTCCTACAAATTTGCCGTTTTTCACCGCCAGAGACGACTTGAAGCTATAGCCGCCGCTGTCAGTAAATCCCACGACCTTCGCTCCGTTTTTACTGATCAGATCGTAGAGGATGCCAAGCGCGCTGGCAAAACTTTCGCTGTGTCTCTGACTGTCTCCGGCACCAAAAAGCGCGACTGTTTTCGTGGTGAAATCGACATCCTCCATCTCTGAACAGGGTTCGCGCCATGCGGTTTGCAGACCGCCTTCACCCCACGTGGAGCAACCGAAGAGAAGATTGTTAAAACTCATAACTTCTTCCAAATCGGCAGAAGCAATGTTTTTAAGCGTAACGTCGTGTTTTGCGCTTAAGAGCGCTCCAATCGCCTCCGCGATGTTCGCCGTATTGCCGGACGTGCTGCCGTAAAAAATCCCGACCTTCGCCATTTGTTTTACTCCCCGGAGCAAATCAGCTTGTTCACGGTTTCGAACCGATTTGCACTCATTATATGAATCGGGAACCTGCGTTGTCTAAGCAATCTGAAAATCTCAATACTCATCTCAAACCCAACCGCATACTCTTTTTCCTCAGAGATTTTGTTTGCCTTGTAAAGCGCCGAAAGGAATCGATCGGGTATTGTAATACCAGGAACATGAGCATGCAAAAACTGCGCCGTTTTGAGCTTCGTCAGAGGAAATATGCCAAAGATCAGCTTTGCATTTTGCCGCTCGTCGGAAAACCCCGATCTCGCCTCATCAAAAACCTCCAGAAGCCGATCGGCATCCTCGATTGAGAAAACGGGCTGGCTGATCAACCCAATCGCTCCGTTTTCGAGCTTTCGCGCCATCTTTTTCTTAACGTTCTGCGTGATTCTCGCATTCGTAACGGCGAATGGGAGGATTGGCTTTGGAGCCGGATCGATCGTTTTGCCCGCGTAATCGATTCCCCTATTAAAATGGCGCATTATTTTTAGAAGTTCTATGCTGTTCGCGTCAAAGACTCCCTTGACGCGCGGCTGATCGGAAAGATCCGCCGGATCGCCCGTTACCGCCAAAATCGCGCAGACACCCGCTTCGTTGCAACCAAGCAGATCGGATTGTATGCCAAGCAGGTTGCGATCCCGCATAGAAATCGTTGCCAGCGCGGGTTTGCCAAACGCCTCCTGCAAACGGATCGCGGCAAAAAGCGATCCATAACGCAGCTTTGCGAGCGGATTGTCCGTAACGGTAAAGCCGTCGATTTTTTCCCGCAGATTCAGTAACCGCAACCGTTGTATCACCGTCTCAAAAGAGGCGCTTTTTTCGGGCGAAACCTCCAGCGTCAGCCAACTGCCATCACGAAGTCTCTCGATTAGTGTTTCAAACAAAATCAACCGTCTTTATTGATCTGTCTGATCAGTTTCGTGAGCGTCTCATCCACCATATCGACAGGCACTTGACAAGTACCCGCCGCATTGTGTCCGCCGCCGCCGAAGTCAAGCATCAGCTCGCCGATGTTGGTTCTGCTCGTTTTGTTGACGATCGATTTGCCGGTAGCAAGGGCAACGTTTCTTTTTTGAAAGCCCCACAGAATATGGATCGATATGTTGCAATGAGGATAGAGCGCGTAGATCATAAAGCGATTGCCAGCATAGATTATCTCTTCGTTTCGCAGGTCTAAGACCACCAGATTGCCATATACCTTGCCGCATCGCTTGATCTGTTCCTTGAATTGTTCCTCGTGGTCAAAGTAGAGCGCGTTGCGTTCCTTCACGTCTGGCAGTTCCAGAATTTTGTCAATTGTCTCTGTACGGCAATACGCGATCAGATCCATCATAAGCTGATAGTTAGAGATTCTGAATTCCTTGAAACGCCCCAAACCAGTCCGCGCGTCCATCAGATAGTTCAACAGCACCCATCCTTTGGGGCGCAGAATCTCTTCCAGCGAAAACTGCGCGCTGTCGGCTTTGTCCACGGCGCTCATCATTTCTTCACTGATGCCGGCAAATTTTGTCCTGCCGCCGTAGTATTCGTACACGACGCGCGCCGCCGACGGAGCGTCCGGATCGTTTATATGGTTTTTTGCTCGCACTTTATTACGCAACGCTTCGCTTTCGTGATGATCGAAGGCAAGATAAACTCCTTCGACATAAGGAAGGTTTGTGGTGATGTCGTTCGACGTTATTTCGATCAAACCGTCTTGCATATCCTTTGGATGCACGAATTTAATCTCGTTAATAATATCAATTTCCCGCAGCAGCACTGCGCAAACTAATCCGTCAAAATCGCTTCTTGTTACCAATCGGTATTTGTCGGTCATTGCCCGCTCCCATAAATATATCGGAAAATTTTACTATCTATCACTTTTTGGTAGGATAGCGCGTCTGGGAGCGATTATGAAATTGTGTGCTTTTGACTTTGATTCGACCCTGATGGATGGTGAGACGATCAACTTTCTGGCGGAAGCGTATGGAAAAGCGGACGAAGTGTCGGCAATCACGAAAGAGGCGATGGAAGGCGATCTTGATTTTTTTGAGGCGTTGATCCGTCGCGCTACGCTGCTTAAAGGTATGCCCTATCCGTTGATGAAAGAGGTGTGCGAACGTCTCCCGCTGATGAATGGCGCGGCGGAAACAGTAAGCGAGCTGAAGCGGCGCGGCTTGACGGTAGTTATCTTTTCTGGCGGATTCAGAGATGCGACGGACTTTGCGGCGGGAAGGCTTGGGGCGGATGCGGCGTTTGCCAACTTTCTGCATCACAAAAACGGGTTTCTGACCGGTTTAGCTGGAGGAGAGATGATGCGAAGCGACTCCAAAGGGGATATGCTCCTGCGCCTGCAACGGCTCTTAGGCGTCTCTAAGGAGGAGACAATCGCGGTGGGAGACGGGGCGAACGACCGATCGATGTTCAGGTATGCCGCCGTTAAAGTGGCGTTTTGCGCGAAAGAGGCGCTCAAACGCGAAGCTAATGCAATCGTGGAGAAAAAAGACCTTAGAGAAGTACTTGGGCTTATCCGCTGATAGCCGGCGCGTTGCGGCGGATGGGCGTAAATTCCGCTTTTCTCGTTACAAAGGCACGTCGGTCAGCCTGAAGCTGTTATGGCGGCGGGATAATCTTCTGAAAAAAAGTCCAATATCCCGGCAATTTTGCAAAGATGCTCTATATTGAAATATTTGCCGTTATGAACAATCTCGGGCAGCAGCACGACGGCTACGGATTTATGCCCCATAGCTAAAGCCAGATCAAGCTGCGAAGTCCCTTCGTTTTGCGAATTCCACCGGGCAATTTACGGGACTTATCGTTATACAGCGTCCTCTATTCGAGCGCTATTATTAAAGCGAGTTTTATGTCCGGACTTGTCCTAGTCGACCGTCTAAACCACGCCCAAAAGCGGTTAAAACGCCAAATCGTCTGAGCGAGCGTCGGCGATTCGCGCCAAAATGTTAAAGCGCCTACCCTTCGTTCATCTTCGCTAAAAACTCGTCGTTGTCCTTAGTGGATTGCAGTTTGCTGTAAACAAACTTCAGCGCCTCTATCTCGTTTTTCATCTGAGTCATCGCGGCGCGCAGCGCCCACACTTTTTGCAGTTTCGCCGGCTCGTGCAGCAGCTCCTCTTTACGCGTGCCGCTCTTTACTACGTCAATCGCGGGATAGATGCGCCGATCAGCGATATCGCGGCTCAAGATAATCTCCATATTACCCGTACCTTTGAATTCCTCGAAAATCACCTCGTCCATTCGGCTTCCGGTGTCGATCAGCGCCGTAGCCATAATCGTCAGGCTACCGCCATGTTCAATGTTCCGCGCCGCGCCGAAGAAACGCTTGGGCTTATGAAGGGCGTTTGCGTCAACGCCGCCAGTCAGCACTTTGCCGCTGCTGGGTGTTACGGTGTTGTAAGCCCGCGCCAGACGGGTAATTGAATCCAACAGAATCACTACATCCTTTCCGTTCTCGGTCAGCCTCTTTGCCTTTTCGATTACCAGTTCTGCCACTCTGACGTGATTCTGCGCGGGCATATCAAAGGTTGAGCTGTACACTTCGCCCTTGACGCTGCGCTTCATATCGGTTACCTCTTCGGGGCGTTCGTCCACCAACAGCACGATCAGCTCAATCTCCGGATGATTCTTGGCGATGCCGTGTGCAAGTTCTTTTAACAGCTCGGTTTTACCGCTTCTGGGAGAGGAGACGATTAACCCGCGCTGTCCTTTGCCAATTGGATCGAAAAGATCGATGATTCTCCCTGTGAGGCGGAGAGGATCGTATTCCATTTTGATCCGCTCGCTCGGATAAAGGGGAGTAAGATTGTCAAATAACGGTCGCCGTTTCGCGTCGTCTGGCGGGAGATAGTTAATCGCCTCGGTTCGTAAAAGCGCGGGGAAACGCTCCTGATCTTTTGGAGGGCGTACCTGCCCTGTAATAATGTCGCCTGTGCGCATTCCAAATAAGCGGATCTGCGCGTTGGAAACGTACGTATCGTGATCGGTGATCGAGAAGTTGTCGTCAATGGCGCGGAGAAATCCGAAGCCATCTTGCATCACCTCCAGCATTCCGCTGAACAGCATATAGCCGCCCTGCGACACCTGCGCCTTGAGAATTTCAAACATAAGGTCCTGACGGCGAAAATCGTTGGGGTGTTCCACGCCGGATTCGGCCGCAAGTTCGATTAGTTCATCAATGCTTTTGACGCGCAGTTGCTCTATCGTGACGCTGTCGGCTGGTGTGTGTGTTCGTTTTTTGGAGTTCTTATAAACGCGATCCTGTTCCAATACTGAATACCTTATTCTGGATTAAATGTCTGTTGAAGAAAAGATGGCGGAATTCTAGTAATTTGTTCCTTATGAGCGCTTTTCGTGTCGTCCGTTTTCAAATTTTCACCCTCCCTTCCAGAGCGCGCAGCAGCGAGACCGCGTCAACGTTTTCCAGATTTACGCCCGTTGGGACGCCCTGCGCGATCTTTGAGAAGCTAAGCCCGAAAGGGGAGAGCCGCTCCTCTATGAAGTAGATCAGCGCGTCGTTTTGGATCGATGGCGCGAAGGCGAAAATCACCTCCTGCACTCCATCCCCGATCAACTTCTCAAGCGTGTCAAACCCTTCTTCGCCTGTGTAAACAAAGTAACGCCCGTTGTAAAAGCCATTCTCCTCCAGCGTAAAAATGTCCTTTATTTCCAGTACGATACAGAGTTTCGCGCGATCGCGCTTTTCGTCGGTGCATATATCGCACAGTTCGTTTTCGCTCAAGCCGCCGCAGCGAGCGCAGGTATGTACGTTAAGCGCCGCCGATTCGATCGCGTGGGCAAGCCTCAATGCCAGATAACGATCCGTACTAACCAGATGAAGCGCTATGCTTCTTGCGCCTTTCTTGCCGATCATCGGCAGCGCCATCAGAGATTCCACAAGATTTTGAAAGTGTTCGAGATGAATACGCATTTTAATAGGTTACAATTGCACCCTTAAATTTTGTGCAGGGACGATTTTATGGAGGATTTCGAATACTATTCGGCGCTGGAAATCGACCGCAACGCGAGCGCTGAAGAGATAAAACGCGCCTACCGCAAAATGGCGTTAAAATACCATCCGGACAAGAACCAGAACAATCCGGAAGCAGAGGCGAGGTTTAAGCAGATCAACGAAGCTTATCAGGTGCTAAGCGACGAAAACAAGAGGTCGCTCTACGATCGCTATGGCAGAGCGGGGCTGAATTCCCACGGTGGCGGCGGCGGGTTTGAAACGATGTTTGAGGATTTCGCCGATGTGTTCGACTCGTTTTTTGGAGGCAGCAGAAGGCGGCAGGGGACGCGCTCCAGAGAGCAGTTAGATATAGCCGTTGAGCTGGAGATAAGTTTTTTTGAGGCGGTTTTCGGCTGCAAGAAGAGCGTTCGATATCGTTATGCAAAGCCATGCATCGCGTGCGGCGGAACTGGAGGCGTGCGTAAAACCTGCGGCTACTGTTCCGGCAGAGGACAAGTATACCAGCGGCAGGGGTTTATGACCTTTTCACAGACCTGCCCAAAGTGTCGTGGACAGGGAAGCGTGCTGGAAACGCTGTGCAAAGAGTGCAGCGGCAAAGGTTCAATCGTCGTTGACGACGAGATCGACATCACGATTCCAGAAGGAGTCGATCGCGGTCAGCGGTTGCGCGTAAGCGGCAAGGGCAATGTGGGTGCGGGCGGCGCCAGAGGCGATCTGTATGTACTGATCGATGTGGCTGAGGACGCGGCGTTCGTACGCCGCGAGAACGATATCTATGTCGAGGCGCCGGTTTTTTTCACGATGTGCGCGCTTGGAGGCGAGATCGAGATGGCGACGCTACGCGGCAAGCGAACATTGGAAATTCCACGCGGCACCAGAGATCGGGCGCAGATCGTGCTGAATGGAGAGGGGGTTAAAAGCCTCAACGGCTCTATGACAGGAGATATGATCGTACAGGTTAAGATCGTCTATCCCGCCAAACTCACTGCTGAGCAGGAGGATCTTTTAAGGAAACTCCACGAAAGTTTCGGTGCGGAGGGAACGACGCATACGGGTTTTTTTGACGAGATTTTCAACCGCGTGAAAGGGTGGTTCAGATGACCAGCCGGTAGTGCGAAAGTTTCGCGGAAAACACTCACCGCGAGATTGTCGAGCAGCTATGAATGTGTTGATGCCTCAATCCGCCGGCGTCTTAACGTCTTTGATCCGTTTTTTCGTAACAGCCGTGCCGCGTTTGGCTTGTTTTATACCTTTGAACCGATCTCCCAAGCTTTCGCGTCCACTTCCCATACGCTCGTGATCTTGCGGTAGGGTTTGAACTCCCGCGCCCCATCGTGAAACTTGATCTTGTGGCTTGGCAATAGGGCGATCTGCCCGTTTTCAAGATGGCAGATATGCATAATAAGATTGCCGCGGTGCCAATCAAGAGAAGCTGCATACTCAGCCTCCAACCAGAGTTCGCGGCGAGCCAGGTAGCAGTTGATTTTGCCTTGCAGAAATTTGGGCGAAGAAAGCGCGAAGGCGTAATCAGGACAGTTCCTGTACGCCAGATCGTCCATTCCAAAAAGCTCCGACTGGCTATCTGGCAAACTGCTTGTAAAACTATCAATAGGCATAAACGAAAAGAGCGAACCATCGTCAAGCAACAGCTTCAGCGTCGGCGCGCGGTCTTTGTACGAAGTAATTGCGAAAAAACTGCACGGTTCGTACCCATCGAAACTCGTATCGCCGTTATACAGTGCGCTGCGGCGGACAAAACCGCTGATTGGCTTTGAAATTTCAGCGTCGACAAAGGCTTCAAAACTCATAACTGCTCCTTGTGAAAACGCAATTGCGCGGTATTGATGAAAATTATATCGCTTTTCTAAATTTTAGCTAACATTTAATGGACAAACCGAAATACAGTGTGCGCAATTTATTCGGTAGGATAGGAGGAGCGCGATGCTGCGTTCTGGCAAACTCAGCGCCGCCGTGTTGGCGCTTATTTTACGGTTGGACGATCGTGTGTTTTCTGGTTATTATCGCGTGGGGCAGAAGAGGCGTTTTGCAAGGGCGACGATTCTTGTGGTGAGAGGGAAGGTTTGGCTCGGGCGGATGTGTAAGTTTTGCTCTTCTAAAATGTTTTCTTCAACATTGTAAGTGAAAATATGCTGAGTTCGCGAAAGCCGATTGTGTTTTTTCGCAAAGATAAAACGCGGCAGTTACCTTTCTTAGGGTCTGCTATGCAAGGCGCGTTCCAAGACGACCTTGAAGCGGTAATCTTAGCTGTAAATACGCCGCCGATTGCCTTTACGATGAGTTTTTCTCCGTAAAAACACTTACCATGCTTACTGTTTCAGCAAATCAATTGGGAAAATAACTACAATTTCTCATTTTATCTGTTTGAAAACGAGTGCGAAAAACTTCCCTACACATTGAGTGCCTTAAAAGAGATGGCGAGCGCTTACGGTTTTGGATACGATCGCGAAAAGCCAGAGATCGAAAAAAATGTCTGTAACGGTTGCGCGGCGTATGAAAATGGAGCGTTCAACAATATCACCGCGCAAACGAGAAATTTTGAAATGCCCAAACCATCAGTAAAATCACGCTTATTTTCAAACACCGCTTAGTTAGAATGAAATCAGATAACAGATTGTTAACCTCTAAACCAGAATACAACTGGAGGAATTGTGGGTCATATCCAGTACGACGAGATCGACGTGGGCAGCTACACGCTTTTGAAGCTTGATGAAATCACGGGCGTGGATAAACAGACCGTATTTGGGCTAGGCGAGAGAAAAATGAAGGAAAATGACAGAATATGACAGTTTTAAAGCGTAATATGACGGTGGAAAAGGAGCAAAAGGTGAAATCCCAAAGCAATGAAAGGATGACACTACGAACATAACCCGGTATCTAAAAACTCAGCACGTTTTCATATATTACGAGGTTGAATTTGTTACGCCGTCGTTTTTGGGTGGAGCTGAACAAAATGCACAGTTAAGAACCCCTCATTTCAAAGCGGCTTTACGCTGGTGGTGGCGCGTTTTGTTCGGCTGGCAATACGGCAAAAAGATATACGAAGCGGAAAGCGAGCTATTCGGCTCTACCGATAGCGCATCAAAAGTTAGAATAGAAGTTATAGGAAAACTTTCTGCCCAATCATCTAATTCTTTTGGCGGCGAGAAAGTTTATGTAAAAACAATTAAAAATAAGTATGGCAATATTCAAGATATTAGAATAAATGTTATAGAGTATCTATCATATGGCCGCTATAACAACAAAAGCAGTACTTATGATAGTCACTTTGCCGCCAATTCACGTTTTACATTAAATGTTCATATGCCTAAAGACAAAGAACAAGAGATTATACTTTGCCTAAAAGCTCTTTTTACTTTTGGCGGTGTTGGGTCGCGTTCAAGAAATGGATTTGGTTCTTTACGTCTAACAAATAACGCTT
>JAITRJ010000035.1 GCA_031288475.1 Helicobacteraceae bacterium | reverse complement strand
CCTCCAGAGCCTCCGCCGTTACCGCCATCGGAACTGAAAGCCGCAATAGCGAGCGGCGGCGATCAAACAGGGTTCTTTCTCGTCGGTGCGTTTGGTTGCGATACCGATACGCCGCCGCCCACTAGCTTAATACTAACATAAAAATAATAACCAGTCAATTTTTTAAGTTTATCCAGAAAAAGCGGGCTGCAGCAGCGTTGTTTGGGGGGGGCATTGAGTAGCCGCTTATTCCAAATTTATTTGACAAACCTAAATTCGGCGGACTTAACATACTTAACATACAGAAACGGAGAACTGTAAAGTGCCCCGAACAGGACTTGAACCTGTCGCCTTAAGCTTAGGAAGCCTACGCTCTATCCAGATGAGCTATCGGGGCTGGTTAATGAGTGGCGATTGTAGCAAAAGCGGGGTAAAGACGCGGTTGCGCGGCGGTTTAACGAGCGTCACTGGCTTTTGACATTTGCGATTCAAAACGCGCCAATTCAGGAAAGAAGCCTTTTCGACCACCGTTTTTGTCTTTCAGCGCCATCGGCTATAATGGCGTGAGAGAAATTCGCGTTAAGAATATTGAAGTTGGGCGGAGTTCTATCAAAACGCCGGAGGTTGGGGCGTGTTTAAGCTTTCCTTGCTAGAATTGCACGCTTAAACTTTGGGCTGGTTTAGCTCAGTTGGTAGAGCAGCTGCCTTGTAAGCAGCAGGTCGGGGGTTCAAGTCCCTTAACCAGCTCCGGTTTAGAAGTTTTCAGTAAAGTCGAAAGCAGCGTTTTACCGCGCTGGGCTTTTTTAGGCATGGTGAGATTCCCGAGCGGCCAAAGGGGACAGACTGTAAATCTGTTGGCTCTGCCTTCGAAGGTTCGAATCCTTCTCTCACCACCGGTTGGTTGCCTAAATGTTGTGCGGGAGTAGCTCAGTTGGCTAGAGCATTAGCCTTCCAAGCTGAGGGTCGCGGGTTCGAGTCCCGTCTCCCGCTCCAGTGAAGCGCCAGAGAGTTCGGGAGCTGAAGTTCTCTTCATACTCCGCAAACGCGCTCCAAAACCGTGTGCCCATATAGCTCAGAGGCAGAGCACTTCCTTGGTAAGGAAGAGGTCGGAAGTTCAATTCTTCTTATGGGCTCCGCTTGCTTTACTGAGTAAAACAAACCTTAGAAAGGAAGGATCATAGATGGCAAAAGAGAAGTTTGTCCGCAACAAGCCGCATGTCAACATCGGCACGATTGGTCACGTTGACCACGGCAAAACTACGCTGACAGCGGCGATAACCGTTGTTTTATCCAATAAATACGGCGGAGAGAGAAAGGCTTACGATCAGATCGACAACGCGCCGGAGGAGAAAGAGCGCGGCATTACAATCGCCACCTCGCACGTTGAGTACGAAACGGCAAAGCGCCACTATGCCCATGTGGATTGTCCTGGGCACGCCGATTACGTGAAGAATATGATCACGGGTGCGGCGCAGATGGACGGCGCGATTCTGGTGATCGCGGCTACGGACGGAGTTATGGCTCAGACAAAGGAACACGTTCTGCTGGCGCGTCAGGTCGGCGTGCCTTATATAGTCGTATTCCTCAATAAAGAGGATGATCTTAACGAAGGCGAAAGAGCGGAAATGCTTGAGCTTGTGGAGATGGAGGTGCGCGACACTCTCAACTTCTACGAGTTCCCCGGCGACAAAACGCCTATCATAGCAGGCTCTGCGAAGCTAGCGCTTGATTCCGGCATAGAAAATAAAGAGGACGAATGGACGGCGAAGATCTTTAAGCTGATGGAAACGATCGACGAATACATTCCGACTCCCAAGCGCGACACCGATAAGCCCTATCTGATGCCGATTGAGGATGTCTTTTCAATACCTGGTCGCGGCACTGTCGTTACTGGACGGATCGAAAGAGGGATCGTTAAGGTGGGCGAAGAGGTGGAAATCATCGGTCTGCGCGAGACGCGTAAAACCATCGTTACCGGCGTCGAGATGTTCCATAAAGAGATGGATCAGGGCGAGGCGGGTGACAACTGCGGCGTTCTGTTGCGCGGCACGAAGAAGGACGAAGTGGAGCGCGGTATGATTCTGGCAAAGCCGGGCAGCATCACCCCTCACACGGATTTTGAGGCGGAGATCTACGTGCTGAGCAAAGAGGAAGGGGGAAGGCACACTCCGTTCTTTACGGGCTATCGACCGCAGTTTTATATCCGTACCACAGACGTTACAGGCGCAGTTACCCTGCCCACCGGCGTGGAAATGGTTATGCCGGGCGACAACGTGAAGGTAAACTGCGCGTTGATCGCGCCTATAGCGATTGAGGAAGGTACGCGCTTTGCCATCCGCGAGGGAGGGCGCACCGTTGGCGCGGGCGTCGTCACCAAGATTAACAAGTAAGGTTCGTTTATGCGCGATAAAATCGGGCTTAAATGCGTTGAGTGCGGTGATATAAACTATACTACGACAAAAAACAAGAAGACTCATCCCGACAAGGTAGAGTTTAAGAAGTTTTGTCCGCGTCTTAGGAAGCACACAGCGCACAAGGAAACAAAGATATAAACGTTCCGCCCTCCACACAAAGGAGGGACGGGCGGCGTCAGGCTGGACCGCGGTCCTAAAAAGTTACGAAGAGCGCCGAATTTGCTAGGGTAGTAGCTCCAACGGTAGAGCGGCTGATTCCAAATCAGTAGGTTGTGGGTTCGAATCCTACCTACCCTGCCACGTATACGCGTAAAGTTGATGATAGAGTATTAGGAAAAATAATGAAAAATTTTTTCACCCGTCTGATCACCTATCTGAAGGATTCTAAAACAGAGCTGACAAAGGTGATCTTTCCTCTTGGAGTGCAGGTGAAAAGCGCTTTTATAGCGGTTATTACGGTCGTTACGGTGATCACGCTCTTTCTGGCGCTTGTCGATCTGCTGATGTACAGCGGCGTTTTCTCGATCGTTGTTGGGTAGGAGAGCGGATATGGCGCATAAATGGTACGCGATTCAGACCTATTACAATAGGGAGCGGAGCGTGAAAAACGCGATTGAGCGGCTCAAAAACGATCTTGCTCTGAAAGATAAGATACTGGATGTTGTAGTGCCGACGGAAGATGTAATTGAGATCAAGAAGGGCAAACAAAAAACGGTGGAGCGTTGTCTCTATCCAGGCTATGTGTTCGCTCAGCTTGATATGGATAACTCTCTTTGGCATCTGATACAATCGCTCTCAAACGTTACGCGCTTTATCGGGGAAGAGAAGAAGCCCGTCCCGCTCCAAGAGAAAGACATTCAGCTTATTCTGGAGAAAGCAGCGAACAAGGGACCCGCCAAACCCAAGATATTCTTTGATACGGCGGAGGCGGTGCGGATCGTGGATGGTCCGTTCGCTAATTTTCTCGGCGTTGTCGAAGAGTATGAAACGACGACTGGTAAATTGCGCCTGAACGTCTCAATTTTCGGGCGATCAACGCCGGTTGAGATGATGTATACGCAAGTTGAGAAGATCGTTTAATTTTTGAAAGGCAGCTTATGGCAAAAAAAGTAATTGGGCAGATCAAGCTGGTTATACCGGCTACAAAAGCAAACCCGTCTCCGCCCGTCGGTCCGGCTTTGGGGCAGAAGGGCGTGAACATTATGGCGTTCTGCAAGGAGTTCAACGAAAAGACTAAGGATCAGGCGGGGTGGAATCTGCCCGTTGTAATCACTGTGTATGAAGACAAGAGCTTTTCGTTCGTTACTAAGCAGCCGCCCGTTACTGATCTGGTAAAAAAGGCTGCCGGCGTTGAAAAGGGAACGGATAACCCGCTTAAAAATATTGTCGGCAAGATCACGGGCGATCAGATAAAAGCGATTGTGAAGCAGAAGATGCAGGATATGAACACCACGGATGAAGAGGCAGCCGCGAAAAGCATCAAAGGCAGCGCGCGCAGCATGGGTATTCAGGTAATGGATCAGGGGGAAGAATGAAACGGGTAACAAAACGGATCAAGAGCTTGAACGAAAAGCTTGAAAAGGGGGCGATCTACTCGCTGGACAACGCCTCAAAGAAGATCGTGGAGCTTAAAAGCGCGAAATTCGACGAAACGGTCGAACTTGCCATTTGGCTTAACGTCGATCCGCGCCACTCCGATCAGATGATCAGGGGAGCGGTCGTTCTGCCGCACGGCACGGGTAAAACGGTGCGCGTGGCGGTTTTCGCCAAGGGTGACAAGGCGAAAGAAGCGCTGGAGGCTGGCGCTGACGTAGTTGGAGAAAGCGATCTTGCCGAAGAGGTAACAAAAGGCAGCGTCAACTTTGATATCGTGATCGCCACGCCTGATATGATGGGCATCGTCGGCAAAATCGGGAAGATATTAGGACCTAAGGGTCTTATGCCAAACCCAAAAACAGGCACGGTGACGATGGACGTGAAAAAGGCGGTTAAAGACGCTAAAGGCGGTCAGGTCAATTTCAAAGTCGATAAAAAAGGCAATATTCATGCTGGTATCGGCAAGGCAAGTTTCAACAGCGAGAAGCTTAAAGAGAACGCCGAAACGCTCTTAAAAGCGCTGAACCGTATGAAGCCCGCCACGGCAAAGGGCAGATACATGAAAAAGGCCGCTATGAGCCTGACGATGTCGCCCTCGATTATGCTTGACGTAAACGAGCTGATCGAGCTTCGCGGCTAGTTGATTTCTGCGGACTGAAGACAGCGGGCGTTCGGGCGACCGAGCTTAATATAACCCGCCGAAGCTAGTCAGAAAGGAGAAGAATGACAAAAACAGAAAAAGCAGAAATCGTCAACTCTTTAACGGAGGCTTTTATGTCGGCGGAGGCTGTGCTGATCTGCGACTATAAGGGCTTAAACGTTCGGGAGTTTGAAGATTTAAGAAATCAGGTGCGCAAACTGGGCGGATCGACGCGGGTGGCGAAGAACACCCTTGCTTCGATCGCGCTTAAAAACGCAAAAAAAGAGGGCTTGACCCTGAAAGAGACAAATGTCTTTATCTGGGGCGGCGAAACGCTCGGCGTGATTAAAACTATCGCCAAGTTTGCCGAAAACAGGGAGACGTTCGCGATCAAGCAGGGCTATATAGATAATCAGCGGGTAGATGGCGAGTATATCAACGCACTCTCCAAGCTGCCATCAAGGGAGGAACTGATCGGAATGCTGCTTTCTGTCTGGATAGCGCCTCTTCGCGGATTTGTTACCGGTCTTGACAATCTGTCAAAAAAACTCGCTGCGTAAGCGAAACAATTAAAAAAGGAAAACAATGGCAATTACAAAAGACGATCTGCTTGATTATATCGGTAAGCTCACCGTAGTCGAGCTTAACGATCTGGTTAAAGCTTTTGAAGAGAAATTTGGTGTCAGCGCCGCCCCGGCAGTTACGGCGGCAGTTGCAGGCAGCGGCGCGGCGGGCACCGCGGAGGCGGTTGAGGAGAAGAGCGAGTTTGCAGTTCACCTCAAAGCCGCCGGCGACAAGAAGATCAACGTGATCAAGGTTGTGCGCGAACTAACCGGTCTGGGTCTCAAAGAGGCGAAGGATCTGGTCGAAGGCGCTCCCAGCCTGATAAAAGAACACGTGGCAAAAGCGGACGCCGAAACGTTCAAGAAGAAGCTTGAGGAAGCCGGCGCTCAGGTTGAGCTTAAATAGTTTTTGCTCCTTGCGGCGGGACGCGTCAGCCCCGCTATGCGGTTTTAGTTTCTGCTGTGGGGCGGTTGCGCCCCTCACCTCCGGCGCGTAACGATTGTGCGCGCGTAAACGTATTTCAAAACCAAATTATTTTACCGAAGAGAGGTGTTCGATGTTGAACAGTCTGAAGTCTGGCAAGCGCCTGCGGGTTGATTTTTCAAAGTTTCCACAATTGCTGCCCATACCAAATCTATTGCAATTACAGCAGAACAGTTATGACGATTTTTTGATGATCGGCAGCGAAAAACGCGAAAACAGCGGGATCGAACGCGTTTTCAGGTCGATCTTCCCGATACACGATCAGCACAACAACATAACGCTTGAATATCTTGGCAGCGAATTCGGCAAGCCAAAATACACGATCAGGGAATCGATGGAACGCGGTCTTACCTACTCGGTGCCTCTAAAAATCAAAGTGCGGCTTCTGGTCAACGAAAAAGACGAAAAAACCGGCAAAGTGATCAAGGTAAAGGATATAAAAGAGCAGTCGCTATACGTCCGCGAAATCCCACTGATGACCGATCGCACCAGTTTTATTATCAACGGCGTGGAGCGTGTCGTTGTCAATCAGCTTCACAGAAGCCCCGGCGTCATCTTCAAAGAGGAGGACTCCGCGACGGTGGCAAACAAACTTATCTTTACGTCGCAGATCATACCAGGACGCGGAAGCTGGTTATACTTTGAGTACGACGCGAAAGATACGCTTTTCGTGCGGATCAACAAACGGCGCAAGATGCCCGTTACGATCCTCTTTCGCGCGCTGGGTTACAGCAAGCAGGATATTATCCGCCTCTTCTATCCGCGCCTTACCGTTACGCTGGGAAACGGGCACTTTCTCGTCCCGTTTGAGCCGGAGTTCTACTACAACGGGCGTCTTGACTACGATCTTAAAGACGCTGACGGCAACGTGATTGTTACCGCCGGCAAGCGGCTCACCGCCTCAAGGGCAAAGAAGCTGCGCGAGGAGGGGCTGGACTTTGTGGAGTATCCCGCGGAGATACTGATGGAGCGCCACCTCTCCGAACCGGTGTATGATAAAAAGAGCGGCGAGGTAATCTATGACACGCTGATGCCGCTTGACGAAAACAAACTCAAAAAGCTGCTGGAACTGGGAATCGAAAAGATCGAGATCGCCAACGATCATGCGCCGGGCGTCGATAAGTCGATTATCAGCGCCTTCAGCTTTGATAACGAATCTCTCAGGCTGCTTAAGCAGACCGAAAAGATCGACGATGAGAACGATCTTGCGGCAATAAGAATCTATAAAGTTATGCGCCCCGGCGAACCGGTAACCAAAGAGGCGGCAAGGCTGTTTGTCAATCAGTTGTTCTTCGATCCGGAACGTTATGATTTAACCAAAGTGGGCAGGATGAAGATGAACCACAAGCTTGGGATCAACGTGCCGGAGTACATAACAGTTCTGACGCCGGAGGATATCATCCGATCCGTTCAATATCTCATCAAGGTGAAAAACGGACAAGGACGCATTGACGATCGCGATCACTTAGGCAACAAGCGTATCCGCGCGATTGGCGAGCTTCTCTCCGACGAGCTGCACCAGGGGCTTGTCAAAATGCAGAAAGCGATCCGTGACAAGCTTGCCACAATCAGTTCGTATGACGAGCTGATGCCGCACGATCTGATCAATACCAAGCTGATCACGACGACGATTCTGGATTTCTTCTCCGTAGGGCAGCTTTCTCAGTTTATGGATCAGACAAACCCTTTCAGCGAGATTACGCACAAGCGGCGTCTCTCCGCCCTCGGCGAAGGGGGGTTAGTGAAAGACCGCGCGGGGTTTGAGGTGCGCGACGTTCATCCGACGCACTACGGGCGTATCTGTCCGATCGAGACACCCGAAGGTCAGAACATCGGGCTTATCAATACGCTCTCAACCTACGCGAAGGTCAATGAGCTGGGATTTATTCAGGCGCCCTACAAACGCGTGGTAAATGGCGTTGTAACCGACGAAATTGTGGATTTGACAGCGACGCAGGAAGAAGGGCTGATTATCACGCCGGCAAGCACAAAGCTGGACGAAGGCAGCAAGATCGTAGAGGATCTGGTCGAAGCTAGAAAAGATGGCGAAATCATTCTGACAGAACGGGAGAACGTACAGATGATCGATCTCTCGCCCAAAATGGTAGTTGGCGTGGGGGCGGGGCTGATCCCGTTTCTGGAACATGACGACGCCAACCGTGCTCTTATGGGGTCAAATATGCAGCGACAGGCGGTGCCGCTGATCTGGACGGACGCGCCGATCGTGGGGACAGGAATGGAAAAAGTGATCGCTCGCGACGCATGGCAGAACGTTAAGGCAAGGAGAGGCGGCGTGATCGAGAAGGTAGACAGCAGAAACATCTACGTTTTAGGCGAAGACGAGAATGGCGCGTTTATCGATCACTATCCGCTGAAGAAGTATTTGCGCACCAATCAGAACAGCAACTTCGATCAGCGCCCGATTGTCCGCAAAGGCAATCTCGTAGAGGCGGGTGATTTCCTCGCAGATGGCAGCAATATGGATCGCGGCGAACTCGCGCTGGGTAAAAACGTCCTGGTTGCTTTTATGCCATGGAACGGCTTTAACTACGAAGACGCAATTGTCGTAAGCGAGAAACTGCTGCGTGAAGATACGTTCACAAGCGTTCACATTTACGAAAAGGAAATCGAAGCCAGAGAGCTCAAGCACGGCACCGAGAGGGTAACGCGCGATCTGCCCAACATCAAGGACGAAGACATTCTCCACCTCGATTCAAGCGGCATTGTCAAGATCGGTACCTATGTAAAACCGGGAATGATCCTCGTGGGGAAGGTAAGCCCCAAGGGGGATGTGAAACCCACGCCGGAAGAACGGCTTTTACGCGCGATTTTCGGCGATAAAGCAGGGCATTACGTCAATAAGTCGCTCTACTGCCCGGAGGGTATGGAGGGCGTTGTGATCGACGTGAAGGTCTTTACAAAAAAAGGAGCGGAGGAAGACGACGACAAGGAGGCGGTCTTAAGGGCGAAGACGGAGTTTGACACGCAGAAGGCGGAGTTCGATCAGGAGCATAACGACAAATTGCAGATGATCGACCGCGAGGAGCTTTTACGAATCAACAACTTTCTCTCCAAACAGAAGCTCGTGGAAGACGTAACGATTGGCGGCAAAACCTACAAAGCGGGCGAGAGCGTTGACAAAAGAGAGGTAAAAAACATCAACCGCTTCGCGCTGAAATCTCTTGTCGCCGGACTGGATAAAAAGGCGCAGAGCCAGTTCGAGGCGATCAGAGAGCACTTCAGAAGCGAGAAAGAGCGTCTCAGAAGCGACTACGAGGAGAAACTTTCCATTCTGGAGAAGGACGATATTCTGCCAAGCGGCGTCGCTAAACAGGTGAAGGTCTATATCGCCACAAAGCGCAAACTCAAGATAGGCGACAAGATGGCGGGACGGCACGGCAACAAGGGCATTGTCTCCACAATTGTCCCCGAACATGATATGCCTTACCTGCCCGACGGCAGAAGCATTGAAATTGTGCTGAACCCGCTTGGCGTCCCCAGCCGTATGAACATAGGACAGATTCTGGAGGTGCATTTAGGCTCGGTCGGCAAGCGGCTAGGCGATCAGCTAGGCGAATTACTGGAGGCGAAAAGGGAGGATTACGTTGAAAAGCTGCGGGCGAAAATGATCGAGATCGCGTCCGTCACGCCCCTTAAAGTGGGCGTCGAGTTCCTGCAAAAGATCAGTAACGAGGATCTGCTGGGATACGCCAGAGACTGGGCAAACGGCGTTCGTTTCGCAAGTCCAGTGTTCGAGGGGGTTTCCATGGCGGAGATGAAAAAGCTGTTTGAGATGGCAAAGGTAAGCGGCGATGGCAAAAGCGAGCTGTACGACGGCAAAACGGGTGAGAAGTTTCTGGAGCGCGTCAATGTCGGCTATATGTATATGCTCAAGCTTCACCACCTTGTAGACGAAAAGGCGCACGCGAGAAGCACCGGACCATACTCGTTAGTTACACAGCAGCCCGTTGGCGGCAAGGCGCTTTTCGGCGGGCAACGTTTCGGCGAAATGGAAGTGTGGGCGCTGGAGGCTTACGGCGCGGCGTATACGCTTAAAGAGATGCTCACGGTCAAATCGGACGACACGGACGGCAGGGTGCAGACATACAAGGCGATCACCAGAGGCGAGAATATGCCCGTAAGCGGCGTGCCGGAGATCTTCTTCGTGCTGAATAAGGAGCTTCAGGCTCTAGGGCTTGATATTAATGTCTATAAGGAACTTGACGATGAGTAAATTAGAACAGATTGTGGTTGGTCCGGACGAAAAGGCGAGAGATTTTGATGCTTTGCAGGTGATGATCGCGTCGCCGGAGAAGATTTTAAGCTGGAGCTACGGGGAAGTCAAAAAGCCTGAGACAATCAACTACCGCACGCTCAAACCGGAGCGCGACGGTCTTTTCTGCGCCAAAATTTTCGGTCCCGTGCGCGACTACGAGTGTCTCTGTGGAAAGTACAAAAAGATGCGCTATAAAGGGCTTATCTGTGAAAAGTGCGGGGTGGAGGTTACCACGTCAAAGGTGCGCCGCAACCGCATGGGACACATTGAGCTTGCCACGCCGGTCGCTCACATCTGGTATGTCAATTCCCTGCCAAGCCGCATAGGAACATTGCTGGGCGTTAAGATGAAAGATTTGGAGCGCGTCCTCTACTACGAGGCGTACATCGTCGATCGATCGGGCGAAGCGTTTTACGACACAGAGAACAAAACCAAAGTTGAAAAGTGCGACATTTTGAACGAAGAGCAGTATCTCACGCTCCACGAGCGGTTTGAACACACTGGTTTTCACGCCGAAATGGGTGCAGCTGTCGTTCGCGAGCTTCTGGAAGGTTTAGACCTGCCGGATATGTACGAGCAGCTTAAATTGAGCGTAAAGGAGACGACGAGCGAAGCAAAGCTGAAAACGCTGGTCAAAAAACTAAAGGTGGTGGAGGCATTTCTGAACAGCGACAACCATCCGGAGTGGATGATTCTTACGCATCTGCCCGTTCTGCCGCCGGATATTCGTCCGCTTGTGGCGCTCGAAGGAGGCAAGTTCGCCGTAAGCGATCTTAACGATCTCTACCGTCGCGTAATCAACCGCAACAGCCGCTTAAAGAGGCTTATAGAGCTGGAGGCGCCGGAGATCATCGTCCGCAACGAAAAGCGGATGCTTCAGGAGGCTGTCGACGCGCTATTCGACAATGGGCGCAGAAGCAGCGCCGTAAAAGGGGCGAACAAACGACCGCTGAAATCTTTGAGCGAAATTATCAAAGGCAAACAGGGGCGTTTCCGTCAAAACCTTTTAGGCAAGCGCGTGGACTTTTCCGGACGCTCCGTGATCGTCGTGGGACCTGAACTGAATATGGATCAGTGCGGTCTGCCGAAAATTATGGCGCTGGAACTGTTCAAACCGCACTTGATGGCGAAACTGGAGGAAAAAGGCTTCGCCACGACGCTTAAGCAAGCAAAGAGGCTGATTGAACAGCAGGGCAATGAGGTGTGGGAGTGTCTGCAGGAGGTTGTCGAAGGACATCCGGTGCTTCTCAACCGCGCCCCTACGCTTCATAAGCTCTCCATTCAGGCGTTCCATCCCAAGCTGATCGATGGCAAGGCGATCCGCCTCCACCCACTGGTCTGCACCGCTTTTAACGCGGATTTTGACGGCGATCAGATGGCAGTTCACGTGCCGCTTAGTCAGGAGGCGATCGCGGAGGCGAAAATTCTGATGCTAAGCTCAATGAACATTCTCCTGCCAGCGACCGGACGCGCTGTCGCCACCCCATCGCAGGATATGGTGCTGGGAATTTATTATTTGTCTATGGAGAAGCATGGCGTAAAGGGGCAGAACAAACTTTTCAGCGGTGTTGACGAAGCTCTTGTAGCGATTGACAGCAGTGTCGTCGATTTGCACGCGAGAGTGCGGGTGCTGATCGACTCACAGATCGTGCTGACAACCGCGGGACGAATCCTGATCAAGGCGATTCTGCCAGATTTCGTAGCCGTCCCTCTCTGGAACCGCGTTTTGAAAAAGAAGACAATCGGCGAGCTTGTCGATTACGTTTATAAAAACGGGGGCATCAGAGAAACGGCGCAGTTTCTGGATAACATTAAAAATCTGGGCTTTAAATACGCTACGCAGGCGGCTGTTTCCATCTCGGCGACAGATATTCTTGTGCCCGACGACAAAGAGAGACTGATCGCCGCGTCCAAAAAGAGCGTAAAGGAGCTTCAGGCGCAGTATGCTTCTGGGTTGCTGACCGATCAGGAGCGTAAAAATAAAATTATTGATATTTGGACGGATACGAATAACCGTATTTCGGAAGCGATGATGAAGATTATTCAGAACGATAGACAGGGTTTCAACTCGATCTATATGATGGCGGACAGCGGCGCGCGCGGCTCGGCGCAGCAAATCCGCCAACTTGCGGCAATGCGCGGGTTGATGGCGAAGTCGGATGGTTCGATCATTGAAACGCCCGTCATTTCAAACTTCAAAGAGGGACTGAATGTCCTTGAGTACTTTATCTCAACCAACGGAGCGCGCAAGGGGCTGACTGACACGGCGCTCAAAACCGCCAACGCTGGCTATCTCACGCGAAAGCTGATCGACGTGGCGCAGAACGTACGCGTCGTGATCGACGATTGCGATACGCACGACGGCGTTGAGGTCTCCAACATCACGGTGGGGGGCGAGCTGATTGAATCGCTTGAAGAGAGGATTCTGGGCAGAGTGCTTGTGGAAGACGTGATTGATCCCGTTACGAATGAAGTTCTGTTTACCGAAGGGACGCTTCTGGACGAAGAGAAGGTGAGGGTTGTCAGCGAGGCGCAGATCAAATCGGTGAAAATCCGTACGCCCCTTACCTGCAAGGCGTACAAGGGGGTTTGCGCAAAATGTTACGGTCTGAACCTAGGTGAATCGAGGATCGTTCAGAAAGGCGAAGCGGTAGGAATCATCGCCGCACAGTCGATCGGCGAGCCTGGCACGCAGCTTACGCTTAGAACCTTCCACCAGGGCGGCGCCGCGTCCAGAACGCAGGAAGAGAGCAGGATCGTCGCGGACAAGGAGGGTTTTATCCGCTATTACAACCTCAAAGTGTTTAAAAACAGCGTTGGCAAAAGCGTGATCGCAAACCGACGGAACGCCGCCGTGCTTCTTGTGGAGCCGAAGATCAAAACTCCCTTCGCGGGCAGGATAAGCGTCGAAATTATTCACGACGAGCAGACACTTACGATCGACAACGGCAAAGAGCAGGCAAAGTTTCATCTGCGCAGAAACGACATCGCCAAGCCAAACGAGCTGGCCGGCGTTTCCGGCAAGATCGAAAGCAAGTTCTACCTACCGTATAAAGACGGCGATTATATTGAGGCGGACGAAAGCATCGTAGAGCTGATCAAAGAAAGCTACAACGTGCCAAACCGCATAAGCTACGGCGCGGAACTGAGCGTTGAAGACGGAGCGCCCATGCCGATGAAGATCATCGCGCAGGCAAAGGGGATCGTCAAGTACTATATGCTTAAAGGGGACTTTCTGGAGCGTACGCACGGCATTGAGACGGGGCATACGGTGAAATCCAAAGGGCTTTTCGCCGTGGTCGCCGACGAGGAAGATCGCGAGGCAGTGCGACACTACATTGTACGCGGAAGCGTGATTGACGTGGCAGATAACACCACAGTCGACGTCAACACCACGATCGCGCACCCAGAAGCGAACGAACAGACGGTAATCGCCGAATGGGATCCATATACCGTTCCCGTGATCGCTGAAATGGGTGGAACGATTCATTTGGAGGATTTGATCGCGGGCGTTACGGTCAGCGAACAAGTTGACGAATTAACGGGACAGGTGCGGCTGATGGTAAACGAGTACTATCCGCCGGAATATAAGCCCACAATCATTCTCGCGGGAGATGTCCCTTCGCTCAGCCGCTACGCGCTGGAGCCGAAAACGGCGATTTTTGTGCAGGAAGGTGAGGCGGTAACGGAAGCTCAGGTCTTGGCAAAGATGCCAAAGGCGGTGGCGAAAAGCCGTGACATTACCGGCGGTTTGCCGCGCGTATCAGAGCTGTTTGAGGCGCGCAAGCCCAAAGACGCGGCGATCCTTGCCGACATTGACGGCATTGTGCGCTTTGGCAAACCTATTCGCAACAAACAGCGGCTCGTAATTGAGGGCGAGAACGTCTCTGGTGAAGAGCATCTGATCGAAAAAGGCAAACAGATACTTGTCCGCGATGGCGAATTTGTCCACGCAGGCGAAAAGCTGACGGACGGTTTGGTCTCCGGACACGATATTCTGCGCATTCTGGGTGAAAAACAGCTTCAGCAGTTTATCGTGAGCGAAGTGCAGCAGGTTTACCGACGACAGGGCGTTGTAATCAACGACAAACATCTTGAGGTAATCATCAGCGAAATGCTGCGGCAGGTGAAAATTGTCGACAGCGGTGACACGAAATTTATTATCAACGATTTGGTAAGCCGCCGCCGCTTTGAAGACGAGAATCTACGCGTAATGCGGCTGGGAGGCGAACCCGCTCTGGCAGTTCCGGTACTTCTGGGCATAACACGAGCCGCGATTGGAGCGGATTCGATCATCTCCGCCGCGTCGTTTCAGGAGACGACAAAGGTGCTGACCGAAGCCTCGATCGCTGGGAAATTTGACAATCTTGAAGACCTGAAGGAAAACGTGGTACTTGGGCGTCCGATTCCTGTGGGAACGGGTATCTACCGCAAGCGCAGCGTATCGGTCAAAGAGAAGTAACCGTCTCGTCATCCCCCCCCGCAGAGGGGGGGGGACATGCAAAGGCCGGTATAGCAAAAAGACGATGGCGACAACGCGAAAAACACAGGTTTATTTATTAAACGCCCCAATACAGTTCCTTGAATCCGCGCATTTGTGCTACTTTTTGCAAAAAAGTTAAGCAAATGTTAACTATTTCTCGTTTGTAGTCTTGAAACCAAAGGCTTTGTGCATTTTTTAATGCACAGCCGTCGGAAGCATGAAAGCTGTTTGAATGGTTGTTTTACAACAACAAGTTTCACAACGCTAGAAATAAAATCAACAATAATTGTTGTTGCAAGACGCTAAAATGTCGTAAGTAATAACGCAAAAAATGATTAGGCAAAGCAATACTGTTGGCATATTTTGATACATTTTCTTAAGCATTTTTATTTTTCTATGATATCGTCCGTTAAAAATAATTTATCGCCAATGTTAATTTCAATTCGTTTCGGACGAAGCTTATAAAACTGTAAACTACATTTTGAAATTGGACTCCTCCCGGAAAACCACCCTCGAAAAAGTCCAATTCCTGGTGCCTCTTTAACCCTCGCGTCTCCGAGTCCAATTTCAAACTCAACTTTACAAAAATCACTCTTTGCAAGATTTATAACGTTCAGTTGTGAAAATCAATCTCTGATTTTTTGAACCTATAAGATTACATTTATTATCAACATTTTTTCGTTCAAAACCGCCATCAACTATTAAGTCTACTGTACTTTATGAGCATATCAGATAACTCTCTGCCTGCCGCCCTGTGAAAGGTATTATGCCTTTTACGTTAAAATATGCAACGGCGCGCGTTTATCACTTAATTCCCTTCGATACGCAATCCCCGCAGACCGCTCAAACATACAAAGAACACCCCCGGCAACGCCCTACTTTCCCACGAT
>JAITRJ010000017.1 GCA_031288475.1 Helicobacteraceae bacterium | reverse complement strand
GTCGCGCCCATCGCGGGCGCGTGGATTGAAATTTACAGCGGCAACAAAACAGGGCGGAATGCCTTGGAAAGATTGCTGATGCCGGGCTGCGCCTGAGTTAATACAAGGGTGGCATAACTTGCTCGCGCACATAATGAAACGCTTCAGGGGAGGTTGCGGCGCCTGGCTAAGTGCATCCGGATACTCCTGAGCCACGATGACGACGATTCGGAACTCGAGGAGCCGATCAGTGTGCTGAATCGCATTGATGGCAATCATGAACGAGACATTTATGTGATGGGGATGAATAAGGTAGCGTTTCATTCCAACAGCGGTAAATGGCAACGCCCGCGCCACCACGAATCTTAGGATTGGCAAATGAAGCCGGGGAACACAAGGCAAAGGCAGGCAAGCGACGCGCAATAGACAAGTGCTCTTGCCATACGGACGAGAACCTATGGTCATAGGCTGTGGCTACCCGATTAATAGGATATACTGATGTTTAATCGCTTGATTGTAATCGGCGGATAACTCTCCAGTATCCGCTCAGACATGAAGCCATTCGCGCGGAAGCGTGTGGTGCAATTCGGTTTAATCTTAACAGCTCAATTGACATCGCCATCTCTTCTCTTAGCGTAATCGCCTAAACCACTGCCGTAGTTAATCGACCGCTTATAACTTTCGCATTGTTTGGCTAAGCGAATAAGGTTTTAGAGCGGGAGACGGGGATCGAACCCGCGCCCTTCTGCTTGGGAAGCAGAAGCTCTGCCACTGAGCTACTCCCGCGAAAGATGTATTTTACCTTAGTTAAGGACCATTCTGCACAGTCATAGCGATTAAGGCTTTCCAGCGCCAGTAAAAAGCGCGGGTTGACTGAATGCGTAAAGCTGCTGCATATCTTTTTCAACCCACGCGCCCGCGATGGGCGCGACCTATTGCTGTCAACTTCGATATCAACAAAATGCCTGAACCAACAGACGGTTAGACCCTTGCTTGGCTTGCCAAAAACGGGTTTTCTCGCAGCAGTTCTCATTCGGAAAACATGTTACTATCGCCGCCACGCGCTTTATCGCGGTAAATCGCTCTTTATCGCCGAAGAAGCGATCTCCCTATATAAAGCACAGCAAATACCGTAACGCTTGGGTTCCTCTTCGCTTGGCATATAACGGCAGGCAGATACAGCAAAATTGACGCGGTTGCCAAAATAAGCTTTCTGACTGGCTTTATAAGGTCGAATAACATAAAAACATTTGCGAACACCGGTTCTTGAACGGAGATTTCGGATCGGAATATCCCATGTTTTACTTCACATTGATTAGTTCGTAGCTGCTTGTGCCAAGCCCTATCCTTTCGGCATGAGCGATCAGCGTTCTCCAGTCGGTAGCGGGGTGAATGCCGTTAAACAGATCCCGCCCCTTTTCCCGTTCGCCAACGACGCTCGAGCGGATCTCGGGCGCGGCGTTTACTGCGTCGATACAGGCTTTATCCAGCGCCACAGGGTCAAAAGAGGCAAATATGCCTATATCTGGCACAACAGCAGCGTCGTTTTCCGGGTGGCAGTCGCAACAAGGGGAAACCTGATTGACGATGTTGATATGAAAGCTTGGACGGTTGTCCAGAACCGCTTTGGCGTACTCCGCCATTTTGGAGTTGAGTGCTTCTACGCTCGCAAAGGCGTTATTTTCAATAGCATTGAAGTTGCATGCGCCTATGCATCTGCCGCAGCCTGCGCATAAATTCTGATCGATATGCGCCTTTTTATTCACTAAAGAGATCGCGTTCTGGTTGCACTGTTTAACGCAGCTTCCTCCGCAGCCCGTACACCGATCCTGCAAGACCTCCGGCTTGCCATCACAATGCATAGCCATCTTTCCAGCGCGGCTTCCGCTGCCCATACCCACGTTCTTAATAGCCCCACCGAAACCGGCAAGCTCGTGCCCCTTAAAGTGGTTAAGCGAAAGGAAAATATCCGCATCCATTATCGCCCTGCCGATCAGCGCTGTCTTGCAGTAAACGCCGCCGTTAATCGGCACTTCAGTTTCGTCCGTGCCTTTCAGTCCATCCGCGATGATGTTCTGAACCCCTGTGGAAAAAGGGGAGTAGCCATTCTCAAATGCCGCGTCCATATGAACCAGCGCGTTGTTGCGTCTGCCGACATAGAGCGTGTTGCAATCGGTCAGAAATGGTTTCCCTCCCAGCAGCTTAACCTTATCCGCCAGCGTTTTAGCGAAGTTTGGGCGCAGATATGAGAGGTTGCCCGGCTCGCCGAAGTGAATTTTGATCGCTACGAATTTTTGCTTAAAGTCAATCTGTGACATCTCCGCACGATCGAGTATCCGCGCCATCTTGTTGAGCAGGCTGTCCCACATTTTGCAACGCATATCGCCAAAGTACACTTTCGCGGCGTCCACCCTCTTTCTCCTTGCTGTGATAATACGCGATTATATCCCACAATCGGCGACTCAGGTGAAAAATGCCTTAAACAGGAAAAAGAGCGCCGCGGAGATCAGCGCGGTGACCGGCACGGTGACCAGCCATGCGGCTACGATCTTCTTCACCGCCGAACGTTTTACCAGCTCCTCCTTATATGCCTTTTTGAGAACCTTAAGCTCTTTTTTTCTAAGGCGCGGATCGCCGTTTGCCGTCCGTTTCGCCCGCTTTTTGTCAGCGCGCAGTTTCATCGCCCTTAGCATTTTGTGCTTCTGCTCAAGAGAGGCAGCGTTGAATTTCACAAGCTGCGTCTCCACACGACTGCGCGCCTCTCCCTCGTACGCCTCAATGATCAGATCGACCATTTTGGCGTGGCTGTTTTTAAGGTATTCTCGCAAAAATCCCACGCCGAAGACTGCGCCAATCGCGACGTGCGTTGTCGAGACGGGCAGCCCCAGTTGCGAAGCTAGAATCACTGTCAGGGCAGCGGACATCGCTATGCAGAAGGCGCGCATCTTATCCAGATCGGTGATTTCACCGCCAACTGTTTTGATCAGTTTGGGGCCGTACAGCGCAAGCCCCACGGCAAGTCCTATGGCGCCTACAAGCATAATCCACAGAGGAATCGCGCTGCTTTCGGACCGCGCCGAATACAACAGCGCCTCGTTAATTCCTGCCAGCGGCCCGATAGCGTTCGCCACATCATTCGCTCCGTGCGCGAAGCTGAGAAGCGCGGCGGAGAAGATCAGCGGAACGCCAAAGAGCGCGTTTACCGTTTCCTTGCTGTTCTCTTTTTTTCTGGCGGATCGCACGACAAAAGATCGCGCTGGCAGATAGACGATAAAGGCGATGATCAGAGCGATCGGCGCGGCGCGGGAGAATGGCAGTGAAAAACTTTTGCCAAATCCCTTGATCATCATATACGCGCCGAACGACCACGCCATAAGAGCCACCATATACGGCACCACGACCGTTGCCGCGCCGATCATATTCTGACGGTAGGTGATCGTCCGCTTGATCGTATAGAGCAACAGAGCCGCCAGCGCCCCACCCATAAGAGGAGAAATCACCCAGCTTCCTGCGATTGTGAAAAGCGTATCCCAATGCGCCACACCGATGCCGCCGGCGGCGATACCAGCGCCCATCACCGCGCCCACAATTGAGTGCGTCGTGGAAACGGGCGCTCCACAGATTGTGGCGATGTTAAGCCAGAGCGCGCCAGCGAGCAAAGCGCTCATCATAACCAATATAAAAAGATCGTTTCCGCCGACACCCGCCGGATCGATAATCCCGCTTTTAACGGTCGCAACCACTTCGCCTCCAGCTACTATCGCCCCCAGCATTTCAAAAATGGCAGCTATCGCGATCGCCCCCGCCATCGTAAGCGCCTTGCTGCCAACGGTGGGTCCCATATTGTTCGCCACGTCGTTCGCACCGATATTCATTGCCATATAAGCGCCGATAAGCGCCGCCATTACAAGCTGCATTGAGGCAAACGGGGCGCTGAGCGCTTCGGTACGCGTCGTCGCGTACATCAGAACCATCAGCATAAACAGCAAAGCCGCGCCTAGCCGCGAGAAATCAAAACGGGAGTTGCTGCTTGCTTTTTTCTCCATCCTGCTTATATTTTCAAGATTCACAAAACTCCTATAAAGCGGCGTAATATGAGATAATGCTACGATTTTAACACTAAAAGCTAAGGAGACGGTATGAGAGCGTTTATATTGTTTTGCTGCCTTCTGACCCATATTTTCGCGTTTGAATGGCTCACCGACTACGGCGAGGCAGCCGCCCGCGCCAGCGAGGAAAACAAGCCGGTTATGGCGCTGCTTATGCGCCAGACCTGCCCATACTGTCGTATGCTGCTGGACGAGACTCTGGTCAATGATACGATTGTCAAAGAGATAGAGAGAAACTATGTGCCGCTGATCATTGACGTAGAGAAGGATCCGGAAAAAACTGTTGAGATCGGTCTAAACCCGCGAGCCGTGCCGGCAACCTATATCATTGAGGGTGACAGGGTGACCGCCACACTCATAGGCTACCGCCCCCCGATGGAATTTATGCGCTTCCTGCAGAGAAATTAACGCCGCGAATGAGAAGCGTTGCGCTTGTGGGTCGCCCGAACGCGGGTAAAAGCACGCTCTTTAACCGCCTTATAAAAAGCGCCGCCGCCGTTACAAGCGCTGCCGCCGGAACGACGAGAGATATCAGAAGCGCCGTGGCGGAAATAGGCGGCAAAAGGGCGCTGATTGTTGATACCGGCGGTCTGGCGGGAGGGAGCGATCTGTTTACGCAGGTACACAAGCGCGCCCTGAAAGCGGCGAACGAAGCGGATATTACGCTTTTTATGGCTGACGGGCAGCTCTTCCCGGACGAAGAAGATCGCAGGCTGTTTTTTGAGGTTCAAAAGAGCGCCAAAAGCGTCGCGCTGGTGATCAATAAAATGGACAGCGGCGATCAGAACGAGCGCTATTACAGCTATCTGAGTTTTGGATCGAAGCAGATTTTCCCGATCAGCTGTGCGCATAAGAGAGGCTTTGAGGCTCTGGAAAAGTGGCTTGAAGAAGAGTTGGGCGGCGAAACCGTCGGAGAGGGTGCGCAAGAGATCGACGATGAAATAAAAGTGGCAATCATCGGCCGCCCAAACGTCGGCAAAAGCGCGTTGCTAAACGCTCTTGTGGGGTTTGAACGATCAATTGTAAGCGGCGTGGCGGGAACGACGATCGATCCAGTTAATGAAAGCGTGATTGTAGATGGCAAAACCGTAACGTTTATCGACACCGCTGGTATCAGAAAAAGGGGCAGGATCGAGGGGATCGAGCGATTCGCATTCGATCGCACCGAAAAGATGCTGGAGTCCGCCGATATCGCGCTTATAACGCTGGACGCGAGCGAAGAATTCAGCGAGCTGGACGAACGGATCGCCGGTCTTGCTGATCGGTACAAAACGGGTATGATCGTCGTCCTGAACAAGCTGGACATAGCTACAAAAGAGCATAAGGAGATGGAGAAGATGGCGCGAAGCAGATTCACGTTTCTTAGCCACGCTCCGCTGATAACTCTTTCCGCTCATACAAAAAAGCGCGTTAATAAGCTGTTTGAACTTATCCTGTCGGTATACGAAAACTATTCGCGCCGTATCACAACAAGCGAGCTTAACGCTCTGATCGAAACCGCAACAGATAAGCATCATATACCAAGCGATAAAGGCAAAGCCGTAAAAATATATTACGCGACGCAGTATGAAACCAAACCGCCCAGAATTGCACTGATCACAAACCGCCCGTCGGCGATCCACTTCAGCTACCTACGCTATCTTGCCAATCAGCTCAGGCTCGCCTTCGATTTGAGCGGAACGCCGCTCGTTCTGGAAAAAAGAGGTCGCAAAAGCAGAAAAAAAGAGACCGTTGGGTAAAATTTGAAGCTTAGCTAAAGACCCGCGAAAGGAAAGCTGCGGTGGAAGAGAAAATAGGGTTTTTTCACAAAATTCGCAACCGTTTTCTTATATCAATCGTGTTCGTAACCGTCGTTCTGACAGCGATTATTATGTATATGCTCGCCAGAGACTACTACGAGATGATCGACAAAAGCGCGCAGGTGTCGCTCGCGAGGCTAAGCGAATCCGTATTTCAGACACTCTACGTCAGTATGAACAGCGGCGTCAGCGAGCAGGTGCAGGAAGCTCTCCGCGAAGCGCAGTTAAAAAAACTCGTCGACGGTCTTGATCTCTACGTCTCTAAAGAGGTAATTAAGCGCTTCAAGCTGAAACAAACTTATAAGCCGCCTCCCGAAGTCGCCAGCGTGTTTGAAAGCCCCAAACCAGAAGAGAAGTATATGCTCATCACCACCAGCCACGATGAGCGAGCGGTACGCTATATCAAGCCGTTTCTGGCGAAGCAGGAGTGTATTCCGTGTCATCAGGTAAAGACGGGGACTGTGTTGGGCGTTATGGATCTGACGCTCTCTCTGGGTCAGTTTGACGCTCTCTCTGAACAGTCGCTAAAGCGGATCGTTGCCGTTATCTTCGTGCTTGTCGCCATAAGCGGCTTTCTGCTGCACACCATATCCGTCCGCTTGTTATTCGATCCGATAAAAGAGCTTCAGATCGCCACTAAAAAGCTGGCGAAGAACGCAGGGGAACCGAACGTGAAGCTTACAGCGCGCGGCAGAAACGAGTTTGGCGAGGTTGCGAGAAACTTCAACTGGTTTATCACGAAAGTTTATGACATTAACAACCGACTGCAATTAGAGGAGAAGAAGACCAAGGAGCTGCTGGAAAACCGCGAGGAGGAGGTGATGCGGCGGACGAAGGAGGTGCACGAGCTGAACAAGGAACTTCTGCGCCATATGGATATCGTCGATGAAAACGTAATCACCTCACGCGCCGACACAAAAGGGATCATCACATCCGTAAGCAGCGCTTTCTGTAAGATATCCGGCTACGAGAGGGACGAGCTTATCGGCAAACCGCATAACATTGTCCGCCACTCCGATATGCAAAAGGAGCTTTTCGCCGACTTGTGGGGCACGATTCAGGCAGGAAAAGTGTGGCACGGAGAGGTAAAAAACCGCAAGAAAAATGGAGGATCATATTGGGTGCGAGCAACAATCTCTCCGCTCTTTAATGATCTGGGCGAAATATCGGGTTATCTCGCGGTGCGCTACGACATCTCCACGCAAAAGGAACTGGAGGCAACGCTTACCAAGCTGACCGAAGCGACCAAGCGATCGCACACCGACGCTCTGACGGGAATGATCAACAGGCTTAGAATCAACGAGCTTTTACAGATGGAGATCGACCGCGTTGAGCGTTACGGCGGCGATCTCTGCGTGGCGCTGATGGATATTGACAAGTTTAAGAACATAAACGACACTTACGGACATCTTGTCGGTGATCAGGTGCTGGTTACGCTGGCAAAAATTCTGACGCAGACGATGCGTAAAACCGACATAGCGGGGCGATGGGGAGGCGAGGAGTTTCTGATCGTGCTCACCCATACACCCATTGATGGCGCCGTAAAAAAGCTTAACACCATACGCCGCAGCATAGAGGCGGACAAATTTGACCCTGTGCCAAAGGTAACAGCGAGCTTCGGCGTCTCTTCGTTTCAGGGCGGAGACACCCTTGAAAGCCTTGTGGGAAGGGCGGACGTAGCACTCTATTTCGCAAAGGAGAGCGGGCGTAATTGCGTAAAATCCACGGCGGACACAGTGGCGCCGGGAAGCATCGAAGTGGATCTGAACGAGGAGGGGCAGTGATCGATCTGAAGATGCTTGAGGCGGACTTTGAAGGCTGTCGAAGGATGCTTGAGCGCAAAAAAGCGGATATTCAGTTATTGGAGAGAGCGCGCTTTCATTCGCTGGACGTTAAACGGCTGCGGCGAGAACTGGAAGAGAAGCAAGCTGCGCAAAACCGTCTGAGCAGGGAGTTTGGGCACATCCGATCCATTGGTGGCGACACATCCTCTTTGCAAATTGAAGTCAACGAAAACAAGGGTGCGATTCTTGCGCTTTCAGAATCGTTGAGAACCGTTGAAAGCTGTCTGGAAAACGAGGCGCTGAGCATACCAAACCTGCCTGATAACGACGTACCTGACGGGCGGGGCGAAGAAGACAACGTGGAGATCAGGCGCGTTCTTACGCCGAGAGCCTTTGATTTTACGCCGAAGGCACACTTTGAACTAGGCGTGGAAAACGGCTGGCTTGATTTTGAGAGCGCGGCGAAAATTTCCGGCAGCCGTTTTACGGTGATGAGATCGTTCGCCCCCAAATTGGAAAGAGCACTGATTAACTATATGATCGACTTTAATGAATCATACGGTTTCAAAGAGGTATGGCTGCCCGTGCTTATCAATCGTAAAGCGCTTGTCGGCACTGCGCATCTGCCGAAATTTGAGTATGATCTCTATCTGGCAGAAACGGGTGAACTCAGTGAAAACGATCTCTTTCTGATTCCAACCGCTGAAGCCCCGCTTATCAACCTTTACAGCGACACGATCATTCCTGAGGAGGAGCTTCCTGTCAAGCTGACAGCGCATACACTCTGCTTTCGCAAAGAGGCGGGAAGCGCTGGCAAAGACACAAAGGGAATGATCCGCCAGCACCAGTTTGACAAAGTGGAGATCGTTGCCCTGACGGCGCCGGACGAGAGCGACAGGATGTTTGAGGAGATGATCGACTGCGCCTCCAGTCTGCTTACGAGTCTTGAGCTGCCGCACCGGTATGTTTCGCTTTGCTGTGGCGATCTCGGCTTCGGAGCTGCCAAAACGGTCGATCTGGAGGTGTGGATGCCCGCTGAGAACCGTTACCGCGAGATCAGTTCCATAAGTAACACAAGAGAGTTTCAGCCGCGCCGCGCGAAGATCCGCTACAAAAGCGATGGGCGAAACCGCCTCGTTCACTCGCTCAACGGTTCCAGTCTGGCAGTTGGCAGAACGCTGATCGCCATTATGGAAAATCATCAGAACAGCGACGGGAGCGTCTCTATTCCCAAGTCGCTGGAATCATACCTGTAGATGGCGGAAGAGACAAGCCCGCTTGACAGCGAAGTCTTTATCATCAAGCCTGACGACACTCATGAAGAGCCGCCCGGGGAAAAAAGATCAGGGGGGATAAAGCGCGAGAGTCGAAAGCCGGTTATCCACTTTGATATAAAAAAGGCGGGGGCGTTTGTAAAAAAGCCCTTCGTCTGGTTGCCGGTTGCGCTGGCAGCGATTGTCTCGCTGTTTGCGTGGCTTGGCTTTGAATCTAACATGCCAGATGTCGCCTACCACCCGCCCCCGCTTGACAGCGAACGTGCCGTTTTACCCTCTAGAAGCGGAGGCGAGCTGATCGGTGAGAACGTGCGCGGCGGAACGCTGGAAGAGATGATCGCCAAAGCAGCTATGCTCTACTCCAAAGGCGACGTAACAGAGGCTCTTAACGTATACGAGCAGGTCTCTTTGTTTTCGGAGGCGCTCTCCAACTATAACCTCGGTGTCTCACGAATGAAAAAGAGAGAGTATGAGCAGGCGATCGAGGCGTTTGATCGGCAGATGAAAAGCGATCGCTACAAAACGGCGAGCGCGATTAACGCCGCTATCTGCGCCGTAAATCTCGGCAAAGAGGAACTTATGCGACGATATATCAAAATTGCCAAAGACAACCTGCCATATGAATCCGCCGTGCCGCTTTACCCATATTACTATATGCTGATAAGCTACTATGACAACGAGCCGTTTGGAGCGCTCGCTGTCTCCGAAAAACCATCCGTCGATTATATGGGAGAAAGCCAGAATCTGATCAATGCGAAGATGCACCTGCTTTTTGACGACGCTGCTGGAAGCGCAGCCTCTCTGGAGAAAATAAGCGATCCAAAGAACTACTTTGCGATGGGGCTTTTATACGCGCGCTCCGGAGATTACGACAACGCCACCACGTCGTTGCAGAGGGCGATCTCTGCCGATATCAACTCTGAAAAGGCTAAAGCGGCGCTGCTTCTTGTATATCTGAAAACCGGCTTCTTTAAGGATGCCACGACGCTGATTAACGAGACGTTAAAACAAGGGCAGGATCCGCTTTTATATCCGATTAAAGTCAAGCTAAAAGAGCGGCTTTTTGACGTGACTCTCGCTCAGAACTATTTCACGGAACATCCGCTGATCGATGACGAGGTGTTTTTGCAGGCGCTGTTCATACAGGTGCCCTATCTGATGATTGATCCCCAGAAAAGCACGAAGGAGATCAGAAAGGGACAGCTTATGCTCACAGAGGGCGAACTAAACGAGGCAGAACAATTCCTTAAAACATCTCAAAGCTCGGCAAGCGTGGGCGCGAGAATGAGCGCGGCGGTTAAGCTCGCCATAAACAACCGCCTGCTCTCGGCAAACATTGAACTGAAGAAGATCGAAAAAAGCTACCGAAACAGCGATTCGCTTGAGTATAATCTGGCTCTGAGCTACGCCCAGCTTGGAGATTTCGTATCGGCGTATGCCCATTTCAGCCGCGCCTACTTTCTAAACCGGAAAAATACAGAGGCTGGCGTTTACGCCGTTATGCTTTCCTTATACGCGGGAGTGGATGAAGAGCGCGTTCTTAGGGAGATTTCGACGGTTCTGACGCAGAAAAATGATGATGAATCCCGCTTCCTGGCGGCGCTTTTAAGCTTTTATAACCGCAACTTCCAAGCAACGGGACAGTGGTTGGAAAGAAAAAACAGGCAAGACGATCTCAGGTTTTTGCTATTAGACCTCTTTGCCGCAGATCAAATCAATAACCGCGAGGAACTTGTACGGGCGTCTAAACGACTGAGGGAACTTCGGCCAAACGATCTGCTCTTTGCCATATTCGATCTCTACGCGACGCACAAGGGTATGACCGCCAAGCAGTTTGCCTTCGACGCGCAGGAGTTTATGAAAAGCACAGCGTACAATTTTGATCCGTTTTATTACAACTTTCCCGTCGTGCGCGATCTATATATTCGTCTGGCGCTGATTACGGGGCACCTGGAGGATGTACGGCTGCGACTGATCAGTAAGCTCTCAATTGAACGTGGCGAGGTGCGGAATATGATGTTCGCGCTTGCCATACTAGATATTTTCGCAAATGATTTTGAAGAATCGTACGCGCTTTTGAATTCGCTAATCGATGAGTTTGACATGAAAGACACAAAAACGCTTCTGTACGCCTCCGTTGCCGCCGTCGCGGCGGGGCATAAAGCCAACGCAATCGCCCTCCTTCAGATGGCGAAAAACGTGGAGCCGCGCAACAAGGAGGCGCATTTCGGGCTTGGGCTTTTGTATCAGGAAGTCGGTAACGCGAAAAGTGCGGCGCTGGAATACAACGCGATTGGAGGCGATCGATACGAAAGCGTTTTTTTTGACTTTGACATCAGAGAATCGAACGATCCCGAACGATCGCCGAAGCAAAACGAATACCCCGCCCGCCCATAGCCGTCATCGTTGCAAGTAAAATGCGGAATATTACGTTTCTGCCGTTGCGAGCGGAGCGACCTGTAACGGCAATTTCGTCTCCGCGAGTCAACAGAGCAATAGACGTAAGGCACGCGTGGGCATGACATAACCTCCGGATTGCCCGCACGCCCCCCCCCCCGCAAACAGTTCCAACCCACGCGCCCGCGATGGGCGCGACAGCTAATTGAAGTAGCGGTTGGTTATAGCTCCCGCTCTCACCCCGATCTGCTATAATTTTGTCGATCGCGCTCTGCGTGGTTGTATTGTTGTAGCTCCCGCTCTCACCCCGATCTGCTATAATCGCAAAGCGATAAGCTGATTGAGCTTTGTAGTTGTAGCTCCCGCTCTCACCCCGATCTGCTATAATCGTCGGCGGCGTTAAGGGCAAGGGCTAGGAGTTGTAGCTCCCGCTCTCACCCCGATCTGCTATAATGGAGGGCAAGGTGGCAACAGTAACTCTATAGTTGTAGCTCCCGCTCTCACCCCGATCTGCTATAATCCTTGACAAACAAGCAACATTATATTAGTAGTTGTAGCTCCCGCTCTCACCCCGATCTGCTATAATGATTGAGACGCTTGTCAGCGAGGTGAACGCGTTGTAGCTCCCGCTCTCACCCCGATCTGCTATAATATGCCTCTTACCCCAGCCAAAGGCAATATGGTTGTAGCTCCCGCTCTCACCCCGATCTGCTATAATGTTGGCGTATGCCTTGATCGCCTCCACATTGTTGTAGCTCCCGCTCTCACCCCGATCTGCTATAATCTTTTTAAGCCGCTCAAGGTTGCCCAGTATGTTGTAGCTCCCGCTCTCACCCCGATCTGCTATAATGCCCCACACAACGTCAAACACCGAAAAGCCGTTGTAGCTCCCGCTCTCACCCCGATCTGCTATAATGATGAAGCGGCAACCTATGCCGCCTACTTTGTTGTAGCTCCCGCTCTCACCCCGATCTGCTATAATATTATTGATGTGCCCGAGGTGCTTTACAAGGTTGTAGCTCCCGCTCTCACCCCGATCTGCTATAATCAGCCATTCGCGAGCAAAAAGCCTGATTAGGTTGTAGCTCCCGCTCTCACCCCGATCTGCTATAATTTTTTATGCTGGCTTTTTTCATCCTGCATTGTTGTAGCTCCCGCTCTCACCCCGATCTGCTATAATCGCTTTCCAGGAGCTTCGGCAACTCATCGGGTTGTAGCTCCCGCTCTCACCCCGATCTGCTATAATCTATATCGTCGGCGATCTGATCTAATCGGAGTTGTAGCTCCCGCTCTCACCCCGATCTGCTATAATGGCAATTGCCGAAATTCGCGCCGTTACCCAGTTGTAGCTCCCGCTCTCACCCCGATCTGCTATAATAAAAGCGATTGAAACCAGAACGCCAAGCGAGTTGTAGCTCCCGCTCTCACCCCGATCTGCTATAATAAATCTAGCCGTCCAGCGCTTATTGATCGCGTTGTAGCTCCCGCTCTCACCCCGATCTGCTATAATCGATCCAAAGATTATGAACGACCTTGACGAGTTGTAGCTCCCGCTCTCACCCCGATCTGCTATAATCTTTAGCGCGATCTTTATCGCTTTATTGGCGTTGTAGCTCCCGCTCTCACCCCGATCTGCTATAATACCTTCCGCGCAAAGCCGTTCTACAAACGGCTTTGCCAGTTTTTTGGGATGAAAAAAAACGTTTCTAGAACAACAAAAGTTGCCGATGCGTCACCGTTTTTTCTTGCAATGTCGGAGCGCCGACTAGTATTTCAATCCCTGCAAACTGCTTTTCAGAAACCACCATACTGCGCACCGAGCCCTTTGGTGGCAGATTTGCCCTTAGTCTGACTTGGTGCGTTGGAATCGAACCAGCCCCATATATCAAACGCGCGTAGATACTAAACTGCACCATATCATAGCCGTCATTTAACAAAAACCTACGAAATTTAGAGGCAAAGTAACGATCTTTTTTAGTTGATACCGGCAGATCAAAGAAAACCAAAAGCCGCATAAAACGTCTATTTTCTGCGCTCAATTAAGATTCCATAAAATGCGACTCCAAACCAATATGTGTCGGCAGATCCAAACGTACGTTTTTAGAGCTATAAAACCTAACTACGCTTTCTACCATATAGTCGATCGCGTTTAGAGCCGACATCTTGCCCTGCGGCATCAGTACATCCGTATTTAACAATGAAACCAGCGCTAATTTCTCGTTTTTTCCGAAACCACCATTACGCGAAAATAGGCGTAGATAAACATATAAATCAATAATTGCTCTAAATACCTCTATTAGATCATCGGCTAGATTAAAAGCGTTTTGCTCGTTATTATGAAAAAAGCCAAGCTGAGGATTTAATCCATGCGCTACCAAGCCACGGGAGATCGCGCCGCGAAAAATTGCGTAACCGTAATTTAACGCTGCATTTATTATATTATCCTCCTGACGCGAGAAAATGCGCCCGAACAATTCGGCAAAATACCAACCAGCAGCTTGAGATTCAATATGATTGGCGTCTCCTGATCGCACACGATTGATCAGGTTAAGTAAATAACTATTGCTTTTACCAATCAACCGAAGGGTGCTGGCTTGATTTCTTATCTTCTGTTTTACGATATTTGAGTGTATTCGCTTAAGCAACGGCTTTGACGCCGCGATTTGGAGACGTATAATCTTTGTAGAGCGGCAGAAGCTGTTAAATGGTAAGAACAGACCGTTTGGCAACTCCTTGTCGTCGGTGGAAAACAGGGCAATTCCATATTCAGCGCAAGCGCTGAGCAAAGGGTGTGTCAATATGATCTGACGATGATTTAGCACAATCACTGCAATATCCTCGAAGGGAATCGTCACCGTCTCGTCCTGCTCGATAGCCAGCGAGAAATGCTCCCGGCGCAAACGCGCCGGGCGGGAAATCATCAGGCTACGCCAGCCCACGACGCGGCTCCGGACGAGCGGGATAAATGTTGCCGAGAACGTCTACCTCGAATTTTTCGAGTTTAAGAGCAGTTTTAACGCCAATGCCTTCAATAAAACCTTCCTTTCCGATCGCCTGGTTACGATCATGCGCCCAAATATTCATGTTACCTGTTCCTCGGTGCGTACTCGCGTAATACCCAAAAGTCACCATTTTCTTTGTAGTAATTTTCACTAAATCATTCGGATAAAGAGAAAAGCACCAAACAAAGCTTTCGTCTATCAAATCCCATTCTTCTTCATCCTTGTGTGCAACAATCGCCCGATTCGGCAACCCCGCCACTATGTGATGCACATACACCGGCACCAGATAAAACCTACCCGCTTTTGAAAACACGTCCACGCGCAGCATAGTGTCATTTTTGGCAATCCCGCCCCGGACAGGAATGCCAGAAAGTTTATCGATGACCATCGTCACCGTGCGGACAATTGGGCCGGTTGGATTGCCGTTTTTATCCGGCTTTCTGAATTCCGTCCCGGCGGGAAACGCCTTGTCGCCCTTGCCGCCGTATTCCTCCAGGCGCTTGCGAATCGCCGCGTAGAGGCGTTCGTTGCGATGCGGGTCGACGAGTTTATCCATGTCTGCCAGATTCAAGGACGAGAGCGCGACCTTTTGCGTCACGCTCCCCTTTTGTTCTGTTTTTCCGTAAATCGTATCCTTATGCGCCGCGCCACTATTGCGCCGTTGCGGCGCACGGGAAACGAACAACGAACGTAACGCATCCAGTTCTTCCGCGCTGTAAGTGTCCAAACGCTCCACTTCGCTCCGAATTTTTGCCGCGTCATCCATTTTCAGACGGACTTCCAGTTCGCGGTGAAAATGCGGCCACGGATCGGGAAAGTCATGAACCAATCTGGAAAATTGCGCCGGGTCGATGATTTCTCCCGTTTCAATATCCACCAAGCCTTGCTGGATTTGTTCCAATTCCTTTTTGCGGCTGTAATCGGAAAGACGCTTCACCATCGCATGACTGCACGCGGCGACCACGGCGGCGTCCAGCGCGTGATGACGATCGCTTTCGGCGCGAATTTTGAGTAATCCCCAACGAGCGCGCAAAAATGCCGTCATCTGACCGGAAAGCACCACACAGCGCTGCGCGGTCGAACCATCCTCACGGTTTGCCAGCTTGAGGTAACGCTCGACGTAATTCTTGAAAAAACGGCAAATGTAACGGGTGTCGTTCAGATTGCGTTCGCGGAATTCTTCGGCATCCTTCACATCGAAGCCTTTGCGCAACAAGCGGCTACGCTTGGCCTGACGATAATTCTTGTTGCCCTCGACAAAAGCGACAAAGCCACGCCAATGTTCGCTCTCTTCGCCGCCAGGAAAAGACGTGAGGTATTCATACGGCGTGCGATTGCCCTTCGCCTGATTCTCTGACTTGAATGCCAATACCTTGTTATTCTTGCTGTCATCAAAACTGCGCGACCAAGGCAAGACATGATCGACTTCGACATAACCGGGCGTCAGCAAGCGGGTAATGTCGATAGGATGCAGGGAATAGGCACACTTGCCACTTTGTTCCCGGTAGAGCCGCCATTTCTCAAAATCACGTCCCTTGATTTGGCCGACAATGCTGAACTGTTGCGCAAATTCGGCTTTATCCCGCTCATTGCGGGCACGGAATTCATCCTGTTCCTTCTTGATCTTGTTGCGCTCATTCAGCGGACGCGACAAATCCCGCGCCATCTCGATATGTACGGCAACCGGCGAGCCATAGTGTCGCACAATGGCATTGACCACCTTGCGCGCCTGATTCAGGGCGCGCAACACCACCGGATTGCGCGGGATGTCCAGATCGTCGCGGAATACCATTTGTTTCTTGTCGCCGCGTCCGCTGTAAAATGGCGGCAAATAGCATTCCTTTTCATCGTCGGATGAATGCAACTGGCTGTGGTGATAACCAGCCGATACGCAGGCTTCATCATAACGCTGCCCCTGTTCCATGAAAGGCATGATCTGGTAAAGCGCCTTCAAGGAAAGATTGCTGAATTTATCGAAACTCAATTCCGAGAGCGCTTCCACCATTTTCTCGCCCCCTGGCAAAGCAAGTTTGCGCAGTTCCCTGTCGACTTCCTCTCCCTCCTTATAGACAGAAAGCACACGCGCAATTTCATCCAATTGCTGAGGACTGCCCGTTTGCGCCGCGCCCGCCATACTCTCCCACTCCGTTTTCAAGCCTTTGCTTTCCAATTGTTTGCGCATAGTTTGCCAAGCGGGAAGTTTGACCAGCACAGCCCCTTCCGGGTCCTTGACCTTGCCTTCCGATTTTTGTCGCTCACTGGGATAAGACAATCCCGCAAACTTGAAACCATCCGCTCCCAGAAAACCTGCCTTGGTGAGCGCGGCGCGCAATTGTTTATAGCTCAGATCACTGGCTTGCGCGTAAGGCAAGGGCAAGGCAACTTTACGTTCTTCCGCATTCAGCGAACGTAGCCTGCCATCCACGACAATCCGCAGATTATTGAGCCGGGTTAGCCATATATGTCGTTCAGCGGTAAAACTGGCTTTTGGCGCACGATTTTCATTTCTCTCGAATGTGCATTTACCCAGCATTTTCAGCAAATTTTCGCCGGAGAGCGCGGGCTTTTGCTGCCAGAAAATGCCGCTTTTCTTATCACCATTCCCTAAAATCTCCGCTTCCAGCGTCGCATCCGCATGCGGGTTGCCGTATTGCCGCTGCGCTGCAAACAGCGCTTTCAACTCCTCGCCCAACAACACGCGGGAAAGCGCCTTGGTATATTCGCCGCGTTTGTTGCGAAATGCCGTCAGGTTTTCTTGCTCGATTTCCTTGAGCAACATTTCAGCGGGACTGCGATAGCCCTTTTCTTCCATCAATTTGCATGTCCTGTCCAACCCCTGTTTGACCTTGCCGCTTTCACCTTTGGCATCGGCTTCCGCCGCCTTTTTTTCCGCCTTGCTGATCCAGTGAAAACCGCGATGCTTGGCGATATGATAAATCACTCGCGCCCACTCCTGCGGCGCAAGATGGCGATCCAGACCTTCAACGCGCAGCCGCCAAAGGTTCTTTTCCTTGCAGGGATTTTCCGGCGAAAAAAAGCGGGCATCGGCGATCAGGCCATGCCGCTTCAGCGCCCGCGCCAGCTTTTTCAGGCGCCAGGCGCGGCGGTGAAGCCGTCGGCGCATCAACCTTGCCATGCGCCGGGCAAGATTCAGCGATTCTCCCTCTTTGGCCGTTTCCGCCTTGTCGAAGGCGCGCACCCCCAAATCGATGATGTGATCTTCCGCCAGCAGGCACCAGCCCACCGAAGCAATGCCGATATCCAGACCCAGACGATACGGGGGAACCATATTTGTCCTTTAAGTAAAATCTGCTAGAATAGCGAATTGTAGCATATCGGGGTGAGAGCCGTTGTTACAATAAGGCGTTTTACGCCGAATCCGGTGGGGCGGAAACGCCCCATCTTTGTGCTTTGATCTTTCTGTAGTCTTTATTAGTTGTAAAAAATCTTTTATTAGGTATAGGCGAATCTGCCTTTTGGCGTGAGACTGTGCGAAAGAAGGACGTGTCAGCGACTGTTAGGAAGCGCGGCGCGGTTGATATTCCGGCTGAAACAGGGCAGCTTTGCGATTGTGGCAAAGAAAGAGATTGCCAAAACGGCTGTAGCGAGTGGGGGGGGGGTGCAAAAGCGTGTTTTTAGTAAAAACGCGTGAAACTAAAATGACGAAAAGACCAAAGTCCGCCGTTTTCCATCACTGTGAGGAGTGTTAGCGACCGATAAAGCGAACATTGACAAAAACCTAAAGTCGCGAAGTGCCTCGTTTATAAGAAAAGAGGATATACGTCGCAATTCAGAAAGAGCGGATTTACAGCGCGATAACGGTGCTAGCGTTTCGCGTTTCCGAATCATAACAAACCATTGAGCGCCGAAATTTACTCTAGCGCGGGTGCAGTTCATCCCTTTAGAAATATCTTGCGCCTTTATCTTGATCCCCTTTCAGGGGACCGAAAACTCCGTTACGGCGATGTCGTATATTCATTTGCGTTTCACGCGTTAAGCGCCCATAATCTCTTCGATCATTCCGCGTACGGTTTTGACATCTGTCTCATTGTTAATCTCGCGCCGGAATTTGGCGGCTTTATCAAGACCTCGGCTGTAGCGATGCAGATGCTTGCGAAACAGCAAAACGCCCTGATTGCCGTAGAATTTTATGCAGGCGTCAAAATGGCTCAGCGCCGCAGAGCGCGCCGCAGAGACACTCCGCCGCCTCTCTTTCAATTCGGCGAAAATCCACGGAGCGCCCATCGCCGCGCGCCCGATCATTATGCCATCCGCGCTCGTAATCTCCAGAACTTTGAGCGCCTTTTCGTAAGAATCGATATCGCCGTTCGCAATCACGGGAATTTTAACTTTTTCTTTTATTTCGCCGATCGCTTCATAATCCACCGGCGCGGTAAACCCACCGCTCTTTGTCCGCCCATGCACGGTCAGAAAGTCCGCGCCTGCATCTTCGCATGCCTTTGAGAGCGCGACGCCGTTTTTTGTCCCGAAGCCAAGCCGCATCTTTACGCTTAGAAGCGGTTTGCGTGAGATCTTTTTAAGCGCGCTTACCATAGAAAAAAGCAGCGCTGGATCCTTGAGCAACGCGCTGCCGGCGCCGCCCCTCACCACCTTTGGCGCGGGGCAACCGGCATTTAGATCGATGACGTCAACTCCATCCTGATCGTTTATGACTTCCACGGCTTGCTGCAAAATTTTCAGATCTGAGGCGCAAAGCTGCACAGCGTAAGGCGCTTCCAACGGTGATTTTTTCCATAGTCTTTCCGATCGCCGCGGATTGAACGCGAGCGCGTTTGCGCTGATCATTTCGCTTACGGTCAAATCAGCGCCAAAGAGTTTTACCGTCTCCCTGAACGGCAGATCGCTCCACCCCGCAAGCGGCGCTAAGGCGTAAAGAGGCTTTGAGAAGTCAATAGGCACAGTTGATCAGCGCGTCCAATGCGGGGGAGAGTCCGGCGTTCTTAAGCGCGATATAACTCTTAAACGGCAGATACTCGTCGTCGGCACTGCCATCAAGCGTGTCCTGAACCTCCTTGATCCGTTCCAGCTCAAAGTTCAGATACATCCACGCGCTTGACGCCTGATCGTCCGCCGTTTTGATGTGGTAAAACAGTTCTAGTAGCATATCAGGCTCCACCTGACGAATCAAGACGCGCACGAGGTTTATGTAATGACTGGCGACAAAACAAGCTTTCTTCGCCAGCGAGACCATCTCGTCCGTCTCAAAAGAGAGCGCGTTCTCTTTGGCGTTTAGGCGCGAAAGAAGATTGAATACCGCGCCGGTGGAGAGAACGGCGTTTGGTTTGAGAAAATGCCTTTTGTCGCCATAGGTGGCAAACACCTCAAGCGCCTTTATGTAAGTTTCGCTCCCCTCTTTTGTCTCTCGTAAAATTTCCTCGCTCACCTTAGGCTCGTTCTTCATCTTGTTCAGTTGATTTCTGACCCACAGCGGACTGTTGTGCGGAACCTTCAGGGAGACCAAATCGACCGCCGTGCCGCCGTTGACCTGCTCCATCATCTCAAGCAGCATATCAATGTCCTCATCGCCAGTTGCAATTCCATCGTTGAGCGGGACAAGACGCGAATTTGCCAGCAGTTGAGTAGGCGCGCTTAGATATTGATTCTTCAAAAATGTGTCGCTGCGCTGCCCCAGAAGGGCATTTATGATCATCTTTTTGAGGTTTTTAAGCTCTTTATCAAGCGCCGATCGTTTCAGATACATGGAAGCAGAGTAAAAGGCAATATGAGAGAAAGAGACAGCAAACATCACTATAGCGGGAACAATCGCCCACAGCGCGAGAGGCAGTGTAAACGAATCCTCGCCGAATTTAACGGTATAATCGCTGTCGTCGTTGATAAAAATGTAGATTCCAAGTCCGATCAGCAACAAGATAGATAAAAACACATATCTTCTGATCCGCATAATCTGCCTTCTGGTTGTTTTTATCAGCAATCATAACAAAAATCGCTGTTTTTTACGGACAGCGGCGCGAGGAGAATAGGTGAAGGAGGTGGTTCTTTTATCGCCGGCGGCGCTGGAAGGGACGCTTTGCGTTCCGGCAATAGAGGTAACTGCCGCCGCTGATAGTATTGATTTCATAGGCTTTGACGCGCTTATTATTACCTCCAAGACTACGATCAACGTTGTAAATCAATTGAACAGCGGGTGGAAAAAGCTGAAGATTTTTACGATCGGCGCAAAAACGAGCGAAGAGGTAAAAAGGCTTGGCGGCAGCGTGTTTTTTGAATCTTCCGCTGCGCGCGGCGAAGTTCTGGCGCAAGAGATTGCAAAGGAGTTCGGACACTTGAGCTTTCTCTACCCAAAAGCCAGAAAAACCGCCGCCGATCTGGAGCAAACGCTTAGATCGGCGGGAGTGCGCGTAAGCGCGCAGGTGGTTTACGAAACGCGTTGCGCGAAAATAAACGCCGCGTTTCTGCCGCAGGAGGCGGTTATCGTCTTCACCTCTCCCAGCACGGCGAAGTGTTTTTTAAACCAGATAGAATGGCAAAGCGGCTTTACGGCGGTAGCCATAGGAGTTACAACCGCGGAGGCGCTGGAAAAGCGCGGGGTAAAAGCGGTAATTAGCCCCGCACCTTCGTTGGAGGAAGCGGTTTTGCTCGCGCGCAAATTGAGCTTGTAACGGTTTTTGAGAGAGAAGCACATCATCGAACCCTTTGCTCTCTCGTTGAAGTTAAGAACGTTGAATTCCATAACTAAAGGCATACACAAGCTGTTGGATAAAGGCTTCAAGTTGTCGGAATTGTCGTGAAGATGATGATAGAACCTGAGCGACAGGTCAACCATGTAAGGCTGTTTGGAACCCATTTTGGCGCGACGACGGAAGTTGGTGAGGAAATGGCGGATGTTGCGGTTGTCCCGTTCGATGTCCTATGTGTATTGCTTGCCCTCGACAGTTGATTGGACGGGATCAGACGCCGGAACCGTCCCTGTTGTCGGTGATGAAGATTTTCCCTGGAGTCCGATTTTAGCGGGCAGCCGCTGGAAGGCCGAGCCTCGGCGCGTATTCATTTCATTACGGCCACGTCACTGACCCCCTCAACAGGCGGGCAATTATGCCAAATTGGCGGCACAGCGCATACAGCAGCACGCCCAAGCGCCTTTATGCCTGCCGGTTTGCCGCGCGGTGCCGTGTTCGTGAAAAACGACCATGCCCTCCGCAACGATAATGTCGCGGACCTCGCGCCTTCCCCGCCTTGACATACTGTCTCCAGCCGCATCGCTTGCAATTTATTCCCTCCATAACAGCCTCCTCTCGACAAATCGCGCTATTGTCACTCTTTTGTATATCTTATGTTAGGACTTTCTGCTGTTCATCGTCGTTTGCCTTATCTTGCATATTGTCTCTCCAGCCGGCGTTCTACTGATGTTTATTGAATCGGTTTAACTGATCCTTTATGCGCCCCTATGCGCCCCTGACCTGCGGGGGCTTTAATATCTCCGAAGAACTCGCTTAGATCGATCCTTGAAAAGTCTAAGAAACCACGCTGAAATAATTTTTGCGATTAATTACAAATCATAGTATCCTGTCTGTTTGAGTGGACGCATCATCATCAGAGAGGATACGTAACGTATTGTCCTTGTTGAACGAGAGGCAACGTCGCTTGTATCTGGCAAACAAGAGTGAACCGGGTATCCGGGGTATCGAAGGTGACGATCACGCAAGGGTTGAAAGAAATCAATGAAGAAGGGTACCAGGCGATGGAAACGAAGCGGAGCCGCAGGGAAGGCGGAGGTCGCAATCCACGACGGATGCGCTCATAACCTGCACAAAGCGCAATAAACGTCAAAGATGTCCTCTGCTGCTCTGGAAGTCGCGTTTCTGCCCTCTTGTTAGCAACACGACAATCTAATAATATGAAATGTTCATAAACTTCAAACTGTAAATCAACACACTATATCCGTCATTGCGAAGAAAGAGTGCGGAGCGGAGCTTCTTGCCAAAGGCAGGCGTTCAATACCACGCGGCTGCGCGATGAGATCGCCAAAATCAGAAGCCTCTGACCGCTCAAACGCGCAAGCCGCGCCGCAAAACGCCGACGCTTTTATTGATTGCTTCGCTTGCTGCCGCGACTTTCTCGTCGTTACCGCGCAGTGTCCGTTTTGCAGGATGCGGAAACTCAAAAGCAATCGCGCCTATAGCCGCGCGAGAAACAAGAAGCAGCGAAACGCTTTAATCTCAAGTAATCCAATCAAGTTTATGTACAATTAAGCAAAAAGGGGCTAGACTACGAACGAAGTTTTGATCGTCACAGAATCAAGGCTTGTTCACCGCAGGCTGAGTAAGCCGCTCCGATCCCGTTAGTTAGTTGGCGCCAAATATCGCGGATCGGAGCGCATCCTAGTTCGGACGCTAGGACGCGCAAGTCTATAACGCCGTAGCTGAAATGGCGTGGACAAGGCGCGTCTTCGTGCGTTTTTCTTTCGCAGATTAAGGAGAAAAAATGGCGAAGATCGCAGGTTTTAAGAAGATCGCCGCGACTTTAGCGGCGTTTGGGTTTATAAGCGCTAACGCGGCTGAACCGACGCTGAAGGAGATTAACCTTCAGAAATCCCCATGGACGGTTATCGCCGCCGAAAAAGGCTTTTTCAAAGAGTACTTCGATCCTATTGGAACGAAAAAGATCAATCTCATCGCGCAGGGCGCGGCGGAGCTGCTGGGCGCGGAGAGCGCGTCCGTGGGCGGCGGATCGCTCGCGGTGGCGCAAAGAATGATCTATCCCGCGACGGCTCAGAAGGCAAACGGGCTGGACGCGGTAATCGTGTGGATCAGCGAGCCCAGCAACCGCTACCGCACGCCGATTCTCATCCGCGCCGACAACGACAAAATTAAAACCGTAAAGGATTTGGAAGGCAAGAAGTTCGGTTCCTCGCGCATTTCGTGCTACTGGTCGGCGCCCTTCGAGATACTTAACAACGCGGGGATTCCGTTTGATTCCCGCCTCAAAAAAGGGCGCGTTCGCCACGAAAATATCGACAACTCGTCAATCGCGATCAGCGCGGTTCTGACAGGCGACACCGACGCTACCGCGGCGCACCTTGCCGCGCCCGCTTTTACAGGTCCTTGGCTCAGCGGCAAGTTCAAAGTGCTGGAACGTCCCGCGGACGACAGCGTTTACGTCAATAACGCGGGACGCGTAACCTATTTTGCGCGGCGCGATTTCGCGGAAAAGTATCCGAGCGTGATCAAGGCGTTTCTGGCAGCTAGAGAGAAGACCCGCGAATGGGCGTTCGATCACCCCAACGAAGCCGCCGCAATCGTATCCAAAGAAACCCGCGTGCCGCTGGAGGTGGCTCTGTTTCAAATTACGCATCTTGGGCAGTGGGAGTTTATGGGCGGCGAGGCTAACGCGGATCGCGCCCGCGAGGCTCTCAGGAAGTTTCAAAGCTACTATGTCGCGAACGGCGACGACATTCTCGTCGATCGCAAGCTGACCGACGCGCAGATCGACAAGTTTATCGACGGACGCTTCTTTGTAGGCGGCTCGCACTCGATCTACAAATAAGCCCTTGGCGGGGTAAAACCCGCCAAAGATAATGCGAGGATTTTCAATGAGTAAGAATGTCGCTATTCTGAGCGCGAAAGCGCCGCCGATCTTCCGTTTCGTCCGCGCTGGGTTCGGGCGTTTTTATTCCAAAGGGCTGTATATAGGCGTTTTTCTGCCGCTGATTATTATCGGTTTATGGCAGACCGCCGCCTCTTACGAGTGGATCGAGCCCGTGTTTCTGCCGCCGCCCGCGAAGGTCGTCGAAGCCTTTTTTTATATGCTCGCGAAACAGGACCTGCTTTTGGATATCTGGGTCAGTGTCGGGATTGTCTCGCAAGGCTTTATTTACGGCGCGATCGCCGCGATTTCGCTTGGTCTCGCCGCGGGTTTGAGCAGGAAGGTTGAGCTGTTTTTCGGATCCACGCTGAACACGCTGCGCCATATTCCCACGATCGCGTGGCTGCCGCTGATCGTAGTCTGGCTCGGGCTGGGCGCGCCCGCCAAAATCCTGATCCTCGCTAAATCGGTCTTTTTCCCAGTCTTTTTGAACACTCTTCAGGGCATTCGCGGCGTGGATAAAAACTATATCGAGCTGGCGAGCGTTTTGAGGCTGACCAGACGGCAGCTGATTACAAAGGTGATCTTTCCCGCCGTTTTGCCGCAGATCGCGGTTTCGCTCCGCTACGCGGCGGGTTTGGCGTGGGCGCTTGTGGTGGTCGCCGAAGGCTTGAGCGGGCTTGAGGGTGTGGGTTTTCTTATATTCCGCGCCCAGCAGCTTCTTATGACCGATCAGCTTTTGGTGTGCATGGTAGTTATCGGCGTTATCGGTTTTACTATAGATCGCCTTCTGTTTTTGATCGAGCGGCGGCTGTCGAAATGGAAAGTCGGCTTTAATGGCTAGTCTGCTTGAGATCAAAGGAGCTACAAAAGGCTTTGTCTTAGAGGACGGCGGAAGTTTTACCGCCGTGTCGGGCGTCGATTTTTTCGTGCAAAAGGGGGAGTTTGTATCGATTGTGGGACCCAGTGGCTGCGGTAAGACGACGATTCTGCGCCTGATCGTCGGGATCGAAACGCTTGAGCACGGCGAGATACTTCTGCGCGATCGTCCCATAAGCGGCGCGGGATTGGAGCGGGGCATCGTATTTCAGGATCACCGCCTGCTGCCGTGGCTCACGCTCAAGGAAAACGTAGAAATCGCGCTGCTGAACGCCCCGAAAAGCAGGGAGGAGAAAGCCAGCGCAGTTAGGGAGCATATCGATCTGGTCGGTTTAAGCGGTTTCGAGAAGTCCTACCCGCATCAGCTTAGCGGGGGAATGACGCAAAGAGCGGCGATCGCCCGCGGACTCGTCAATAATCCTGAGATTTTGGCGCTGGACGAGCCTTTCGGCGCGCTCGACGCGATCACCAAAATGCGCCTGCAAGAGGAGCTTAAGCGCATATGGGTCGCCGAAAAGACGACGATGGTTCTCGTTACGCACGACGTGGAGGAGGCGGTTTTTCTGAGCGATCGGATTCTTGTGATGGATTCGAATCCCGGACGGATCGTCAGAGAGATCGCCGTTCCTTTAGGCGAACCGCGCGATCGCGCTGGCGCTAACTTCGCGCAGGTAAAACGGTGCGTTTTCGAGGCTCTGCGCGACTCGTCGCTGATAACGCGGACGCAAGAATACTACGAAATATAAGGAGGATTTGTATGAGCAAGACGTTAGGCTCGTTCGAGGAGGCTTTGGCGGTCGCCAAAACGCTGGCGGAGGATTTTTCCAAAACGGCGGCAGAGCGCGACAGGAAAGGCGGCACGCCGGCAAGGGAGCGAAACCTGATCAAGGAAAGCGGGCTTCTGAACTTCTTTATCGCCAGAGAGCACGGCGGTACGGGCGGAAGCTGGAAAGGGCTGATCGAGATTTTCAATGAGTTCGCCCGCGTCGATAGCTCGCTGGCGCACCTGTTCGCCTTCCATAACTATCAGCTCGCCACCGTCAGGCTTTACGGAAATAAAGAGCAATGGACGAAGCTGCACCGCGATACCGCCACTAACGGCTGGTTCTGGGCGAACGCGCTCAATCAGCTTAAGCGCGACGTGATCGCCGTAAGGCAAAAGGATGGAAGCTATCTGTGGGACGGCGCGAAGAACTTCGCCACCGGCGCGAATGGCAGCGACTATATCACGATCGCGGGCAGCGAGGATAGCGAAGAGGGCAGAACGCTGGTCGCGGCGATACCGACGAGCCGCGAGGGAATCGAGATTGAAGACGGCTGGGATAACGTCGGGCAGCGTCAGACAGACAGCGGCAGGCTGATCTTTCACTCCGTGCGCGTAGAGGCAAACGAGGTGCTAATCGAGCCCGGACCTTTATCCACGCCCTTTTCGTCTTTCCGCCCCCTGATCGGGCAGCTATTTTTCGGCAGCCTGTTTTTGGGCGTGGCGGAGGGCGCGTACGCCGCCGCGATCGACTATGTGCACGGCAAGGAGTCGCGTCCTTGGCTTGCTTCGATCGCTCCAAGCGCGCAAAAAGACCCGCTGCTTTTGCGGCGGCTTGGCGAATTGCTTGTCTATCTGGAGGGCGCTCGCGCGCTGGTAGATCGCGTAAACGATATGATCGATCCCATATGGGCGAAAGCCGACGCGCTCAGCGCGCGAGAGCGCGGCGAATTCGCGATTGCGGTCGCCAAATCGCGCTGCGCGGCGACGAGGGCAGCTTTAGAGGTTACAAGCGGAATATTTGACGCGCTCGGCTCCCGCGCCACGACACGCGAGCTGGGTTTCGACAGATTCTGGCGCAACGCGCGTACGCAGACGCTCCACGATCCGATCGACTATAAACTGCTGGCAATCGGCGATCACGCGCTAAACGGCGACTATCCGACGCCCACGTTTTACTCGTAAAAAACGCGGCGGATTTCAAGGCGGCATTTGCCGCTTTGTCATCTGTGTGACTGCGCCGTATTTCCGTACAGCGCAGCTCCCCTGATACAACTCCAGAACCTTGGAGGGGCGGTTGGGTTTCTAGTCAGAGAGTATATACGGTCTGACGGATTGCCAACGCCCGGAATTGTAGACATTATCAACTACTCTGCCTACTGCTGAAGCTAGGATCAATAATAACGGCGTAATTGGTTATACCGTTCAGCGGGATACCACAATTATTTTTATTTAATGGGATCTGGCACAGAATCTAATGGCTGGCCATATCGAGTAGTTTATTATTACGCCGTACTTGGGACAGAATGATCTGCACGTAACGGTTAAAGCTGTTTCTTTTACCCGACATACGACGTTGAAAATCCGCACCGTATAAGTATGCAGATGAAGATCAATGGCTTATCCCAACATTCTGTTTTCTCCGCTTAATTTATACGATATTCTCCGGATCAATGCCGGAGCGGAGAGAAACGCCGTTTCTGTTCAAATGTCAAAAACGCAAATACAAAATGGCAAAACGTAACGGCAATCAATAGCAAAGCAACCGGAGCCGCAACACCAAACGATACGCAGCGAACGCAGGCGGTCAAGGACGCGACGACAGCGCAAAACGGCAGAACTCCGCCGCGGATAACCGCGGAGCGGCAACCGAAACTGCAGCGAAAGCTCAAA
>JAITRJ010000032.1 GCA_031288475.1 Helicobacteraceae bacterium | reverse complement strand
TTGGGTAAAGAGGAGGGTAACGAGAGGAGACGCCGCCCGCGTTTTTAACATTGGCAGAACAGAAACGCGGGGCTTAAACAGAGGATTATGACGACAAGAGCCGAGTGTCACAGCGGGTGATAATGAAGTCCTTCGACATTTCACGTCTGTCGCGGACGCGGTTTGAAATTTTTATCGCGCGGGAGATTTCCCTGCAGCGCTTTGCGCCAAGCCTCAAAGAGAGCCACCGCGCAATGTGTTAAAATCAACATCTATGAATGAAACGTCTCTATGGGCCGGAGTCGACGTGGGCTCCACCACGGTAAAAATCGCGATTGTCGATCCATCTGACAAGAAGCTTTTATTCCACCGCTACAAACGGCACAACGCCATGCAGCCGCAAACTGTGCTGGAACTGCTTGACGAGGCGCACAGCCGCTTTGAGAGGAGAGAATTTCGCGTATCCTTCTGCGGATCGGGCGGCGCGCCGTTCGCACAGAAAACAGGGGCTTTTTTTGTGCAGGAGGTCGTAGCCAACGCCGTTGCTGTCCGCGAAATGTATCAGGCCACAAAGGTGGCAATAGAACTCGGTGGGCAGGATGCCAAAGTGATCTTTTTTGAGTGCGATCCGGTCAGCGGGAAGCTGCTGGCAAGTGATATGCGGATGAACGGTGTCTGCGCTGGCGGCACTGGCGCGTTTATCGATCAGGTCGCCGAGCTTTTGCGGATCAAGACTGAAGAGTTTGACGCCTACGCCTCGCGCGGTAGAAAGGTCTATGAGATCAGCGGGCGTTGCGGGGTGTTTGCCAAGACGGACATTCAGCCGCTGTTAAATCAGGGCGTCGCTAAAGAGGATATAGCGCTCTCCAGCCTTCACGCTATCGCAAAGCAGACGATCGGAGGACTGGCGCAGGGGATGGAAATTCGCCCGCCGGTGCTCTTTGAGGGAGGTCCGCTCACATTCAATCCTTCGCTGGTGCGCGTCTTTAAGGAGCGGCTGGGGCTTCCCGACGATCAGATCATTACTCCAGAACGCTCCGAAATTCTGGTCGCGTGGGGCGCGGCGCTCTCAATTGAAGCGATGTTTGAAGGCAAGACGTGCAATTACGATCAAGCGCGAAGCCGCGAAACACTGAGCCGCTTTTCCGATCAGGGCGACAAGAAGACGGAGGAGACCCCAAGACCTTTTTTTGAAAGTGAAGAGGAAAAAGCGGCGTTTTACACCCGCCACCCGATATTTAACGGCAGATACGAGCCGCCCAAGGCGGGAACTACCATACGCGCCTATCTGGGGATTGATGCCGGAAGCACCACCACGAAGTTTGTGCTTTTAGACGAGGAAGAGCGGGTAATTGAAAGCTTCTATTCCGGCAATGAAGGCGATCCGCTTGCCGTTTTGAAAAACGCCCTCTGTCGTCTTGGTGATCGCTACATTGAATACGGCGCCGCACTTGAGATAGCGGGCGCGGGCACGACAGGATACGGCGAAATGCTCTTTTATCGCGCTCTGCGGGCAGACTACCACACGGTGGAGACGGTGGCGCACAGCAAGGCGGCGCGCGCTCTGCGCAAAGACGTCAGCTTTATCCTTGATATCGGCGGACAGGATATGAAGGCGATCTCCGTGCAGGGCGGTGTCGTAACGGGAATCATCCTCAATGAGGCGTGCTCGTCGGGGTGCGGATCGTTTATTGAAACCTATGCGCGGAGTCTGGGGGTAAGCATGGAGCAAATAGCACGGATGGCATTTGCCTCCAAATCGCCTTCCAAGCTGGGCAGCCGCTGCACCGTTTTTATGAACAGCTCCATTATTACAGAACAGCGCGATGGCAAGAAACCGGAGGATATTCTGGCAGGCATATGTCGTTCGATCATCGACAACGTGTTTACCAAGGTGATGCGTCTGAGAAGTCTAGACGCGTTGGGTAAGACGGTGATTGTTCAGGGGGGGACATTTAAGAACGACGCGGTACTGAGAGCTTTCGAGCAGTACTCCGGCTTGACGCCGATCCGTCCTGAGCGTCCTGGCGAGATGGGAGCGATTGGCATAGCGTTGCTGACGAAGGAATTTGTTCAGACCCAGGAGGCACGAAATCCGGAGTGGAAAAGCTCGTTTATCGGATTAGACGCAATGGAGCGGTTTGGCTGGGTCGCCGAGGCGGGTCAGATATGCCGCTTCTGCACAAACAACTGCAGCCGTACGGTGATCACTTTTAAAGACGGCAGTAGCCATGTAACGGGCAATCGCTGCGAACGCGGCGAGATTGTCTCTGATCCAAACGACCCGGAGACCAGACGCAAGGTAGCGGAGATCAGCCGCAAAATGCAAGCGGTGCCAGATATGTTCAAACGGACGAATCGGCTTCTGATCAGGGATTACCAGCCCAAACCGCTTCTCCCGCCAAACGGCGTTACGATCGGCATTCCGCGCGCTTTGGAGTTTTGGAACAGCCTGCCATTCTGGAACGCGTTCTTCACTTCTTTGGGCTATCGAACGGTAATCTCCCGCGCAAGCGATTACGCGCTTTTTGAGGAAGGACTGCAATCCGTTCCCAGCGACACTGTCTGCTTCCCCGCAAAGCTGCTGCACGGGCATGTTGCCGATCTTGTTCGTAAAAAAGTAGATCGCATCTTTCTTCCGGCTATGATCGCCGTGATCAGCGATCACAAGCGATTCAAGGCTACCGCAGTGTGCCCGGTGGTACAGGGTTATCCTGTCATTGTCCGTAACACCGACGATCCGGAGACAAATTTCGGCATCCCGCTTGATCAGCCGACGTTTCACTGGTATTCGCTCAAATTGCAACGCGAACAGACCGTCAATTGGTTCTATGAGCGTTACAAGCTGCCTAAACGCCTGCTTTCAAAGGCGGTGAGCGAAGCGGAAAAGGCTCTTTTAACGTACCAAACGGCGCTTTTTGAAGAAGGGGCGAAAATCCTCGCGGATGCGCGCGCCAGAGGGGAATTCGCCGTTGTGATCGCGGGACGCCCCTACCACGCCGATCTTCTGGTCAATCATCATGTCGCCAGCCATTTTACCGCTCTGGGAATTCCCGTGTTGACGGTTGAATCGATCAGGGAAGCGTTTGATCAGGACGTTGCCCAAAACACCAGAATGGAGGAAGTGAACAGCTATCATATGCGCCTGATCGGAGCGGCGCTGCTTGTCCGCGACGATCCGGCTCTGGAGATGGTGCAGATCGTCAGCTTTGGCTGCGGACACGACGCAACGCTTTCAGATGAGGTGATAAGGATACTTCGCAAGAGCAATAAAGAACTGCTTATGCTCAAACTGGACGAAGGCGACGTGCCGGGCCCGTTAAACATTCGTATTAAAAGCTTTATTGAAACAGTTCGATCGCGCAGAAACGTCGAAAATGTCAAAAAAGAGACGGGCGAACCTCTCTTTCGTCCGCCGTTTACCAAGGAGGACAAAAAGCGGCGTAAGGTGCTGATTCCAAACCTTTCGCCCGCGTTCTCTTTTCTGTGCGCTAAAATTTTAGAGCGCAAGGGGTACGACGCGCAAAGGCTTCCGCTTGCCGATCGCCGTGCGATCGAGCTTGGCAAGCGTTACGTACACAACGACATCTGCTTCCCGGCACAGGTGAACATCGGCGAAGGTCTGCGCTATCTGGAACAGCACCCGGAACTGCCGGCAGAGAGGGTCGCTATGGGGCTTGCCAAAAACTGCGAAAACTGCCGCGCCGGTCAGTACGCTGTCCTCTGCCGTAAGGCGCTGGACGAAGCAGGGTACGAAAAAGTGCCAATCGTTACCACAGGCAGCGATTCCAAGAATATGCATCCGGGGTTCCGCGCCGATTTTGGCTTCCGTATCCATATGGTATGGGGTATGGCTATAATGGACGTGATTGAGGCTATGGTACGCGCGGTGCGCCCATATGAAATCAGCGAGGGCGAAACGCTGAAGGTGTACCAGCGTCACATTCACGAGGTTATGAGCGCCGCCGCTTACGACAGAAGAAAGGCTTTGAAGCTGCTTGAGCGGGCGGTGGATGATTTTAATGCCATCGCCGCTGATCGAAGCGAACGCAAACCGCGCGTCGCTGTTCTGGGCGAGATACTGATGAAGTATCACCCAAGTGCCAACGGTTTCGTGGAGGATTATCTGATCGGGCACGGTATGGAAGTGATTCAGCCCGGCATTATTGATTTCTTCAGAAGCGACGAGATGATTCGTCTGGAAAAAGTTAAGCGTGGACTGATCGAAAAGCCGTTTCTCAACTGGGCGATCGGCGGTATTTCGGTAAGGGTGTATAAAACCGCCGTGGACGCGGCGGAAAAGCGCTTTAAACGGTTTAAGTTCTATGAGCGGCGCACCGATTGTTACGATATGGCGGATAAGGTGGAGGGAATTATTGATCGCACATACCAAACGGGCGAGGGGTGGCTGATTCCGGCGGAGATTCTCTCGCAGGCGGAAAACGGGGTGAACAGTTTTATTATCCTTCAGCCGTTTGCGTGTCTGGCAAACCATATATCGGGGCGCGGACTGACTAAAGCGGTGAAAGCGCGTTTCCCGCATATTCAAGTGCTAAGTCTGGACTATGATCCTGACACTAGTTTCGCAAACATTGAAAACCGCCTGCAGATGCTGATCATCAACGCGAAGGAGAATATGCGGCGGTAAAGACGCGATTTCGCGGCGGCTTCGTTTCGCACATCAAACCTCACAATCCTCCCTTCTGATTAATTCAGAAACTTTAGCTTAAGATTCATTCGGCTTATGCGTATCAGCAGTAAAGGAGAGAGAAGATGATCCGTCTTTTAACATTGGCGTTTCTGTTTGCCGTATGGCTCTTTGGCGCGGTGAATATCAATACCGCCACATCGGAGGAGCTGACCGCTCTTAAAGGCATAGGGGACACTAAAGCCGCCGCCATTGTCAAATGGAGAGAAGAGAACGGCGGCTTTAAGTCAATTGACGAGCTGACGCAGGTTAAAGGGATTGGGAAGAAGACGCTGGAGAGTCTGAAAGAGGAGATCACCATCTCTGACGAATAGCGGCAGCAGGGTTTACCGATCCGCTCTGTCCGTCCTTGTATGGAAGGGAGACGATCCGTATATAAAGAAAACCCGGCGGATCGTCCGCCTGCCCTTTCACAGCTTCAGGCGCGCTGTCTGAACGCTCGTACGGTTTCAGCCTCCGCGCCCGTCACGGGTGCGGGAATGTCTTTGCCGATCCCGGATAGCTTAAGTCAGCCCAATCGCAGCGTATCACCGCCATTGGGCGATCTCTGATGGCGCTGGTTTCAACCCGAACGTCTGTAATGGGCGTAACCTGATCAACGATCCAAAACTATAACTATGTTGAAGAAATTGCGGCGGGTCTTCCTATCCGGCTGAATGGAAAACTATCGGGAGTAGAAAAATCTATTCAGAAATGCATACAATCAGGATTGATACTGTTTCAACCCGAACGCGATTGCAATTAGGCGGGGCGCGAGCGGCGGCTTGTTTTCCGATCAACAGGTTTCAGCGCCTATGCGTCCTTAATCGTATCCAAGCATTCACGAAAGAGACGGTATAAGGGAGACGTCCTCCGCATTCACGCGTGAATGCTTGGATACGACAATTCAGCGCCAGCGGAGCGGGTTCGTATCTGCCGCTCTGTCAGCTCTGCCGGGGAGGGGGGGGTGTATGCGTGATGGCTCTATGGCGCGCAACCTGTTGACGCCAAGAACAACAAAAAGGCAAAATCGAAAAGGGATAAGCTCATGGGTTTGGTGTATTTCCCGCCTTATGCCCTGCGTGGGTTTGACATGGACAAGCTTGGATGGTAAGGAGAAAGCAAATGGCAAACGATTTTTACGACAAGCGCCGGGAACGTTTTTTGAATGAGGAACCGGCACGTCAATATCGGGATGAGATGATATTTCTTATCAATGATGATTTGGATTTTATCGAAAACAACAGATTCGATAAGGAAGAGCATCGTGAGGATGCCTGGGCGCTTTCAAATTGGGGAATTGGGAAAAACAAATTCGATTTACTGATTCTCGACTATTCCGAAGGCCGCCCCGTCAATGAAATTGCGAAGGATTTCCCGGAGCTTTTGAGCTGGAACGAAAAGTGTTCCCTGCCGCATCCGACCTATCAAACAGAACCTTTCTATCTGGCGGAGACGGACAGTTACGACTATTTTCTATCGCTGTTGTCCCTGGCGAAACTCCTGCGCCA
>JAITRJ010000029.1 GCA_031288475.1 Helicobacteraceae bacterium | reverse complement strand
ATGCATATCCGTCACGAAATATCTGAACGAATAGCCGATCGCGTTTTGAGCATTGCGGTAATCCGCCACAACGTCGATAAGCCCGCTCATTAAACCGTGGATCTCCTCCATAAGCGGTTTTTTAAGCGTTAATTCTTTCATTACGCCGTTTTCCATCGCTGTTTGCGAGCCGGAGTTTTTATCGCGCTGAAAGGCAAAAATCTTTTCGTCTTCTCCGCCCAGATCGCGCCAATTGGTTATTTCTCCAGTATATATTTTTTGAATCTGTTCGATCGTAAGGGACTTAATAGGATTCTCCTTATTTACTAAAAATACGAACGCCTCTTTACCGATCGGTGTTAAGACAAGCTCCGCTTTGGCTTGTTCGGCGCGCGCTAACTGCTCCGGCGAAGGGGCGAAAACCACGATCAGATCGGCTTCGCCGTTGATCAGGTTATCGTAAGCGCCATCCGTACGGGAACTAGCAACGGCCGGTTTTTGATACAGCGCCTCGGCTACCGCGCCGTAGATCGGATAAAACGACGTTGCCCCGTCCAGCCGCGGAAAATCGCTTGTGAAATATAGTTCGCGATCGCCTCTCAGCGCGGTTTTTTTATGCCCCGTGTCCGGAAAAAGATTAATAGCGTGGGCTTCAATCTCTTTAACTTCGTCCGCGATCATATAGAAGCTTTTATAGACTATCAGCGCGATGGACGAGGCGAATAGGAAGATCGCGATCACGCAGGAGAGATATATCGGTTTTTTATTCGCGATTGTTTGCTTTTTCCTATGCAACCCAAAGCAAAAACCAACGGCGTAGGCGCAATAAACGGTAAACGTAAAAGCAAACATTCTGTCCAGAGACGAGATAAAGGAAAAAAGAAAGAGGCTGAAGATAAAAGTTATATTGCTTGATACGACAAAGTATTCATAATAAATAAACTCAAACTCTATAAAATCCAGCGCGTTATATACGTTCCAAAGACTTAGGTTAAACGCGGCGACGATTAACGGCAGAAAGAGCGCGAAGTATGTTCTGAAATAGCTGTCTTTGACGACAAGTTTTTTCGCGCGCAGATAGCCCATAAACGCGATCGCGATCGCTGTAAAACCAAGCGGGAAAATAAGGAGTTCTCTCAGCGTATCGTCGTCGATCAGCACAAAGCCGAGCAGAATAATCTGCGCGGCGGCGGGCGCGTAAATCAGGCTCCACAGATAGTTGTTCAGCGAGAAAAAAGCGCAGATCGAGCGCAAAAGCGCCGTTATCCTACCTTCACCGCTTTCTCTCTCGTTACTTCGGCTTGCTGGCAAAATAGATCCCCTTCAGCGCCGCAACGCACTCTTTTAACCGCTCTTGCTCTTCATCGTCAAGCGAAGCTTTAATCGCCCTCTCAATCCCGTTTCCACCAAGAACGCACGGCACTGAAATCGCCATCCCGCTTTGTCCGTAGTAATCGTCTATAACGACGCTTAACGACAGAACCGACTGCCCGTTTGTGACAACCGATCGGGCGATTTTTGCTATGCTCGCGCCGATTCCGTAATAGGTCGCGCCTTTGCTCCCTATAATCGCGTTTGCCGCGTTACGCGCTTTGCAATACGCCTCTAGCGCTTTCTCGCGCGAAAATTCGGAAAAGCCTGTCAGCGGCTGCGCGCCGATATTCGCGCTTGAAATCGCGGGAAAGCTGTGATCGCCGTGTTCGCCCAAAACATAGGCGTGAATGGAGCGCGGATGCACGGGCAGAAACTCGCTCAGGTGGAAGCGGAACCGCGCTGTATCCAGCAGCGTCCCGCTTCCAAAAATTTGCCCTTTCTTAGTGTTCGTAACCTCCTGCGCGCGCATGGTAAGCAGATCGACGGGATTCGTAACCATCAGCAGGAGCGCCTTTGGCGAAGCTTTCAGCAGTTCCGGCGCTAAATCGTCTACTATTTGAAGGTTTCTCGCGGCAAGCTGCAGTCTGGTTTCACCGACCGCCTGAGCCGCGCCTGCGCAGAATATGAAAATATCCGAGTCGGTCAGTTCGGCGGGATCATCGCTGACAGAGATCGCGGTTTTGTGTGAAAGCGCTGTCGCATGTTCAAGATCCAGCTTTTCGCCGATCAGCTTGCGCTTGTCACGCCCGTACAGCGCAATTTCGTGAAAACCGCCGGCAAGCAGCAAGGCATAGGCGGCGGTCATGCCCACCTTTCCAGCCCCGATAATCGCGACCTTGAAGCGATCGTTGTTCTTTTTCATAGATCGCATTCTATTACATTGAACCGATCATCCACGCCAAACGTCCGCTTGCGGCAAACGCGGCGTCAGTCCAATCTGATTTGGGGTGGAACATTGTTTGCTAAACGCGAGAAATGGTCAATGAAAGCAAAGCGAAAACTGCTTATATTACAGAGAAGATGAGCAAAAAGGACTTTCTTAAATACTGTACTGGATAAGATAAAAGGGCGCTTCTTTGGTTTTCTGTCCATAGTCCGGGCGATCGGTAAATAAAGGTTTAGTTTAAAGCTTAAATATTCTGAACGACAGGGACAATAATGATAACAAAACAGATACACACTGAGATTTCTGCTGGAATGGAGCTTTATCGCTGTTACCGCCAGATATATGCACGCAAGGAATTTTTCTGAAAGGCGCAATTATGATCAAGCCAGCAACTGCTGCGCCTATATTAAACCGCTGGATTTCGCAGGGACGATAAAAACGCCGCTGCTATAAGGAAACAGATAAGAAAACCCAATTCCAATCATTTTCCTTAAAGAATTTAAACAACACAAATCCGAGATACTTAAAGCCCTAAAGAGGCTTTAGAATCTCTAACGGAGGATTAACCATATGCTCAAAAGCGACCAATTTTACAAAAGATTGATCTTAATACGAAGGCAAACTGATATAAAACATAGCGTTTATTAGGATAAAAAGGAAATACGACGAATCTTTATTTAGCGCCAAGACTGCAAATATTGCATACAAACATAACATTTATATGAGATTAATCGGTTATGGATACGTTTAAATAAACCACCGATCAACCGGAACTAATGACTGGCTAATCAGTTCTCGTCGGCAACCACGATAAAGGCAGACCTATCAATCCGTAATAAATATCAAGAGCGCGATGAAACGGTAATATCTTTATAATTAGAAATAGCATAGTCAATGTCTTTGGAAAGTGGTCTTCTATAGGCGGATAACTCTTTCGTTTTCCCCGATCTCAACTTCCCGCACGATTACTTTCCATTTCTCTTTAACCGACAGATAAAGTTCGACAGCGTTTGCGCAAGCGCCTCTGAAAAAGCCGAGCGCGAATTTCCACGTAAAATCTTTGGCGTTTCCTCGCTCCGACGACGCGATTCCAGATCTCACGCCTGAGTTTTCACATATTGAAATTGATCTCCCTCACCTGCTTTGGACTGAACGATCAATTATAACCTTCCCCCCTTGCGCTTTATTTCATATTTATCCAGCGTTGCTGTAGCGCGCATAAGCGTCGGATTCCATCACTTTTGCGCTGACAGCAATGCTGATTATACGATCGAGGTTTTTCATCTGCGCTTCGCGTTGATCATTCTGAGTTTTTGCTTTTCAGAAGACCCAAAACTTCGCGCAAGCACAGCAACCGCGTTATTTACCGATGTTTTCAGGAGAGCGGCAACTTTCCGGCGGCGCGCGGCAAGCGGCAAAAGCAGCAGCAGGAGCGCCAGCAGCGGATATTTGATTGCATAAACGATCGGCGTTAAGAGCGCCCTTGCAAAAAACCGCAGCGAATTGCTCTCGGCGATATAGGCGGCGATCGGCGGGCTAAGCTTGTAGTAGGTTCTTACAAACCATTCACCGAATGGAACCCTGCCACTTAAAAGCCAGCGATCCCGAAAAAACCGCAGCGTTTCCACTTCGCTTGAGAGGTACGATCCATACGCCGCCGTAGCTATAAAGCAGTAACCGCCATCCTTGTTGCCGCGCGTTTCGCCCGTTACGTAGTTTCCGCCGCCGCTGTTCAGCCCGTCGGTCGCTACGATGTAAAACGGGACGACGATTGATCTGGAGAGGCTGTCAATGATGGTGAGCGTCGCGGTATACGCGCCGGGCGTCTGATAGATATGAACGCGCGAGATCGTACTTGCCGAAACAGAAGATTCCGTAACGCTTGGAGTGCCATCGCCATAACCCCACACAAACGTATATGGCGGCGCACCCCCTATAACTTCGCCGCTGAAATTCACCGCAAGAGGCGCAACTCCGTTATTGATGTCCGCCGTTACCGACGCGCCGAAGCTGTAGGCGACGGTAAGCGGCATAACGATCACAGCCGAGCTATTAAGATCATCGGTGACGGTTATCTTTACTGTTTTTGATCCGGGCGTCGCAAAGATATATGTCGGGTTTTGCAAGGCGCTGGTGTTACCATCTCCGAACTCCCACTTGTATTTGTACGGAGGCTTTCCGCCCGCCGCTGTTACGTTGAAACCGACTGTTAAGCCGTTTATCGTGTTGCCGAATGAAGAAATCCAAAGCGGCGCGGGCAGGACATTGACAACAGCGGACGCTCTCCCCTCGTTGTAGCCGTTGTCTTTGGCGGTAAGCCGCACGGTATAAATTCCCGCCATATTAAACGTGTGCGAAACGTTTTGCGCCAAAGCGTTTGGCGAACCGTCGCTGAAGCTCCATTCATAACTTGCCGCGCCGGACGAAGTGGCGTTGCAATCCACCGTAAGAGGCGCCGTGCCGATGATCGGCGAAACCTTAAATATCTCTATCGGCAACGTTCCGGCCATTGACGCCGCTGTGCCTTTCAGGGTGATATTCACCTCGCTGTTTATAGGATCGCTGCTGCTGATTGACAGATTTGCGTCGTAGTTTCCGGCGGCTGCCGGCTTAAAAACCGCGCGGACAAAGCAGTTTCCGCCCGCGTTTATGTTAAATGATGCGCCGGGGCACGCCCCTGCTTCCGAAGTGGCGTTGATCTCAAAATTCACCGCGTCTGAAAATATCAGGTTTGTAACGTTAAGCGGCGCGCTGCCGATGTTTTTAATAAACAGTCTATCGCTGTTTGCCATCGTGCCTTCCACTGTTAAACCGCCGAACAGATAGGAAGGGTTATCGGCAACGCTGATCGACGGATAGCTCGGTGGCACGCCTGCTCCGCTTAAAGAGAGAGTGCGATCGGATTGCGAAACGGCGTTTGTCTGAAGCGTTATCTGCGCATTGTATCCGCCGTTGAGCGGCGGGGCGAAGCGGATGGTGAAGCGGCAGCTTCCACCCATATCGAGCCAAAAAGGCGTTGTCAGTGGGCAATTGGGCGGCATCCCCAGCAGAATTGAGAAATTACCGTCGCTCACGCCTATATTGTTTATCAGCACCGAGCCGGTGCCAATGTTAAACAGCGTAAGATTCGCGTCAGCGTAAGTTCCGGAGGCAACACCGCCGAAATTCTTCTCCGTACGCGCATTGATATCTTCGTCAAAGTAGGAAAGAAGCGTTTGCAATGTATCGGTGATAGCTGTGCCGTTAATGTCGACATACGCCGTGGGAAGATCGCCCGTAATCTCAATTTGCGCCGCCGCGTCGCCAAGCCTTGAGGGAGTAAAGCGGATAAACAAACCGCAGGAATTCAACGGCGCGATTGAAAACGGCGCCGCGCCGCACGATCCATTGTTAAGACTGAACTGATCGTCATCGCCCGTTACGAACTCTACGCTGGAAATGTTCAAGGTGAGGCTTCCCGTATTTTTGATCGTTACCGTCTGCACCGCGCTTGTTGTAGTAACCGGTATGTTTCCAAACCCCAGTTTATCCGGCATTAAAAGCATATCGGCGCTGTCTGCGTCCAGATCGTAGCTGAAGCGGGCGATAAAACCCTCTGCTGCCGCGAAGGCGGAGTTCTGCGGCGTGTGAATATTGCCCAGCGGCAGATCGCCCGATCTGCTCACTCCCGCCGCATATATAGCGCCGCCGAAATCCAGAAGCGCGTTTATCTCATCCGATCCCGCGCCGCCATAGAAACTAAGGCGATCGATCTCAAACAGAGTAAGCGGCGCTCTGGCGATAAAGCCGTCTATGCCGCCGCCGCTTACCGGCTGGAAGATACCAGGGTAGGAAAAGTTAAAGCTCGGCGAACTGGTAACGCCGCCGATAAAAAGATTGCTCTTGGTCTGATCGAAGGCAAGCGCGGTGACGCTCTCGTTTCCCGCGCCGCCGCCGTAGCGGGTTGCAAACGGCGCGGATATGTCGCTCAGATCAAATACCGAGACAAAACCGTCGTAGCCGCCGAAGTTGAAATCGGTCGCGGGTTTTCCCTCCAGATCGTTTGATCTGGTTCTGCCGCCGGCGAAGATCGCCGTTGAGTTTGATTCGATCGCGTAGAATTCGGTATCCAAAGAATCCGACCCGCCGAAAACTTTAATAGGTGAAAAAGACGCGCTCAGGCTGTCGTTTATCACGGCAATCAAGCCGTGCATGCTGCCCGCGTTGTAAGATGGCGTCGACCCCGATGTTGAAACTATATTACCGCTCGCGGTCGATCCTGCCGCGTATAGGTAGCCCGATTCATATTTAAGCGCGAAAAAGCGATCGGCACGATCGCCGCCGACAAATGCCGCTATGGGGTTGTTTAAGTTGCTGTCCAACTTTACGATCAGCGCATCATAGTCCGACCCTCTGCCGCCAGCCGTGCCGCTTGCGTTGATCGCGCTTGAGGCGGTAAACCCCGCTGCGTAAACGTTGCCGCCGCTATCGATCGCAATTGAGTTAAGCTGATCCTTGCTTGTGCCGCCGATGTACCGCAGCCGCGCGCCGTTGAGAGCAGGCGCGTTAAGCCGCAGCGCAAAACCGTCCGTATCGCCGCCAGCGCTGCTGCCGGTAATGGCGGCTGGCAGATTGGTGGAGTTTGTCTCTCCGACCGCGTATATATACCCGCCGCCCGCCGCGACCGCGTAGATATTGTCTGCCCCGTTCCCGTTTATGTAGGCAAGCGCGTAAAGCGTGGTGAGATTTTCGTCATACCGCGCGATAAAGGCGTCCGGTTCAGCAGACAAGCGCGGAAAATTACTTATTGATGACGAATCGGTAAAGCCCGCGGCGTAGATGTAGCCGTCCGCGGCGGCAATGGCGTTGATTTCGTCGTAAGCGCTCCCGCCGGTGAAAGTCGCGGCAAGAAGCGGATCAATCGTTACGTCATAATTCCTATCGTGTTCCCCCAGCCGGAAGCCATAGCTGTTTTTGCTAACCGTATAGCTCGCGGAAACCTCAGCAACCCGTTCGCCGATTAACTGAAACGCTTTGGGAGCGCTGAATACCGCCTCTCCATTGTCGGTAAATACGATCATTTCGCCTCTTCCGTTCAGTTCCAGCTTCTTGGCGCCCGAAATCTCAACCCGCAGATCGGAAATATCGGCATAAGGTTTCACGGTAAACAGTTTTTCGATATTGCCGTTTTTTGCCGCGAGCTTCAGAAAAATTCCGTTCTCTATCTCGCCCAGATCGAGCGTTTCATAGGGGGAAACTGTCCTTTGCTCCGTTATGAAGGTTACGATCGTCTCCGTGGGATCCAATGGTTTTACTTTGTATCCGACATAGCCCAGATTTTCTTTGATCACCGCGCGATCTCCGCCGGTGTAAAGATGGTGCAGCAACGCGCCGTCTTTGCCGACATAGAGAGTTTCGCCAAAATTTTTAGCAAAAAAAAGAGTCTTTTCGTCCGGGCTTTCTACAAACGGCGTCCACAACTTTCCTCCCAGAGAGATAGTAACGATCGCGAAAAACAGGAGAAAACGGCGCATATTTATTATCCTTATTTCTAAATTCTAAATAATATACCACAAATATTAAGCAATTGCCATTCCGTTGGTATTGGAACTTCTGTTGCTTGTACCGTAAATAAAAGCCCAAAAGTTAGGGAGAGAAATATGCGGATTTTACTGCTTCTGACGGCGTTGATCGCCACTACCGCAAGCGCTGATCAGGTGCAGATCAGACGGTTTACCACCGATACGCCGCCCTCCGCGGAGATCCCATCTGGCGGCGTCAAAGTGATTCGAAGGGTATATACACGAATCGGGGACGCAAACAGGACGGAACCGCCGTACCATTTTTTTGCGGGCGCCGGTTTTGAGCTTTTCAGCCGCAAGCGAACGATAACCGTGGACAGCAAAAAGACGCGGGATAATTTTTCAATTTTCGGAAAAAAATATCCGGCGGACGGCGAAACCTACAAAGGTACGCAAAGCGAGAACGAAAGCTCCGTAACGGCGGAAATCGGCGTTTTGAGCGCGGGAGAGTTTTATTATGGCGCGAAGCTGGGCTACCATAACGACTTTACGCAGCTCAGCGCGATTGCCGGAAAGTGGCTTGAGAACACGGAATTTCTGAGCTTTACGCCGAAAATTGAGGCGGAAATAGGAATCGGGTATGACGATTTTGACAGCGCCGCGCCCGATAACTTTTCGCTTGGGGTTTTTGCGGGCGCTGAGAAAGCGATAACTAATCGCGGGCTATTTCTGGACATTCGTCTCTTTTACCGCCACCGCTGGTGGAGTACGATCGATCGCGTCTTTGGTGACGAGGAGTGGCAGGACAACGAAGCGGGCGCGGCGGCGGCGCTGAGGTATTTGTTTTGATCAGAATAACGGTCAACGGCGAGGCGAGAGAAGCGAAAGATGGGATAACCATTCTGGAGCTTATGATCAAACTAGAAGCAGCCGCGCGGGTAGCAGCCGTGGCGCTTAACGGCGAAGTCGTCAAGAAAGAAGCGTACGATCGCACCTTGTTGCGCGATGGAGATGACATTGAACTGCTCGCCTTTGTCGGCGGAGGATAAAGAGTGTAAGATCACGCAATGAGAACCGCGGTATTTGACAGCGGCGTGGGCGGCTTGACTGTAGTTAAATCGCTGCTTGAGCACTCGCTGTTTGACGAGATCATCTACTACGGCGATACGGCGCGTGTGCCGTACGGGACAAAAGACCCCAACACAATTATCCGCTACTCTTTAGAGGCGCTGGAGTTTTTCAACAATTTTGAGATTGATCTGCTGATCGTGGCGTGCAACACGGCGAGCGCTCACGCAATCGACGAGCTTCGCCGCAAAGCGAGCTTTGACGTGATCGGCGTGATTGAGCCCGGCGTACTGGCGCTGGAGAACCGCCGTGTTTGCAAAGACGATCCCGTGCTGGTGATCGGCACGCGCGCCACGATAAATTCCAGAAGCTATCAGAACCTGCTTGTGAGACATGGCTACAGAAACGTTCAGGCGGTCGCCGCACCGCTTCTTGTGCCTCTGGTGGAGGAGGGAATACTAGAAGGAGCAATAGTCGAGGAGAGTTTTAAGCGCTACTTTGACGATCTTATTTCGCCTAAAGCGGTAATTATGGGCTGCACTCATTACCCGCTTATGCAGGAGGCGCTTGGACGCTATTTTAACGGCGCGGAACTGGTGCATTCGGGTGAAGCGATCGTGGAGTACCTGAGAAAAAACGGCTACGGATTGAGCAAGAAAGAAACGGTAATGCGCTTTTTCGCTTCTGAGAACGTAGCGCGGCTCAAACAGGTGGCGTCTCAATGGTTTCGCAGGGAGATACTATGATCGTTCTGATCGACAACTACGACAGCTTCACCTTTAATATCGCGCAGTACTGTATGGAGCTTGGCGCCGATCTAAAGGTTATCCGCAACGACGAAATGAGCGTCGGGGAAATTTTGGCTTTGAATCCGGAAAAGCTGATGCTCTCACCAGGACCGTCCACCCCGGACAATGCTGGCGTCACTCTGGAAGCGATCAGTTTTTTTAAGGATCGCTGTCCGATACTAGGCGTATGTCTGGGGCATCAGGCAATTGCGCAGGCATTTGGAATGCGGATTGTCCGCGCTAAAAAGCTTATGCACGGCAAAACCGACACGATCCGCGTGATTAGACCTGAAAGCGCTGTCTTTAAGGACATTCCGCCAGCGTTTACCGCCACGCGTTACCATTCGCTTGCCGCAGATCGATCTACAATCGTCCCCGAAACGCTCGTTACCGCCGAGTCTGACGACGGGGAGATAATGGCAATTGAGATATGCAAAAAACCGATCTTCGGCGTTCAGTTTCATCCAGAGAGTGTTATGAGCGAATATGGGCATACCCTGCTTGGCAATTTTCTCAAACTATAGAGCTCTTGTCGCGCTCTTTCTCGTACTAGACGCGCTTTTCCTGGGGTTTTACGCCAATACTTTAAGCATCAGTCCGGGCGAGGCGAAGCTCTTTTTCTACGATGAGGGGGCGCTGGGGAAAACGCTTCGCTTCAGCGCCGATCTGTTCGGACGCACAAACTTCGCTCTGCGCGCCCCGTTTATAGCGCTCCACATCTTCAATACGCTGATGATCTATCTGGCGGCGCGCATAGGGCTAAGTCGTTTTGACAGCTTTCTGGCTATGGTGCTTTTTGCGCTGCTACCGGGCGTAAACAGCTCGGCTCTTCTGGTCAACGGCGCGTCGATCGCCATAAGCGCCGCGCTGATTTTTATCCTGCTTTATCAGAAAAGCACGATTTTAGCTTTCTCCTTTTTGTTTGAAGCTTCAATGATGAACGGCATTTTCCTAGCCATTTGGCTTGGCGTGCTTATCTACGAGATCAAAGAGAGGCAGTTTGTGCTTTCCGCCGCCGCCGCGTTTTTTTTCGCCGTTTCGATCGGCATCTGGGGCTTTGATTTCGGGCATCGTCCGAGAGGCTATTTTCTTGATATATTCGGATTGTACGGGGCGATCTTTTCGCCGCTGATATTCGCCTACTTTATCTACGCGCTTTACTGGTTTTTATTCCGCGCGAAGGAGAAAATTCCGCTTTTGTGGTTTATTTCCGCCGTGCCGTTTTTGTTCTCTATGCTGCTCAGTCTGCGACAGAATCTGGCAATTGAGGAGTTCGCGCCGTACGCTGCTGTCTCCACGCCTCTTATGGTGAGATCGTTTATGAACTCGTGGCGCGTACGACTGCCGCAGTTTCGCAGATCGCAGAAAACGATCGCTGCCGTCCTGTTCGGTTCGCTTTTTTTGACACTGCTTGTCATCTTTTTTCATAAGCCGCTTTATATGATCCTAAGCGACAGCAACCGCCATTTCGCGTACAATTTCCACTTTGCTGACGAATTGGCGGGAAGATTACAAAAGCTTGGAATAGATCGCGTCAAGTGCGATTCAGAACGACTGGCTATCCGTCTCAGATACTACGGAATCGAAAAGGGCGGCGAAAATCGTCTTTACACGACGCACGCGGAAGGAGCAGAGCCGCTTAATTTCAAGGTGCTTGGGCGCACGGCGGCTACCTTTTACCTGATCGGGCGGCACAGCGATTTTTTGCTAAATTTAAAAGAGAGAAGGGAGAACAATGAAACGACTATCATTCAAGAGCCGCTATAAGACTGAACTGATCGATATCACTTCCGCGATCAACGAGGCGATTATCAAGTCCGGCAAAAGCGCAGGAGCGGTCAACATATTTACTCCTCACTCCACCTGTTCGGTGTTTGTGCTGGAAAACAGGGATCCGAACGTTCAGCGCGATTTGCTGAAAAAACTGCATCAGTTATTTCCGAACGACGACCAGTACGCGCATATCGGCAAGAACGGCGACGCCCATCTGAAAACCGCCGTTATGGGCATCAGCATTACGATCCCTGTTGAAAGCGCGAAGATGAGTCTGGGCGCGTGGCAGGGTGTTTTTCTGGCGGATTTCAACGGGCCGCGGGAACGTGATGTACTGGTAACCCTCTTTGACGCCTGATCTTGCCGCCCTTTTACGACCGCAAACGATCGACGAGATAACGGGGCAGCGGCAGCTTCTGGGCAGGAACGGCGCTCTGCGAAAGCTGATCGAATCGGGAGCGATCTTTCACGGCTTCTTCTTTGGACCGCCCGGAACGGGTAAAACGACGCTCGCGCGTATCATCGCGAATATCAGCGGGCGCGTATGTTACGAAAAAAACGCCACAAGCCTGAAGGTGGAGGAGTTGAGGTCTCTTTTCGAATCGCATAGAAATTCGCTCGCCAAACCGCTTGTATTTATTGACGAGGTGCATCGCCTAAGCAAAAATCAGCAGGAGGTGCTTCTGCCTATAATGGAGAGTTCGGAGGCGATGATCATCGGAGCTTCGACGGAAAACCCTTTCTTTGCCCTGACGGGCGCTATACGCTCTCGTTCGCTTCTGTTTGAGTTTTTTTCGCTGACAAAAGAGGACTTAAAAACACTCCTTAATCAAGCCGAAAAGCGGCTGAAAATCTCCATATCAAAAGAGGCGGGAGAATTTCTGATCGCTGTGAGCGGAGGAGACGCGAGAGCGATGCTAAAACATCTGGAGTTTGGACTGATTGTCGCTGGAAAAGAAAATTTGACAATCGACCATCTCAAGGCGATCCGTCAAAATGCCCTTTCGGACGGCGCGAGCGAGGACGAAACGCATTACAACCTTGCCAGCGCGTTTATCAAAAGCCTGCGCGGAAGCGATCCCGACGCCGCCATTTACTATCTCGCGCGGCTGATTGTTGCTGGTGAGGAGCCGCGGTTTATCGCCAGACGGATGCTAATATTTGCGAGTGAAGATGTTGGAAACGCAAATCCGAGCGCGCTTATGATCGCCCGCGCCTGCTTTGAGGCAGCGACAGTTATAGGCTACCCGGAATGCCGCATTATCCTTTCGCAGACGGCAATATACCTCGCTTGCTCGCCCAAATGCAACACTGCTTACAACGCCATTGATCGCGCGATCGAAGCGATAAATGGCGGCTTGATTATGGAGGTACCCGATCACCTCAAAGACGCGCATTATGAAGGGGCTAAAAAGCTTGGCAGAGGTACGGAGTACAAATACCCGCACGATTTTGGCGGCTATGTCAAGCAGCGCTACGTAGCCAAAGATGTTCGTTTTGTCGATTTAAAGCCGATAGGCTTTGAGAAAACGCTGGCAGAATGGCTGGAAAAACTCCGCGATCTGGATAGATAAACAACATTTCCAACGATGCCATCGGCGAAGACATCACTTACAGCGGCACGGCGGGCGGAGCGATGGAGGGTATTTTGCACGGTATCCCATCGCTTGCCGTATCGCAATACTATAAAAACAGCCGCGACATGCTCGATATATTAGGCTATGAGCTGGCGGCAAAAACCGCTTATGAGCTGGCGAAAAAGATTTTGCAAGGCTCTTATCCGCTCGCGGAGAGTTTTTGAACGTCAATATCCCGCCTATATCGCCAAAAGAGTGCAAAGGCTATAAGGTGACAAAAACGGGAAATAGAACGTATGAGAGCACGGTTTTACTAAATAGAAACCCAAGA
>JAITRJ010000023.1 GCA_031288475.1 Helicobacteraceae bacterium | reverse complement strand
AAAGCGCAGGCCGACGATGTCCACTGATGAACAGCTTATTCGATCGTAAATTTGAAGACAGACAGAACGGAGAGCTTCTCTCCCTGAGAGCCCAGAAGGACTACTCCCTCACTGCCCTTTATGAAAAACCGTGCATTTCCGTTATTTACCCTGCAAATGATGAAAACCGCCCCAAGCGTCTATCATCACGTCGATATACCGCTGTTATGCGATTCTTGCCACGATAAACTTCACGCTGGGAAGCTCTAGGAATGGAACGGGTTTTTAGTTAAGTCAAATGAAGAGCCATGCGCCTTGAAAGGCGCAAGCGCGGTTCGGAGGGGGGATGACGGGTCATCCTACTATGTAAGTTGGGAATGGCGCTTATCGCAAAGATCGTAGTAAACGCCGTGTCAGCCGCGAAATGCTTCATTTTTTCTAAATCGGCAGCCTTTTGAAGTCGGCGGACGGGTTTTACTATGACAAAGAAGCTTTTACGCAAAAAGCGTATTTTGATGTCGCGCGTCGATAACGTTTTTTTGCGCAGCGTTATTTTTAAAGGGAATATCTGTATGATTTCACCAAAATTGACAGGTTGCGCTTTGCGTGCTCTATCAAATAAACGAGTTCGATGTTAAAAGAGTTGGTGTGACGACAGACATTCTGACCCCTATTTCGGCCGATAAGCCGTGCGGCGAAGACGCAAGGTACGACGACGCGTATATTGCCGTGGAGACGGAAATAGACAAAGCAAAGAGCGCAAATGCCCAGTCAAAAGTTGATTGGACGTCAGTCACCTCGCAGAGCGAAGCCATTCTGATCAAGCAAACAAAAGATATAAAAATAGCCTGCCGCTTAGCGTTTGCGCGGTTTATGATCGACGGAAACGACGGGCTTATAAATGGGCTTGAAACCCTGAAAGCCCTGCTGGACAAGTTCGGCGCCAATCTTTTTCCGATCTCTGCAAAGGCGAAAATCAACGCTTTCGCTTGGCTGGAAGAGGAAATAGGTGCCTCGTTGCGCAAGGATGGCATTATATCTGCGTCCGCGTCGCAGTCGCAGACGCTCCTCGCGCTGTTTATAGGCTTGCGGGAGAGCGTTAAAAGCGTGTGTGGCGACGAAAATATCTTCTTTACCGAAATCTGCCAGTTGCTTCAGTCTGGCAGAAACGAGTCGGAAGCCCAGAATAAAATCGCTCAAGAGTCAAAAAAGCCGGCAGAAAACCGCTACGCGACGGCGCGACCCGAAATAGCCAACGAAGCCGACGTGACAGCCGCGCTAAACGCTGTCAAAAAACAGGCCGCGCCCTTACTGTCATACTGGCGCGGACAAAATGCCGACGATCCGCGCGCGTTGCGTCTGAGCAGAGCGATAGCCTGGCTTGAAATAGACGATCCGCCAGCGGCAAAAGACGGCGTAACGGCGTTGAATCCTCCGAACATTGAAACTATCGAACGAATTGACGCTCTTATTAAAGGGGGCAAAGCCAAAGAGGCGCTCGGCGTTTTAGAAGAGCTTATAATCAAGTCTCCTTTTTGGTTTGAAGGGCATCTTAGAGTGTATGATATTCTGGAAACCCTCGGCAAACATAGTTCCGCCGCTATGATTAAGCGCTGGATTGAAGGTTTTTTAAAAGCTTTTGACGGTATAACTTCGCTTAGCTTTAAGGATGGTTCAGAATTTGTTCCCTCTGCTGTCAAGGCGTGGCTTCTTGATAACGACGTCGACGAAAGCGCGGTTGCTACCGACAAAGAAAAGCCCGCGGAGGATAAATTGGAAACCGCACGAAGGAATTGCTTTCAACTCTCGCGAACCAACAAAATTCGTGAGGCGCTTGAGCTGATAGGACATTCTTGCAAAGAATCCCGTTCAAAAGAAGAGGAGTTTAGATGGAAATTACTACGCGTAGAGGTATTATTTGAAGCAGGTAAAACCGAGATCGCGCTGGTTTTGATCGACGAACTCGAAAAAGAAGTTCAGATTTACAAGCTGGAGGAGTGGCGTCCGGATTTAGTCGGGCAACTTTATATCTTGACGTTGAAGTTTCCAAAGCGCGGTCTGATTGGGCGCGAAAGGCTGGAATCAGCCTATAACGCCTTATGTAGACTAGACGCGGCGGCGGCATTGAACATTAAACCAAACTGAAAGGATGGCAGTGAACAAGCAATCAGAATCTCCAAAAGAGAGAATCAACGTTACATACAAACCGGCGACCGGCGATCAGACGGAAGAGATTGAGATACCATTCAAGCTAACCGTGCTTGGACATTTTAATCCGGACGAAGAGAAAAAACCAGTTGAGAAAAAGAAAGTAATCAAGATCGACAAGGACAGCTTCAACGACGTTATTAAACATCAGAATCTGTCGGTCGAATTTACCGTGCCGAACAAACTGACCGACGAAGAAGACGGCGAATTAAAAATCAACCTCAAGTTCCAGAGCATGAAGGATTTTTCGCCGGAAAATATAGTCGAAAACGTGGACGAGCTGAAAAAGCTGATGGAACTTCGCCAGTCTCTGATCGCGCTTAAGGGTCCTCTTGGCAATATGCCGGCCTTCAGAAAGGCGATCGAAGGGGCTATAGCGGACAAAGACGAGCGCGAAAGGTTGCTCAAAGAGCTTACTTCCGGCAACGGACAATAAACTAAAGGAGAGGCAATGGCGGGCGAAGCGGCAGTGCAAAAAGAGATCATAGAGGCGAGAGCGGATCTACTTGACGACATTATTTCCAAAACAAATTTAACCAAAGAAGACGAAACTTACGACATAGTTAAAACTGGCGTTGGAGCGTTAATACAGGAGCTTTTGAAGACGGAAAATTCCGACGAGAAAGTTAATAAGTCGATCGTAGATCGCATGATCGCGGAAATTGATGCCAAGATCAGCCGACAGATGGACGCTGTTTTACACCACCAGAAATTTCAGGAGCTGGAGTCGCGCTGGCGCGGTCTTTATATGTTGGTTGAGAGAACCGATTTCAGACAGAATATTCAGCTTGAAATTCTCAATGTTTCAAAGGAGGAGCTGCTTGAAGACTTTGAGGATAATCTGGATATCACAAAAACCGGATTATACAAACATATATACACCGCCAACTACGGGCAATTTGGCGGACAGCCAGTAGGCGCAATCATCGCGGATTATCAGCTTTCGCCATCTAACGCGGATATGAAGTTTCTAAACAAAGCTGCCGCGATCGCCGCAATGAGTCACGCTCCTTTTATCGCTGGCGCCGGACCTAAATTCTTTGGCATAAACAGCTTTAACGGGTTGCCCGATCTAAAGGATTTAAGCGACGTGCTAAGTTCTCCGCAATTCGCCGGATGGCGAGGTTTCAGAGAGAACGAGGATTCCAGATACGTAGGTTTAACCTTACCCCGTTTTCTGCTTCGCGCCCCGTATCACCCAGAAGATAATCCGATCTCCAAATTCACCTACAAGGAAGACGCTTCCGACAGCCACGAATCGTATCTATGGGGGAGCACTGTGTATGCTTTTGCCAGCGGCTTGACCAGAAGTTTCGCCAATTACCGCTGGTGTACAAACATTATCGGTCCAAAAAGCGGCGGCGCGATAACAGAACTGCCCGTGCACACATTTGAAAGTATGGGCGAAGTAGAAATGAAGATTCCAACCGAAATACTTATATCGGATCGGCGCGAGTACGAGCTTGCCGAACAGGGGTTTATATCGCTAGCGATGCGTAAGGGCAGTAATAATGCAGCCTTTTTCTCGGCTAACTCTGCCCAAAAGCCAAAGCTCTACGCCAATACTCCGGAAGGCAAAGACGCGGAACTTAACTATAAGCTGAGTACGCAACTGCCTTACTTATTCGCTATCACCAGAATGTCGCATTACATTAAGATTCTGCAACGTGAATATATTGGATCGTGGCGAGAAAGATCTGATCTGGAGAGCGAGCTTAATAAGTGGATTAAGCAATATATAGCCGATCAGGAAAATCCCAGTCCTGAGATTCGCAGCCGCCGGCCGTTTAAAAAAGCCGCCGTATTCGTCGAAGACGTAGAGGGCGATCCAGGGTGGTATCGAGTCAAAATATTATTGCGTCCGCATTTCAAGTATATGGGCGCGAGTTTTGAGCTTTCGCTTGTCGGCAAGCTGGATAAAGGCAAATAGTATGGCTTATAAGGGGAGTCTCTTTGAAAGACTCTCGTCCAAACGAGTTGACGGCGCAAACGACGAAGAAGCGGTTACTCAATCTGTCGTTAACAATATAAGATCGCTTCTGTCGTCAAACGCCGGAAGCGCCGAAATAGCCGATGACTACGGTAAACCTGATCTTCATAATGTGAATTTAAGTCAGGATGAGTCGATTCGATTCATTGAAAGGCGGCTTGAGATATCGCTCAACAAATACGAACCCAGACTATCAAACATAAGAGTATTTGTCGATAGAGACAATCCCGGACCGACTGATCTTCGCGTGTTTATCGAAGGAGTGTTGAACATAAAAGGGGTCGCAAAGAAAAAAGCGGTTTTTAGCGCCAATCTTTTTAAGAATGAATTAGTTAAAGCGTTATAGGCATATGCAGGCGAAGATAAAAGATTATTATCTGAGAGAGCTTGAGTCGCTAAGAAGGCTTGGGGGCGAATTTTCAAGAAAAAATCCGTCGCTAGCGCCTTATTTATCCAAAGAAGGGCAGGATCCGGACGTAGAGCGAACATTGGAGGGGTTCGCGTTTTTAGCCGGCCGCATCCGCTATCAACTGGAAGAGGAGCTTCCGGAACTCTCTCATAATCTCGCGCAATTATTATGGCCCAATTATATGCGTTCAACGCCTTCATACAGTATTATCGCTTACGAGCCGAATAAAAACTATGCGAACGCTCAAGTCATACCCATTGGAACACAGGTTTTAAGCGAACCTACGAAAGAGGGCGTTCAGTGCAGATTTCGTACCTGCTATGAAACTACAGTGTATCCGTTTGTCATCGATCGGGTGGAGTATAATGTTTACGGCAATAAAAGCGGGATTGAAATTGATCTGGCTATAGTTTGCAAAGGCGGTTTAGCCGATTGCCCTATCGACTCGTTAAGACTCTATTTTAACGCGACATACTCTCTGTCAAACGAGCTGTATTTGTATTTTCTAAAATATATTGAATATATCGACGCAGAAATCATCGGCGATAATGATGAGGTTCTGCGTAGCGTAAAATTGCCGACAGGTTCCGTTCTGCCGGTTGGCTTTGGAATTAATGAACGTCTTATGCCTTACCCAAAGAATGTATTTGACGGTTACATTGTTTTGCAGGAGTATTACGCTTTCATTTACAAGCATTTCTTTGTCGATATAACCAATATGGGGCGTATATTTAGTTCAGATCAATCTGTATCGGCAAAAAGCAGATGCTTACGGCTTAAATTGTATTTCTCCAAACGATTCGCCGCCGCTCAATCGCTATATAAAGATCAGTTTGCGTTATATTGCACTCCAGTTATCAACCTGTTTGAGGCCGACGCGGTTCCGGTTCGCAAGAACGCTTACGAAGAGGAATATCTTCTGTCTCCCTCGGATTACGAACGCGATTACGCGGAAGTATTTCAGGTCGAAAGAGTTAGAGGATGGGTAAAAAGAAAGAACAATTATGTGGATTTTATGCCGTTCGAATCGTTTGGCTACGAGGACGATAACGAATATTACTCAATTCGCGTACGCCTATCGGAAGATGGCAAACGAACGAACAGTTTCATTCGTTTCGGATCGCCCGACGGAGTTTTTGAAAATGGAGAAAGCGACGGTGCCACTATCTCAGTTCGCCTGCTGTGCAGCAACCGATCTCTGCCTTCCTCTTTGCAGCTTGGACAAATTTGCATTCCCGATGCGCAATTTGGATTTACGCATATGAAATTCAGGAATATAACCATTCCGACTAACAGCTATCCTCCACCGATAGGAGGCGATTTCCTGTGGCGAATAATCTCAAACATGTCTTTAAATTATGTATCGCTGGCAGATCCAAAAACGCTTGGCTCCGTTATGAGCGCGTATGATTTCATCGGCGCCACAGACGCCAAAGCCGATTGCAAAAACGCGCTTATACTAACGGGTATCAAGTCTATAAAGCAATCCAAAACAGAAATGGTTTATAAGGGATTGCCGATTTATGGAACCCGCATTAGTATGGAAATAGACACGGACAAATTTGCAGGCGTTGGCGAAGCGTATTTAATGTGTTGCGTTCTTAACGAATTTTTTGCTTTATACAGAAACATTAATTCGTTTCACATATTAGAGGCGAAGATGATCAACCTTGATAGCTACGAATGGCCGCCAAAACTCGGTGCTCAACCGGTGATGTGATTGAACGAAATAATCAAAAGTTATAATGATCGATTATCGACCATAGTCGTTAAAACAACCTTGCCGCTGGCAATCAGGCGCTGCTTTCAATATCTGCGCGAGCTGTATCCCAGACTTGACGCCGAAAGATTGTATCAGAAAATTCGTTTCAAAGGTAATCCGAGTCTGGCTTTCCAGAAAAGAGAAATAGCCTCCGCCGTTATGAAACAGGAAGAAGACGGCGTTTATATAGAGATTGCACTAAATTTTCTTTCTATATTCGGCAGCTCCTCTCCATTGCCGTCGCATTACTGCGAACTGGTTTTAAGAAGCGTTGACGAAGGGGATGTACTGCGCGACTTTCTGGATATATTCAATCATCACGCTCAAAGACTGATATTTCCCGCTTGGCTTAAACGCCGCTACTATGTTCAGTATCAAGGCGATCTCAAGGACAGATTCTCGAAATATATGCTTAGCATGCTAGGGCTTTACGGCGAATATCACAACAGAACGACACATCTTAATATGCAAAGACTGTTGCCTTATATAGGCGTTTTAAGTATGAGGGCGTGTTCGGCAGGCACGATGCTTTCAATCCTTCGCCACTATCTCTCGCGCGACGAAGTGGAGATAGAACAGTGCGCGCCTCATATGGCGGGCATCCCCAACTGGCAATACGCGCTGCTGGGCGAGAAAAACTGCTCTTTGAACGCGGATTGCCTGCTTGGCGATTACGTTAGAAGCAGGAGCGGAAAGTTCCGAATCATACTGCGCTCCGTAGAATGGGAGACGCTTGTCGAATACAGCTATCACGGCAATAAGATGAACGAACTTGAAGATCTCGTCGAATTTATACTGAAAGAACCGCTTGATTACGAAGCGTTACTGCATGTTAAAAAAGAGCGCGTTATGCCGCTTGAGCTCGCTAGCAAAACGAGCGCGTATCTAGGCGTAAACAGCGTTATCGGTTTGGCGCAGGACGATTTAGAAGTACCATTTATCAGACGGGGACGCAAATGAAACTGGAACTAAAAAGGTTAATCTCAACTCTGGACGAAATATCCAAAGAGAGACTTCAAACCGCAGCAACCCGCTGCGTAACCAGAAGCGGTTCAGAGATTGTGATAGAAGATCTGTTATACGCTATGATAGAAGACAAGAGCTCGCTTTTTAACGCGCTTTTGGCGCACTACAGCGTATCAACAGAGGATATGACCAAGTCGCTGCAGTATGGTCTTAAGATGGGAGACAGCGAAAGTTCCAGTCCGATATTTTCCTCCGCCCTTGTAGGTTGGCTTGAAGAGGCTTATAAATACGCGAAGCTGGAAGCCGACAGAGCGGATATTGACGAATCCGCGCTTTTAATCAGCCTGCTTGACAACGGACTGAGATACGCGGCTACGGCTTACTATAGGTTGCTGAAAGACATCGACGCGCAGGAGGCGAAAGCGCTGATGGAAGGGCTGGCGCAAGAAGCCTCTTCTGTGCGAAGCGGCAAGCAGTCCGGCGCTCTGGCAAACGCAAAAAGTTCCGAGCTTGAAAAATATACTACAGACCTGACCCAGCTTGCGAGAGAGGATAAAATCGATCCCATTTTTTGCCGCGATAACGAGATTCGTCAGGCTATTGATATTCTATTGAGGCGGAGAAAGAACAATCCTATTCTAGTAGGCGAGGCAGGAGTCGGAAAAACCGCCGTTGTCGAAGGGTTGGCGCTCAAAATAGTCAAAGAGGACATTCCCACGCACTTGCGCGGCGCTAAGTTATTGTCGCTGGATCTTGGAGCCATGCAGGCTGGAGCGAGCGTGAAGGGCGAATTTGAGCGTCGTTTAAGCGTCGTTATCAACGCGATTCGCGCGAGTTCGCAATTTACGGTATTGTTTATCGACGAATCCCACACGCTGATAGGCGCGGGCGGTAACGAAGGAGGATCGGACGCGGCAAATTTGCTGAAGCCTGCTTTGGCGCGGGGTGATCTGAGGACTATAGCGGCGACTACATGGCTTGAATACCGCAAATATTTTGAAAAAGATGCCGCACTGTCGAGGCGTTTTCAGAAAATCAATCTCCTAGAACCCAGCGTTAGCGACACCGTTACTATTTTAAGAGGGATCGCGCGCAAATACGAAGAGGCGCACGGCGTTTATATTGAAGACGCCGCCTTGCAATCCGCAGCCGCACTTTCCGCGCGCTATATTACTGGACGGCGCCTGCCGGATAAAGCGATCGATGTGCTCGACACGGCTTGCGCGAACGTGAAAATAAGCGCTGCCAATCGCCCGTTTGAGATATCCCGACTTGACAACGAAAGGTTGCGTATAGAACGGGAGATCGCTTTTCTTGAGCGCGACGATTTAGCCGGATTAAAAGATTATTCACGGCAGATAGCTGCGTTGAAAACCGAACTTGCCAAGACGACGGGAAAATTAAAAACCGCCGAAGACGAATACGTCAAGCAAAAAGAGTCTTTGGAAAAGATAAAGGCTTTTCGCGCGGAGGGGAAAAAAGAAGAGGTCTCAAAAGAGCGGCAAAAACTATTGGATATGCAATCGGTGGGGAGGTTCGTTCACGACACCGTCTCTCCAAAGCAGATCTCCGAAGTAATATCGGCCTGGACCGGCGTCCCGCTTGGTTCTATGATCGAGGAGCGGATGCGCGACTTTCAAAACTTGAAGGCAGGGATAAAAGAGCGCATAGCGGGACAGGATCAAGCCATAGACTATCTTGATACTTTTCTGCAAATATCGCTGACGGGACTGAAAAAAGAGAATGCGCCGTCAGGCGTTTTCCTGCTGGTTGGACCAAGCGGGGTAGGCAAAACCGAGACAGCTTTGGCGCTCGCGGATTTAATGTATGGCGGCGAACAATTTCTTATCTCCGTCAATATGACAGAGTTTCAGGAAAAACATACCATATCCAGACTAATCGGCTCTCCGCCCGGCTACGTGGGTTACGGAGAGGGAGGGCAGCTAACCGATCCCGTTCGCGTAAAACCTTACTCGGTGGTTTTATTTGACGAAATAGAAAAAGCCCACCCGGACATACTCAACATATTCTATCAGATTTGCGACAAGGGCATAATCAACGACGGCGAAGGCAGGGTCGTGGATTTTAAGAATACCATTATCGTGATGACGTCGAATCTGGCGGCTGACGAGATCGGAAGGATTTGCTCCGCAAAGCCCGATATCAAATTGGACGAGCTGATCCAATTAATATTGCCTGTCTTGAGTCGATATTTTAAGCCCGCGCTGCTTGGACGCATGAACGCGATCCCGTATGTTCATTTAAGCGACAATGCGCTGAAGCGTATAGTGAGATTGAAACTAAGCGCCATAGAGCGGCAACTTAGCGTCAGAGATATTATGATAGAATTTGACGATAATCTGACGGATAAGATAGTCGAAATAAGCGCCAGCAGGGAAACGGGAGCGCGAAATGTCGAGCTCATTATAAATACGAATGTCGCGCCAAAAATTTCTAGTCTTGTACTCGAAAATGCCGTCAAAGATAGGGCGTTGAGCATCATCAGAGTCGAAGTTGACGCCAATAACGAAATAGTTGCGAGGAGCGTGAAATGAAGCGTTTATGGTTGTGGCTTGGGATAACGCTGCCGCTTGTGTTTGCGTTCGGCTGCACTGGTTTAGAAGAGTATAAACCGCTCTATCAGGCAGAACCACAAGAAGAAGATATCGCGGAAAAACAGTCTCAACCAAAGGAAACAGATGTTTATAGTGTTCGACGTTATCAAAAACGGTAAAAATCGCTCCAAAGTAAAAAGCTTTCGCTTTGATCAAAAAGGCGGAGTGCTGGGCAGAAGCGACGACGCGAATTATAAGTTGACCGATCCGCAGAATTATATATCAGGCAAACATTTATACATCGAATATCGCAACGGAAAGTATTACGCTAAAGACGAAAGCGTTAACGGTACTTTTTTGAAATACCCGTACAGGAAACTTGAGAAAGGAGCGCCGTATCTTATAAATTCGTCCGATGTGTTTATAATCGGCGATCACGAATTGCAGGCTCGCTTTCTGGACGAAGAGTACGACGGCGACCATATTGAAAAGACAATATTGGGCGAGCCGGAGCCAATCGAGGCGGTTAAAGAGTTGATCCCCGACGATTTTCTGAACGAAGCGGCTCTGTACGACGGCTTTGGTAAAAAAGCGCCTGACGACGACACTCCGATCGATATCATTAACGCGCTGGACGGAGATAAAAACATGCGAAGCCTGCTTGAAAACGAAGATAGCGAAGCGGTGTCCGATGCCGGCGAAATCGGAGGCGCGGACAATCGCCTTAACGAGCATTTTGATATCCCCCGTTTTTCTAAAGAGCGGAGACAAACTGTCGCACCGCGTTCTTCGGTTTCAGAAGACGATGAGGGAGCGGCGGCGGCGTTGCGCGTTTTAGAAGACGGACTTGACATTGAGATTCTCTCTTTGGAACCAGAAAGACGGAAGGCGCTTCTTATGGAACTGTCAAATCTGATTCTTGAAATGCTCGGAGGACTGAACGCCTCCCTTCGCGTCAAGGAGCGGATCAGAGAGGAGATGCGCCTTCCCGCCGCGAATAAACGGGATAATAACCCGATAAAGCTTGGTCGATCGGCGTCGCATCTTTTGCAAAACGCTGAAATAGGCGAGCGTTTAGGGCTTATGCGCCTATCTGAGGCGGTCGCGAAGTCGTTTGCCGAAATCGACGCGCACATGATCGCTCTGCACGGAGCGTCAAAAAACGCTTTGGAAACGGCAGCTTCGGCGTTCACGCCTAAAAACCTTGAATACAAGTTCGAATCCGCAGGCGCGCTCAAAGGGTTCGGAACGCGCTCTGGTTTAGCATGGAGGGCATATTGCAAGATGTTTGAAAACCTTGATGGCGATCCTTCGCTCGGCGTTGAAATTATTATGCCCCATTTCGTCAAAGCCTACGAACGACTTCTGTTTTCCATAAATCTCGCGACCATGGACGGCGTTTAAGAATGAGGGGGGAATATGGCTGGTAATAACAGATTTCTAAAAACTTTTGCGCTCTCGCTGATATTTCTGGCGTCAGGCGGATGCGGGCAGAAGGTTACCTATATCGATCTGACTATTACTTCAGGAAGCGTTATTAACCCAAACGATCGTGACATATCTTATCCGTTAATGCTACGTTTTTACGAACTTACCGAAGCCGATAAGTTTTCAAAACTCAGCTTTCAGGCGCTGGCAGATGAAGCGGCTAAACAATTGGGCGACAATCTTATTTCGCAGGCAAAGCATGTGGTATTGCGAAACAAGATTCAATCGTACAAGATTCGTTTTGACGACAGAGCAAAATATCTTGGCATTATCGGAAGCTTCAGGAAATTAGACGAAAACGGTACCTGGCGATTTGTAAAGAATTTAGAGGCGGGCAGGCATAACGAGCTGGAACTGCTGATAAACAGACACTCGATCAAGGAAGACGATTAATGGAAAACGGAGTCGTATGGAGAGAGGGTTTATTCCTTCGTCCGCAGCATTTTCAGCAAAACGATCGTCATTTTGATTATGAAATCAGAGTAAGAACGAGAGAGTTTTCCGCAAACCGATGGGGCATTTTCGATCTGTATTTTGATAAGGAATATCTCACGCTCGGGAAAATTGTGCTGGAAAGAGCGTACGGGATAATGCCTGACGGAACGCTGTTTAATATTGCCGCGCAAACGCAGCAGTTGATCTTTGACGCCAAAGAAGACGACGCCGGAAAGATTTTGCATTTGGCTCTCCCTTTAAGCATCCATCGCGCTGACGAGCTTTCTTTTGAAACAAACGGCGTTAAATCGACCCGAATGATCGCCGTTTCGGAAAACGAGATTCCAAATACAAACGCAGGAGAAAACACAACCTGCGAATTATCGCTCGCGCGGCAAAATTTTCAGATATTGCGCGCGGAAGAGATGAACGAAGGCTACGGAAACATAGCGATCGTCAAAATCGCGTCTGTATCGTCAACGGGCGCGGTTTCGCTTGACGATAGTTTCATACCGGTGTATCTGCATATAAACGCCTGCGAATATCTGCTCGTTAAAATACGGGAGCTGATCAATGTGATTAACTATAGGATGGATAAATTGGTCGAAAAGCTCGGCGATACCACGGTACACGCCACCGAACTTGGCGATTACCTGCTATTGCAATTGTTAAATCGTTTTTACAGCCGTTTTCACCACTATATTCATCAAGAAAAACTGCATCCGCAGGATCTGTTTTTAGAACTCCACTCGCTTATAGCCGAGCTTGCCGTGTTTATGAAGAAAGGCAAGCGTCCGGACAAAATATACGAATATGTCCATAAACGCCAAAAAGAAAGCTTTGAGGCTTTATTTAACGAACTCAGGAATTTGCTTAGCATGGTCATTGAGCAAAATAGCGTCAAGCTCGATATTGAAGAGCGCAAATATGGCGTATTGGTGGCAAAAATCGAGGATAAATCATTCATCACCACGGGGGCGTTCATACTTTCGGCAACTTCAAACATAGCACCCGAAAAGCTTAAAAAGCTGCTGCTAGATAACCTGAAGATCGGTACTATTGAAAATATACGAGAGCTGGTTAATTTTCAATTAGCGGGATTTAAGCTTGCGCCGCTACCAATCGCTCCACGTCAGATTCCATATCGAATCAATTACGTTTATTTCAATATCGAACTAACCGGAGACAACCAAAAAGAGCTGCTCAATTCGGGAGGACTGGCTTTTCACCGTTCGGGAAACGAGATAGACGGGCTGGAGTACCATCTCTGGGCTATAAGAAATAAAAAAGAGTAATTATGAACGCCGAAAACAAAACCGTTTTATTACCGTCTAGCAGCGCGCAAAATAAATTGACCGATTTTGTTCCAGAGCAACAATACGACGCGCTCGGCGCGATAAAAAACGCCGCCCCCGCAGATTACGCAAAAAGCGGAGCCACAAGCGCTTTTTATGATAAAAATCTGATCGTATCGCTTTCCTATCCGCTTTTCAAGCTTATTTACACGATCATTAATCTGCGCGAAGCGGACGATATTGTCAAAATACGCGAAGAGTTGATTGAGAAAATGGATTGCTTCGCCAAAGAAGCCGCCGAAAGAAATTTAGACAACGCCCAGATTCTTATCGCCAGATATCTCCTTTGCGCGTATATTGATGAGATGATTGGAACCACTTTCTGGGGCAAAGAGCATAATTGGGCTAAAGAGAGCCTGCTGAGCTTTTACTATCACGAGGCGTACGGCGGTGAGAAATTCTTTCGGTTACTAAGTAAGCTGCTAACTTTTCCAGCGAATCATATTAATTTGCTGGAGCTTATGTATATTTGTCTGTCTATGGGTTTTGAAGGAAAATATCGTCTTATGGAAAAAGGCAGAATCGAAATTGAGGCTATCAGAGACAACCTTTATAAGCAGATTCGCAACGTCAGAGGGCGCAGGAGCGAAAGTTTTTACGCCAAAAAAGAACAGGCAGGCAAAAAGAGCGGGATGTTTTATAAAGCAAATAACGCGCTAATACTAATCATTGTGGCGGCTGTACTTGTCGCGATCAATCTCATTTTAAGCTTATGGCTTAGCGAAGGGCAAGACGAAATAATACAAGCGGTAAACGGCGAAATCGCGAAAATTGAAAAAATGGGACGGTTGGAAGGGGGCAGGCTTGACTAATTTGTTCAGAAGCGCGATTTTTTGGCTGATCGTTATTTCGCTGGTATTTTTAACGCTCGTAGTATTCGTCGGAGATTATTTTTTCGTATTTTTTCAGCCTTTAGCAATGCGTCTGCTGGTTGGTTTTGGACAATTCTTTCTCATTCTCATCGGGATATTGCTATATATGCTGTATATGAAAGAGCAAATTCAAGCCGCGCTAAAAAAGATTCTGGAAAAACGCAAGGACGAAAGAGAGAGACAGAAAATCATCAAAGAAAAAACGCAATTGCTGAAACAGCGTTTTGCCGCCGCGCTTAAAACAATTAAGAATTCAAGCGTATACAAGCGTGAGCGGACTGCGAAATACGAATTGCCTTGGTATCTGCTGGTTGGGGCGGAGTCCGAAGGCAAGACCACCTTACTGGAATCTTCCGGACTTAGCTTTCCGTTAAACATAGACTATGCAAAACGAAGCGTCAAGGAAGAAGGCAGCACGCAATCGTTTAACTGGTATTTTGCGGAGCACGCCGTATTTATCGATGTGCCCGGCGCATATATATCTCAGAGCGAAGACGGCGACAGCGCAGATAGCGTGGTATGGGGCGCGTTTTTAAATCTTTTCAGAAGATGGCGGCGGAGAAGACCTATAAACGGCGTCATTCTCACGGTCAGCGCGGAAACCTTAACGACTAAAAACAATAAAGAGATTGAGAAGCTCGCAAAGGATTTAAGAGATCGTTTTGACGAGATAAGAGACGCTTTTATGGCTGTGATACCCATATATCTGCTGGTTACGAAATCGGATACTATTATGGGCTTCAAGGAGTACTTCGCCACACTCTCTGAAGAAGAAATAGACGAGGCGTTGGGCGTAACCTTTGAAGATCGAGAGAGTATTGACAGCTATGCCGCGCGCGGCGAGTTTGACGCCCTTACAGCGCGTTTAAGCGACTCCGTTATCGAGCGGATGCATAAAGAGTGGGAAAGCGAGAACCGCTCTAAGATTCTGCTTTTTTGCAACGAGTTTTCCGCCTTATTCCGACGATTAGAAATTTTTATAGATAACGGTTTTGCCAAAACGCGCTACCGCAAGCCGTTGCTATTAAGGGGAATATACTTTACGAGCGTACCTGAAGCCTCAGATCGTCCGATCGTGTACGGCGGCGATATGCTGCCCTCCTCTGTTAGAGCCGAAGGCTTGTTTATCCATAAACTGCTGACTGAGATTATTTTTCCGGAATCCGACATTGTCAAAATGGACAGTTCTCACAAGAAGAGGTTCATAGCCTCGCAGATAGCCGCAACGGTGTTCTGGCTGCTGTTTGTTTTATCTGTTATCGGCTACTGGGCGCGGGATTATAAACACAACTTGAACGTCGAAGAGAATATCAAAAACAGCTTTGCCGAATATCGCAAGAACCGTGATCTGGTATTTGGCAAAGTCAATTCAGCCGACAGCGCCAATCTGCTTGATAAACTATACGCCATATATAAATACGACGACAGGCAATATATATGGGAAACGGCTTTTCTTAAAACGATCGAGCGGCAGAAAGCTTTGGAAAAACTCTATTATTCGACGCTGGAAAAAGTTTTACTGCCAAAGGCAGCAAAGTATGCCGAAAGACAGATAAAAGGCAATCTTGACAAATACGAAATACTATGGGAAAACACTAAAGCGTATATTATGTTAAACGAGGTCGAGAGGAGAGACGCCAAGTTTCTTAGAGAGTGGGCTGGAGCCGGCTGGTCTAAAGCCGGCATTATAGAGCACTGGAATAGATTGATTGAGAAAGGCTTTGATTCGTACGAGATCGATAAGAACTCCCTGCAATCGGCAAGAAAAGCTTTATCGGCTCTTGGGCGTGAAAACCTGATCTACAGAGAGATGAAAAATATTGTATCAAGCGATCCGCGCACAAAAGATTTTCGATTTTTAAGCGCGACAAGCGCCTATCCCAGCGTATTTGACGACGAATCTTACGCTATTCCCGGGTTCTTTACCAAAAACGGATACGAAAAAATACTGCTGCTTAACGGCAAGCAGATGATCAGAAATATTATCAAGGATAACTGGGTAGTAGCGGAACAAACAGATATAAGCAAAGAGGAGCTGGACCAGCTATACTTAAAAATAGAGGGTTTATATTTCAACGAATACGCGCAGCATTGGACATTGGCTCTGAATAAACTTAAGGTTCGCTCAACCGCCCGCTTAGCGGATATTACGATGCAATACTCCGCCTTCACGGCGGCGGACTCTCCGATTTTAACCATTTTGCGCGAAGCAAAAAACAACACGCAAATATACACGCCGCTGGAAACCGCGCAAAAACATCTGGCGAAAAAGGGCGGCGCGATTGGAGGGGCGATCCCGACAAACAATATTGGAGGCGAAGAGGAGCGGATAACCAGTCAATTCAGAGCCAAGTTTAACGAAATACACATTCTGCTGGACGACGAAAGCCAGCCTTCCAACACGCTGAAGGCGGCTATTAAGAGCGTGGAAGACGAATACCGCGAAATAGCGGGAATGCAGCCAGAAGAGGGATTCAAATTGGCGGTTGGCAGAACAAAGGGCGTCAAATCGCCGATAATCGCGGCGAATCTGCTATCGCCGTCTAAAGCTAAAGATTGGTTTGCCCAAGCGCATCAGAATAACTGGGGCTATGTCGTTTCGCTCGCAAAGGATCATATATCAGAGCAATACAATACGCAGGTTTACGAATTCTATCTGGAGCGTCTGCGCGGCAAATATCCGATCGACAAGGGCTCGTCGATCGACGCTGGTTTAAGCGAATTTGAGGAGTTCTTCAAAAAAGGCGGCATACTAGACAGCTTCAGCGAACAGTATGTGTCCCCGTTTGTGAAATTTGACTATAAAAACGGCAAATACAACTTCAATAATATCGACGGCTCCAGACTTGATTTTGAAGACAGATTCCTGCGATCGCTTATTGCCGCCGATAGAATCAAAAAGAGCTATTTTGACCCCAAAGGCAGTACGCTCGCGGTAACCGTACGCGTCAAACCGTTTGAGCTTGGAGAAGATATATCGATCGCGACTATGCAATACGATAACGGCGTTCTGGATTTTGATACGGGGCATTCGTATGAGAAGCAGATAATATGGCCTTCCTCGTCGGACAGCCGCTCTGAGCTTGCCATATACGACGCGAGTTCGCATACGCTCACAAACAGTAATCGGGTGTTGTTTTTTTCGCATCAGGGCGACTGGTCGCTGTTCAGAACGCTCGGAGAGTTTAGCGAACTGTCAAATAAGGGCGCCAGTTTAGTTAGATTGACCTGGCGCGTAAATAAGTCCAAGGCGAAGTTTGTTACGTTCGAGATAAGCGGGAACGCCGCCTCTTTCTTCGACAAAGACAAAAAGAAACCTTTGCTGAATTTTAACCTGACCGAAAAGCTATAATTTGAATCGCAGCGTTTCTTTTACGCATCCCGGGCGCGTCCGAAGAAACAACGAAGATTCTTACTACGCAGACGACAGCGGCGGCGTTTGGGTCGTCTGCGACGGAATGGGCGGTCATCGGGATGGCAACTATGCCAGCCGTCTGGTTACCGATCTGTTTGAACGCTCAAGCATATGCGGCGGCATCGAACAAAAAATCAAATCTTCGCTTGAACTGCTGTCAAAAGCGCACGACGCGCTGCTTGAGAGATCGGCGCAGCTTGGCGGGGACGCGATAGTAGGCGCGACAGTCGCCGCTCTGCTTGTGGATGGGCGTATGGGCGCGTCCATTTACGCGGGCGACAGCCGCTGCTATATCCTGCGAGAAAACAGATTGCTGATAGCCACCGATGATCACGCTAAGACTGTCGAATCGCCGGATGGATACCGAAGATACCTGACCAAAGCACTCTGCGCGCCGTCAAGGTTTGACGTGGATACTAAACGTTTCGGCGTCGAAAAAGGCGATACCTTTCTTTTATGCACGGACGGATTTTACGGCGCGTTATCGACGGAGATGATCAAAAAAGCTATGCGATCAAACGATCTGAGCGAGGCGCTGGAATCTCTGGGAAACATCACTCTATCAAGCGACGCCGACGATAACTTAACGGCTTTGATGGGGAGGATCTTGTGAGCGAGCTGAACGCGATCGCCAAAAAATTAGCCGTCAAAGACAATCTCCTGCATTTGCCGGGCGTTTCAACGCTAAACGATCGGTACGCGCTAAAGAAAAAAATAGGCGAAGGCGGATTGTGCGAGGTATGGTCGGCGGTCGATAAGCGCGCCGATTATTTCGGTGATCGACGCAATGTCGCGGTAAAAATACCCTCAAAGGATATGAAAGCCAAACGGGATATAGCAGCTTTCTTATACGCGGAGTATCGCTTCCTCGTCCGCGTATCGCACCCCAACGCGGTAAGAGCGCTGAATTACGACATAGATCGCAAAAGCAAAATCCCTTTTATAGTTATGGAACTGTTAAGCGGCAGGCAGATGCTAAACGCGGCGGCGGAGCTTTCAACCAAAGAGAAGATCGCCGTATCCGCCAGACTCTCTCAAGTTGTCTGTCATATCCACTCGCTCGGCATAGTCCACGCGGATATAAATCCCAGCAATATCATAGTACGCGACGGCAACGACGCTAAGCTGCTGGATTTTGGGGTGGCGGTCGATCTGCGTGAGAGCAGGCCCTTTCATCTAAACCGCAAAGATATTAAGGCGTTCAATCCTTTATATGCCGCGCCAGAAGTGATTGACGGAGAGACGCCTACGATTAAATCCGATATTTTTTCTCTAGCCGCAACATTGTTTGAATGCTTTGGCAGCGGGACTATACGCAAAGAAAGCCCCGAAGTACCGCTTAAAACGCCTGTATCATTCAGCCGCTTAAAGGCGATCCCTGTCGTCCTGCGCCTTTGGTTTTACCGCGCTTTGAACGCCGATCCGCGCAAACGCCCTTTCAAGCCCCCCGCTGTCTTCAAAAAAGTATCGTGGCACGAACTGCTGCGCACAATCGGAATGTTGTAGCGTTTAAACGGCGGCGAAACGCGAAGGCGTCTCCTGCTGTCGTTTTCGCGTCCGCAGCTTTGGCGGCGCAGGGCGCGTGAGCTGTTTTCAAGCCCCCTTTTTGAATAAATCCATTCTTAATCGTTATTGTTCTACAATCGTTTCCGATATTATCTTCTCAATCAAGGTTCTAAAATATGTCCAACACCTTCGTCCTCACCGAAAAAGATAAGATTACCTGCCCTCACGGAGGAAAGGTTGTTCTTGTCTCAAGCGAGACGATGTATGTTATAGGAGGGGACAAACCCGTTTTAATGGGCGATCTGGCCGGCTCCGCCATAAAAGGATGCGGTCTTTCATCCAAACAGGGAGGACCATGCAAAAGCGTAGCTTCCGCGAGCGGAACAAATACCGAAGATAACGTAAAGAGTCTGGACGGAACCTTTCTTTTAAGAGCGGACAACTGCAAAACCGACAAAGGCTATCCACTTACGCTTGCGGGCGCCTCTCAAAGCAAATGGAAGATAAACGCCAAACAAAGCGCTATTGTTGAAAGACTGGAAGAGCCTGAAATAATAGAACCCGAAAACGCCGCCGAATCTGAGAGCCTCTTTTACATTCTCCCTATGCGAAGGGGATATAAGACGGACGATAACGCCGACATTATCAAACCACTCCGTCCCAAACGGGATTTCAGGCTCGTTCCCGAATACTACGCCTCTGGCAAGCCTTCCGAAACGGCGGACGGCGTTCAGGGCGCAAACGATCCAGCCGCCGGCGTTAAAGCCCCGTCCATCAGGGAGACAAAGGTTTCAACCTATATCGATCCAAGGCTGTATATCGTCTCAGCCAATCCAGATTCAGGCGGGACGGCTGTTAACGAATACAGGGTTATCAGCGACGCTCAGGATATAGGCGCGCCTCTGTTCTCCCCTCTGTTCTCTCAGATAACCTTCTACGGTAACGGCATTAGAGACAAACAAGACAAAGCAAACGCCGACAGCCGCCAAAACAATACAAACCGCAGGCGATACAGGGCTATCCCCTGCGAGAAAGGCAAGAGCTACGAGCTGTTCTACAGCGAGATGCCTATTCCTATTACAGACGATAAAGGCAGGCTTAACGAATCCATAGCCAACCGGTTCCGATCGGACAATATCAACTACGCCAAGATTGATAGCGCAGGAGAGGATAGCGATAAGCTCCAGTGCGTCAGGCATTACTCTATCCTTGGCGGTCTTACTCAAGAGGACTTGGAGAGGGACAGGAAGCGAAAGCCTATTGAACGGACAGAAAGCGTTACAGACGATAACGACTATATCTTTGACGCTCCAGACGGCAAGGATAATCCAAACCCGGACAGGAGGCGGATATTCGCAAGCGCCAGAGAGCTTAACGCTCTGATCGGAAAAGTTAACGCGGACAAAGGCAAAGAGGCGAGCGCCAACGGAAAAGACGCCGACAGGAGAGCGGACAATCAGGGCGATAATAATGGAGCTGACGGCAACGGCGGAGGGACAGCCGCCGAACGCCCCTTAACCAGAGGCGTTTTCTGCATAGCCGCTGTCATAAACGATCCCATAGGGGAGATCGAAGACCTCTATAACGGCTACGAGTTCTCATACCTGTACCGCCGCGCCGTCAATAAACCCGTATTCGACGAGCTGAGGGATAAGAACGCGTATGCTTACGGGATCGCCAGTATAATGGATTATCTGTATGTGGATAAGAGCAGGCAAGAGGCGTATAAGAAAAAAATAAAAAACCTGCATAGCAATTACACAGAGCTTCATAACGCGGTCGCAAACGATCTCGGTAAAGCGCTTGTCGCCGGGATACCCAACCAAAATCTGGCTCCGTTAATCGATCTGCCGCTTGCCAAAAGCTATATGGACGAAATTGAATCGCTCAAAGCCTCTTTTTTCGATCCTCCGCTCAACAATCATCAAAGTTTAGAGCTGCGCGCAGACGAGAATACCTCTTACGAATACAGCGTTTCATTTCAGGAGCGTATTAAATACATGCCCTCAAGCAGATACGGCGCGCAAAGAAAAGTAACGATTAAACCCCTTAAACTGGAGGGAGATCAGTTTGAGAAAAATATGCCGCATACAGAGGCAAACGCTATGCTTGTATTCTCCGCCGCCTACAGCGCCAGACACGCCGATCTGAGAGAGAAACATCCGGACTTTCAGAAGCTGTGCGGCGAGTTCTACGCCCTCTTTCGCTCGATCAGGCAGCTTGAGCTTCCAGGCATCAGCGAGACCGCGATCGGGGAGATTCGGGCGAAATTAGACGATCAGGACGCCTATCAGGCGTTATTCAGCGGCGATAAAACCTCCCTTATAAACGAGTACGACTCCATAGAGACCGCGCACAGGCAGTCCTCGTTTGATATGAAAAGCGCCGGGCTGGACTTTGCCAGCCTCTCGTTAGGCAAAGGCAGAACCCTGAAATCCAGACTCTTTGATCCTAAGCTGCCCCTGACGCCCAGATCGTTTGCCGATAAAATATCTAAGGCGCTGAAGGAGGATCGCCTCAGGAAGATTCTTGAAATATACGGCAGTTTCATCGAAACCCTGAAAAACGACGAGAGCCGCCTGAAATACGCCGACTTTATGAGCGGGCTGCTCTATAACCTTATGGCTCCAAGAGCGTTCATAGACGAAGAGAGCGATCCGCTCTCTCCTTTCAAAGAGGCAGATTCGCCGGTTGCCGCCTCTTTGGCTGTGTTAAGCCTGAAACTCTACAACGGCGGCAGCAAAGAGCTTCGCGCCCAGATACTTTCCCTCCCCGTCCGCGTATATCTTGACGAAGCGCTGGGGCAGTTGTGCATTCACGCCGAATATAAGGGCGGCAGGCATAAAGCCAATATGGAGAGCTTCTTTGACAGCTTCAAGCCGGCTCAAAGACCCAAAAGGGAAAGCCCCAGACAGAGAACCCCGTTTGATATTTACTACGGCGACGAAGACGCTATGGAGCGGTACGGGGAGACGCTGGAGATTGTATCCAAGATAGC
>JAITRJ010000012.1 GCA_031288475.1 Helicobacteraceae bacterium | reverse complement strand
CAGAAAAAGCAGGATCACCGATGGTTCTGGGTCGCTATAGACGTCGTTATCAATACCGCCTGCGGACATATACAGGGGGCAAGCCCAAAAGAGATCGCCAGAGACGCTGCCGCCGATTTAATCAAAGACCTTATCGCCGATCCCGTACAGGATTGGCTTGAAATTACGTTTCTGGACAATCTGATCGATCTGATACTTGGAGTCATAACGCGGGATATATGCTCTATAGCGCTGGACTCAATCGGGCTTATTACAAGCGTTATCCACGATATAGACTTTACCGCGCAGCTTGCGAACGTAAGAGAGAGCGTACGATCGGGACGCCACGTAATAGTAACGGCGCACTCTCAGGGCAATCTCTTTTTCAATGAAATATATAACGCTCTGGACAGCAGCGACTGGTGGATGACAAAGTACGTCAATACGATAGCCGTAGCTTCTCCTTCAAGCAACGTTTTAGAGAAAGCCACTGCTGTCGTATTTGATAACGATCCTGTCGTATACGTATGGGGAGAAGAAAAGGGCGTTATCGCAAATCCGTTAAGACACGTAAGCACTGCCGCAGGCGAAGGACAGACTCCGCCGTGCTCGGAGATGAAGGACGGAATCTATTTCCGCGACGATGCCAACTTAACCTCCTGCCTGCGGGAGAGCGGTTTTGAGGCGGATTACAATCTGACAAGCCTTCAGTTTCACGCGTTTGAATACTATATGTCGCCTGTGCTCAGCGCCAACGGCATCGAAAAGCCAAATCCGTCATACGAGATTATTATAAACGCTTTGAAGGCGAATATAAAAGCGTCCGAAATTGATTTTTCGCAGTGGAAGGTAAAAAAGAACAGCGCCTGCTCCGCCGTTCCAAGCTGCTCCGCTAAACTGAAATATGTAGAGCACAGGTACGACGAGAGTCTGAACGATTATATGCGGTCGCTGTTTGTTTACCCGTTTACGGATATGTACGACAGCAAGGTCTATCCTATAAAAGGCTTGGCAGGCGCCGCGGAGTATGTAAAGGCGGACAGTTTTTACGGATACAGGATCGAGGATCAATCCGTTACCGGCGATAATGCGGCGTGTTTCGCGCTGAAAGACGAAAATAACAAGACGCTTGAGACGATAGACGACTCATTAGACGCCGCTACCAAGCCCGCCAGCGGTTATGTGGAGGTAAGCGTCGCGTGGGAGAACGCGGATATTGATATAGATCTGCGCGTAATGTTTCCCGGCGGCACGCACGACGTTCAGGACGAATGCCAGCTTATGGAGCACTTTTACGCCCTGAACGACAAAGAGGTAACTCCGGGGCTGTATCCCGTGTATATCACATACGGCGCTTACGGCGATAACAAAGAGATAAGCGCAAGCCAGAAAGAGCTGCAAAATATCGTGGTAACCATCAAAGTACCCGGCACTACGGAAGCAAGAACCGTAAATCTGAAAACTATAGATTCGCTGCCTAAGGGCGGTCATATAGCCGACATTAAAGTAGAACAGAGAAAGGTCGAGGTCGTTTTGAAAGACAACTTCAGAACTGGCAGCACTGTTTTATATTACTACCCCGAAAGCGGATACAGTTCCAGCGTCGGCGGCGGAGGCGGCGGGGGAAGCGGCGGGGGCGGCGGGGGCTATAGCTGGGGATACGGATACGGAGGAGGAGGCGGGGGAAGCGCCGGCTGGGGCTATACGTACGTCGAGCCTCCCGTAACAAACGATTATATCTACTCTATTATCTGGCATATATCGCAGGCGCTGCTCGGACCTCTGGCGGGAGCGAATATCAGCATTTACGCGCTTGAGGATTATGACGTAAGCGCGGACAAGGGCTCAAATCCCATATATTTGGATACCTCTTCTTACGGTTTGTCCGTATATACGGCGGGCGTTATAAACATACCGAGAACGATAATAGACGCTCTGGACGACGAAAAGATTTACGTGATCGAGGTGAAGGGCGGAACGGATATAGACGCGAACGACGACAAAATAACCGACGCCGCGCCGGTTACCAATCTGGGGACGGTAAGGGCGCTCGCAAGCGGAAACGCGCTTAAAAATATAGGCTTTAAGGTGAATATCTTAACGGAGATGGCGTATCAAATCTCCAAAAAGCGCTACGACAAAAACGATATTTCAAAACTTACGAATAAAAGCGACGAAGCCATAAAATGCCTTCTGAACTCCGATATCAATCTCGACGGCGTTACCAATACGGTGGACGCGCTCTATTTCACGCCTTATTCAGATAAGGGCAAGCTGTACGCCAATTACAACGGCGAGTTTATGCCTATCGTTAGAAAAATCCACAAAGGCGGGAATATATACGAAGATAGTTTTAACCTGTACGCCAGACCGCTGGTAAAAGGCGGATATTTCAGCGTCAATGAAAGCGCCGCCATAGGGAGCGTTACAGGCAGAATAGAAACGGACTGCGTAAGCGAAAGCCCCGTACATTCGTTTATCTTAAGCGGCGACGGGGCGGACAGGTTCCAGACAGACAGCGACGGAAATATTAAAATAGCTAAGCGGCTCGTTTACGAGGAAAGAAGGATATACCGCCTGAGCGTCGTTGGCATAAACGCTTATGGAACGTCGCCCTCTTCTGACGTATATATTACGGTAACGGCGGATAACTCGCCTGTTATTACAAACTCGCTTACAAGCTACGCGTTTGAGAATATGCCTAACGGTTCGCCTTTGGGGCAGATAGGCGTAAACGATATGGGATACCCCGTAACGGGTATGGGTTTAGAGGGATTCGGCGCGGGGTATTTCAATATAGACAACAAAGGCGCGGTAACCGTGGCGCAAGGCGAAAAGATAAGCGCTGACGACAAAGAGTACGCGCTGAGCGTATGGGCGGAAAACGCGTTCGGACGGAGCGCGCCCTCTACCATTAAGCTTACCATACACGACGACGCGCCCGTAATACTGAACGACATTTACGCGACTATACGAGAGGATACCGCAAAAGGCGCGGCTATCGCTAAGCCGTCGTATTATCGCGGACTTTCAAATGTGAAAATGTTCAATATAGAAGGTTTCGGCGCGGAAAACTTTGATATAAGCGCGGACGGAGTGATAAAAATCGCGCAGGAGGCTAATATATCCGTACAGGATTCCCCCTATCGCCTAAGCATATTCGCCGAAAACGAACACGGCAGGAGCGCCTCCAGACTGGCGACTATAAACGTTATACCCATACCGGCAAGAGTCGATAATGATGACGCGCCGCTTTACAGCATAACGCTCTATAACTTCAGCACGAATATATACGCTACCGCAAACGCCAATGCCGTCGTCGGAAAGATATCATACAGCTACGGCTACGCTTTGCCGACCGCGTTTAGTTTAAGCGGGGCGGGAAGCGAAAGATTTGGCATAAGCTCCGGCGGCGTTATAACTTTGATAAATAATAGCGGCTTAAACGCGGGAGAGGTATTTAACCTTGAGGCAAACGCCTCGAACGAGTATGTATCAAGCGCCAAATCTCAGGTAAAGATTACGGTTATAGACGATACGCCGCGCCTGAATAACTTCAGCGTTTCAATAATGGACGGACTGGAGGGCGGAACCGCCATAGGCAAGGTCGGATACTCCTACGGCACAGCCCCTGTAACGAAGTTTGAGCTTGAGGGAGCGGAAGCGGCTGATTTCACGATTGATAATGACGGAACGATAAAGATAAAGGATGGGACGGTTATAGACTACGACGTTAAAAATCTATATACGTTTACCATTAAAGGCATTAATACCGCCGGCAGAACGGCGCAAAGCTCCGCTTCGGTAAAGGTTACAGACGACGCTCCGACTCTGCGCGAAAGCGTCTTCAGCGTTATGGAAAATTCCTACGGCGGAGAGTATGTGGGGCGCGTTACGATAGCGTCAAACGGCAGAAGCGTTATAACCTCGTTTGTTTTAAGCGGCGAAGGGGCGGAAATGTTTGAGATAGATAAAAGCGGCAATATCAAAACGGCGGCGGGATCGGTTATAGACTACGAGACAAAGCGCGTTTATAATCTCAAAGCCGCGGCAGCGAACGCGTACGATACCAGCAAAGAGGCGGGCGTTACGATAAACGTTATAAACGTCCCTGATCAGGAGCCTGTCCTGACAGCGACGGCGCTGAGCGTCGACGAGAACTCTCCCGCCGGAACCTATGTGGGGGATATGGGTATATTTGCCAGCGGACACAGCGCGATCACATCGTTTACAATAACGGGGACGAACGCCGATTGGTTTGCTATAGACAGCGCGGGCAAGGTTACCACCACAAGTCTAGCTAAACTGGACTACGAGAGCAAACGCGTTTTTAATCTGAAGGTAAAAGCTATAAGCGATTACGGCGAAAGCGCGGGCGCCGATCTGAAGATCAACGTAAATAATGTGCCCGATCTGCCGCCTGTTGTGTCCGGAATGACTTCTTATATCAATGAGAATTCGCCAGCAGATACGTTTGTAGGACAGTTAACCATACTCAGCGCCGATTCGCCTGTAACGTCTATAACGCTAAGCGGAACAGGCGCCGAAAACTTCAAAGTAGATAACAACGGGACAATAACCGTAGCCGAAGGAGCAAAGCTGGACTACGAGAGCAACGACCGTTATCATCCACAAGCTAAAGCCGTTAACGCGTTTGGCGAAAGCAATACGGCAAATATCTCTATCTACATAAATAACGTGCCCGATCGTCCGCCCGTTGTGTCCGGAGTGACTTCTTATATTGATGAAAATTTACCGGCAGATACGTTTGTCGGGCAGTTAACTATATTCAGCGCCGATTCGCCTGTAACGTCTATAACGCTAAGCGGAACAGGCGCCGAAAACTTCAAAGTAGATAACAACGGGACAATAACCGTAGCCGAAGGAGCAAAGCTGGATTATGAAAGCGCGCGCTATTATAGTCTATACGCTAAAGCCGTTAACGCGTTTGGCGAGAGCAATGCGGCATATACCCTTATCTGGTTAAATAACGTGCCCGATCGTCCGCCCGTTGTGTATAGCATAGTTTATTACGTTGACGAAAACTCTCCAGCCGATACATTTATAGGGCAGTTGGCTATAAGCGACGACGACTCGCCTGTAACGTCTATAACGCTAAGCAGAACAGGCGCCGAAAACTTCAAAGTAGATAACAACGGGACAATAACCGTAGCCGAAGGAGCAAAGCTTGATTACGAGAGCAACTACTATTATCATCTATACGCTAAAGCCGTTAACGCGTTTGGCGAGAGCAATGCGGCAGATATCCTTATCTACTTAAATAACGTGCCAGATAATCCGCCTGTTTTACAAGACACCTATCTTAATATACACAGAAAGACTCCGGCAAATAAGACGGTAGGAACTATAACAGTAAATTCGCCTATAGACTGCAGTATAACAAAATACGTGATAGACGATAATCCGGTATTTGGCGTCAGAAATAACGGCGAGATTTATACGAAAACAGCCGTAATGAAAGACAGCAATTACGCTATGAGCGTTTATGCCAAAAGCGTATGCGGCGACAGCAATACCGTTAGTTTGACGATAGATACGCAAAGCTCGATTATTGGTCGGATTAAGACAGGCGGCAGCACTTACAGCGTCGTTCTCTCGTCAGACGAAACAAAAGCGTTTGTAGCCGCTTATTCCGGCGGCTTGCAGATAATAGACGTAAGCGAGCCATATAATCCATCTCTTATTGGTCAGATTGCCATAGGATGTTCTACCTGCAATAATATCGCTCTCTCGTCGGACAATACAAAAGCGTTTACAACTAGTTACAACAGCTTAATGGTAGTAGACGTAAGCGAGCCGACTAATCCCGCTATTATCAGTCAGATTTATACGGGCGGCAGCACTCGCGGCGGCGTTCTTTCGTCAGACGACACAAAAGCGTTTGTAACTGCCGATTTGGGCGGCTTGCGGGTAATAGACGTAAGCGATCCGACTAATCCGGCTATTATCGGCCAGATTGATATAGGCGGCAGCACTCGCGACATCGTTCTTTCGTCAGACAACACAAAAGCGTTTGTAGCCGCTTATTCCGGCGGCTTACAGATAATAGACGTAAGCGATCCGACTAATCCCGCTATTATCAGTCAGATTTATACGGGCGGTTACGCTTACGGCGTCGTTCTTTCGTCAGACGAAACAAAAGCGTTTGTAGCCGCTTATTCCGGCGGCTTACAGATAATAGACGTAAGCGAGCCATATAATCCAGCTATTATCGGTCAGATTAAGACAGGCGGCATCGCTCACGGCGTCGTTCTTTCGTCAGACGACACAAAAGCGTTTGTAACTACCGATTCGGGCAGCTTGCGGGTAATAGACGTAAGCGAACCGACTAATCCCGCTACTATCAGTCAGATTGATATAGGCGGCAGCACTCGCGGCGTTGTTCTTTCGTCAGACGACACAAAAGCGTTTGTAACTAATTATTACAGCGGCGGTTTAATAATAATAGATATTGAGGATTTTACAAAGGATTGATCTTTCCGTGCAAGGCAGACTTTCTTTCGCACACTTCTCTGCGGGCGCAAATCGCGTCGTTTTATCTGGCTGCGCCCAAAGCGTTCCAATACCTTTTAAACCGCCTTCCGGCGATCCTTTCGCCAGTTCCCTTGGTCTGCGTGAGCGCCCTTGCCGCCTTCGTATAAAAACGCATCGTTTTACCACGCCGCCGTCTAGTTTCGCGAAACGTTATAGCCGCGATCGCTTAATTTATAAACGACGCGCTACAATCACCCTCTCTTTCCGGGATGTAGCGCAGTCTGGTTAGCGCGTGTCGTTCGGGACGACAAGGCCGGAGGTTCGAATCCTCTCATCCCGACCATCTCGATTGTTTCCCCCAATCCCGCTTTGCCGCCTTTATAAATTCGGCGAGCAAGGCGGGATCTTTGATCCCCTTGGTCTTCTCCACGCCGCTGCTGACGTCCGCGCCGTAAAATCCAAGCGGTTTGATCGCGCTTAACAGCTCGGTTTTCAAACCGCCCGCCAAGATGATTTTAGAACAATCCGCGCCGTTAAACCATTCGATGGGCAGGCGTTTTCCGTCGCCGCCGTAACTTTCGGTAAAGGCGTCGATCAGGCGGTATTCACCCTTAAAGCGTTCCAAATCCTCGCGTTTTCGCGCGCGAACCACCTTCAAAAACGGCGTTTTAAGCCGCGCTAAAAAGCTGTCGCCCGCTTCCGTATGAATTTGCGCTAAATCGAGTTTGGCAAAAGAGCAGATTTCGTCGATCTCGTTCGGCGTCTGCTCCACGAAAAGCCCCGTTTTTTTGACGAACGGCGGCAGTTTTTCGGATATGGACAGCGCCGTCTGCGGCGTAATCAGGCGCGGCGATTTGCCGTAAAAAACAAAACCGATCGCGTCCGCGCCCGCTTCGCACGCGCGCAAAGCGTCGCTTAAATTGGTAATGCCGCAGATTTTTACCTTCATCGGAGCGAGTCGATTGCCGCTTTTCGATCCGCCGCGCCAAAGATATACGCGCCCGCGACGAGAATATCCGCGCCCGCTTCTTTAAGCGCCGAAGCGTTTTCGCCGTTTACGCCGCCGTCGATCTCTATCAGGCATTTTGGGCTGCGCTTGACGATCAGCTCTTTTAACCGCTGCGTTTTTTCCAAAACGGAGGGGATAAATCTCTGCCCGCCAAAGCCCGGATTTACGCTCATAAGCAAAACCATATCCAGATCGCCCAGCAGATACTCTATCGCGCGCTCCGTCGTGTGCGGATTCAGCGTGATCGCGGGGCGGATACCCAGATCGCGAATGCGGGAGATCAGGCGGTGCGGGTGCTTCTCCTCCTCAATATGAAAGCTCAAAAATTCTGGTTTGATCGGCGCGAAAAGCTCGGCGAAAAACGGAACGTTTTCGACCATAAGGTGAATGTCCAGCGGTTTGCTCGCCGCTTTCGCCGCCGCCCCTGCAACCAAAGGACCGATCGTGAGATTGGGCACGAAATGTCCGTCCATCACGTCGATATGCACGTAATCCGCGCCCGCCTCGCAAACGTTTTTTACCTCGTCGGCGAGAGAGCCGAAATCTGCTGAAAGAATACTTGGAGCGATCAGCATAAACTTCCTTTATCAGGCGCAAGTGTGCCAAAAGGCAAATTAAGCGCGGCGTCGCGGCGGAGGACTTAAACGCGGATGTTCGCGACATCTTTCCGTACCGCTTTGCCGCTATGCTCACCGCAATGACGATTTGCCGTTTCATCCTTTTGCGAAGCGCAAGGTCACGGTAAGAACCGAATTTAAGAAATTTGGGGCTTCACCGGAGAGAGGTTTTGCTTGACGCACCGTCTGATTTTCCAAATTTCCGCGTTCTTTGCCTTAAAACCTGCGGTTTTGGAGACTCCTGCCACACTCGCGTCTCCGCCCTTTGTTTATCCCGTTTTATCGGTTTCTTCTTTGCGCGTCAGCCCGCCGCCGCAATCCGATCGCGCCTGTGCCCTCCCGCGGCAGAAACGGCGCTATGTAGCGCCGATAACGGGAAGGTTTGAGTTTGCTCATATCCACAATTACCAGCCCGTCTATGCAGTCGTTGAAATCCGGATCCGCTCCAAAATCCGCAAACTGAACGCCGCCCTGCTCGCACAGTTCAGAGTATTGCTTGTAGAGCGTCGGAACGCCGCAGTTCATATTGCTCAGTATGTTTTTAAGCCGTTTGAAATCTTCCTGATAGTCGTTTCCGCTGAAATTGTTCAGCGATTGAGGCAGCGAGGCGGGATACGGGCGCCTGGAAACGGCAAACGGCTGACCCGCGGCAAAGTAGAGCCGGTAAAAAGCCACCAGCAAATCTCTGGCGGCTACAGGCAGAGCGCCCGATATGGAGACGGGTCCAAAAAGATAGCGCCGATCAGGATTTCGCGCCGCATACGCGCCTATGCCCTGCCAGAGATAGTCCAGCCCGCGCCCGCCCCAGTACGCCGGCTGGACAAAGCTGCGCCCCAGCTCGATCCCGTTCTCCAGGATCGTCCCCATCTCCTTGCCGTAACTAAAAAGGCTTTTGCTGTAAAGCGCGCCGACTGACGCGCGATCCGTAACCAGAAAGCGGTACGCGCCCATAATCTCCAGCCTCTGCGGATCCCACAGGATCAGGTGGCTGTAATAGTCGTCGTATTCATCCAGATCAAGCCGCCGCCCGCTTCCCTCTCCCACTGCGCGGAAGGCGACCTCGCGCAGCCGCCCCAGTTCATGCAGTATCGGCGATGGCTGCCTTCCATCGGCGCGGCGGTATAAGCGAATACTCTTTCCGTCGGGCGCCTCGCCAATCTCTTCGCAAGCTTCAATGGCGGCTTTAAGCGCGGCGCGATCGGCTACGGGCAGGGCGATTGGCGCTTCGCCTGAAATACACCCTTTCCGCCCCTTGCCAATCAGATAGACGTGGCGGCGGAAGCGTCTTGCCAATTCGCCAGAGGGGGTCTTGCCGTCATACCATATCGGATAGGGGACGCGCTCGCCCACGCGAATTTTCAGCCGCCCGCGTCCGCGCGCGAACATCTCGTGGATCAGCAGGTAGGTTGAAAACGGCTTGTAAATCATAGAGAGTAAATAGAAGATCGCGCCGTTTCGTCCTTCGATATGTATCGGCACGATCGGCGAACGGGCGCGCGCCGCCAGTTTGACGAATCCGCCGCTCCACTTTTTGTCGCGGATGCCTTTAAGCCCCATACGGGAGACCTCGCCAGCGGGAAAGATAACGAGAGCGCCCTGATTTTCCAGATGCGCCCGCGCGTTTTCGATCTGATCGCGGCTGGCGCGCCCGCGCATATTCTCTACCGTGATAAACATCTCTTTAAGAGGTTCGAGGCAGGAGAGAATCTCATTGGCGACGATCTTAACATCCGCGCGGACAGCGGATATGGTTTTGAGCAGCGCTAAACCGTCCAGAGAGCCGATTGGATGGTTGGCGACCAAGACTACGGGACCTTTGTCTGGTATGTTTTCCAGCTCGAAGGCGTCTGTCTCACACCGGACGTTCAGGTGGCGCAGTACCTGCTCTACGGCGTCCAGCCCGCGCAGGCTGGGGTACTTTGCGTCAAACTCCGCGAAATCCCTTTCGTGCGAAAGTTGCCGCAGAAACCATAAAAACGGCTTTCTGCCCCAAATCGACGTTTTGCCGCCAATTCGTTCCTTTATAATATTCTCGACGCAAAACGCGAGTCCCATAACCGCCCTTTATTTTTTAAGAATAAAAGAGCGTAACGCCGTTTTGTCGCCTTCGCGTATAGGCGATGTAAAATCCGCGTAGAATCGTTTAACGCGTTTCGCCGCCGCGCGTAACAAACGTAATCGTTCCCGCGATTCAGTCCGCCCGCTCATCTGTGCCTCGCACATTCTTTTTCAAGCTGTAAAGCGCGGCGCGGAAATATAATTATCGGATAAAATTAAAGATTTATTTGGAAAGGAAAAATCAGGAATAGAATTGGGTATGGAATCCAAAATAAGCGTTATAAATAATTTATAGACAAAACGCTGGGGCATTTTGAAGACATTGTCAGTACGCTCAATCTGAAAAAGAAGCCCAAACAGGGATTATTGGAAGAAGGATTTATAAAAATATTGGATTATATTGAAAACGTCAGAAAAAATAGCTAATAAAACAGCAGCAAAATAAAATATGCGGAGGGAGATTTAATGATGCTTAAATGGCATTAACCATATAATCTCATCCAGGCGAATCAGCGGGTAAACGTTTAAATACGCCAAAACTTACTCCACAATATAAACAGCGCGCCATAGCAGTAAAACAGCGCAAAACAAAGCTGCTGAAAGACTATTTGATACAGCCTCACAGAACATTTGAAATGTTTGTAAGCGATAAAAGCAAAAAATACAGGGCTTTATGAAAAAACCGGATATAAAAAGTTTAAAAGAGAAACGGCGGAAAGTTATGAACTTACGCGATTCACGTTATGCGCCCTGTAGTTTCGCGCTCTTTCCCGGCAATGGCAGAGACGCGCCTAAAGCGCGCCTCTGCGTTACCGCCCCTTCTCGCTGCGAACCGACAAAACGGCGGCAGCTATCCGGCGCGGTGAAATATTACGTTTTTCATTATCTATTTTTCTGTGTCCGCTGCTAACGCCGCCCGCGCTAATTAAGGGGCGGCGTATACATAAATACCCCGTCGATTATAGGCAAGACCGCCCTGTCGCCTACAGCAGTTCTGTTGCTCCTTTTAACGTGTCAAACGAAAGAACCCCGTTGTTTTTCAGCAGATCGAAGCCTTTTTGCAGATCGTTGCCGCCAAGCATTACGGGAATCACGGGCTTTTTCCATTTTCTCAGCAAAAGCTCGGCGATCTTATCGCCATCGGTCATAAACTGCGGCGTAACGACCACATAGATCAAATCTACGTTACCAAATTCCTGCGTAATCTCCAGCGTCTTCTGATAACGATCGCTCATCGCGTCGCCGATAATATCCACCGGATTGGCTTTGGGCCAGTTAAATGGCAGAGCCGCGTCCAGCAGTCTGATATTCTCGTCGGTAAGCTTATAAAGCGACTTGCCGTGATCTACAATATAGTCCGTGAGGATTGAGGCGGGGCCGCCTGCGTTGGTGACGATCAGGATATTTTTTGCTTTTGCGAGCGCAGGGCGGAAAATAAGCGCCTCAATATTATCAAGCATTACGCATCCCGCGCTCTCAAGCAGCCCCTTAAACATCTCGTAGTTACCGCTAAGATTGCCGGTGTGGCTGAACGCCGCCGCTTTGGACTCGCTGCTGCGCCCTGTTTTAAAAACGTAGATCGGCTTTTTACATCGCCGCGCCGCCTCCAGAAAGGTTTTTCCGTTGCTCATACCCTCCACGTAAAGGCTGATCGCTTTGCACTTGGGATCGTTTTCAAGCATACCGATCAAATCGCCGAAGTCGAGGTCTGCCATATTACCTACGGAAACGATATGGCTGAAGCCGATCTTGTATTGAAACGCCTTGTCCATCAGCGCCGCCAGCACCGCTCCAGATTGACTTACGACGGCAATATCGCCGTCAAGCACGTTGTTTGATCCAAAAGTAAGGTTCAGGCTGTCTTCACCCTTGTAGTAGCCCAGGCAGTTTGGTCCTATCATATTCAGATTGTGTTTGCTGACCAGATCGATTAGTTTCTGTTCGCCCTCCAGATCGCCGACCTCTTTGAAGCCCGCGCTGATCACCATCACATTTTTCACATTTTTGTCGACAAGTTCCTCCATGGTTTGCAGAATAAATTTGCCGGGTATGCTGATCACGGCGGCGTCAACATCGTCCGGCAGCTCCGGTACGCTTTTGTAGAGCTTTTTGCCAAACAACTCACCGCCTCTGGCGTTTACAAAAAACGCTTGTCCTTTGAAACTAAGCGCGTTTTTGGCTATCGCGTACCCCACCTTGCTCGGATCGGACGAAGCCCCAATCACGGCGACGCGCCTGTTGTCAAAAAAGTTGGAGCGTATGCGCATTTGCGTCTTCACATCCGCTTTGTCATCAAACGCCACGCGGGCGTCGACGGCAACCAAGCCTTCACTGGTAAGCAGCACGGGATTTATGTCCATTTCGCTGACCGTCGGGTTTTCCCTGATAAACGCCTGCAGTTTGGCGACAAAATCAACCGCGCCATCGATCGAAAAGCCCAGCCCTCTGAAGTTATCCAGCAGTTTGGATATTTTGGTGGATCGAAGCGCCCGCCCGATCTCCTCTTTGTCGGCGTCAAGGCTGATGTAGCCAACGTCTTTGTAGAGCTCCAGCAGGACGCCGCCCTTGCCGAAGAGAATTGTCTTGCCAAATACGTCGTCATTGACCATACCGAAGTATAGTTCTTCGCCGCGCATCATCTTGGTGGCGATAAAACGGTCGCTTTTATCCAGTTTCACGCCGTGAGATTCGACGTTTTTGATAATCTCCCCTTTTGCCGCTTGAAGTTGTTCGTTGCTTGCGATATTGAGCTTTACCGCTCCAAATTCGCTTTTATGCACCACCTTGGGCGATTCAATCTTCAGCGCGGCCGGGAAAAAGTCAATCTCCGGCTTTTCATCAAAAGCGATTGATTTATACGGCGCGACAGGTATTCTATGCGCGCTCAATAGATCGTAAAGTTTAGATTCTGTCATTAGATCCTCCATTTTTTTAAGGTATCATCATTGTAATATCAGCTTCCTTTGGAACGTGTTATGCTTTAATACTGAAAAAACTTTAAAGGGAAGGTGTGGCGGTAGTAAAGCGAAACTTGCGGGTCGGCAAGCCGCTGATACAGGTCAGGCATACTACTGATAGCAGGCTGCTGGTGCTTACGGATGGGGGCGGATTCTGTTCCGTGCGCGTTTTGGAGGCTTCTACGCAGTATGTGCTCGGCGCTTTTAACATCAATATAGACCCTAAACACCCGTTTGAGTTTGAAATTTCTGACGGTGCGGTGTTTGCCGTAAATATGGCGGAACGCGCCATTGAAAGGTATTCAATTGACGAGCGCGGGAAGACAAAGGTATGCGACATTTCAGTTGATCATACTGACATAAGTGCTTTTGCCATCAGCATGGACGAAACGCTCGTAGCGTTGGGAGACAGCGAGGGAAACTGCTCTGTATGGGACATAAATGGCGCGTCCGCGCTGATGGAGATAAAGCTGAGCGCCGCTGTTTCTTCGCTTGCGTTTGACGACGAGGGCGGGTATATCGCGGCCGCCGACGCGCATTTCGCCATTACGATTATCAGTCTGCGCGGGTTTGATCGCGGGAAGCTGGAATTACATAACGCGGCGATTACGCGGCTTCTTTTTTGCGGCGAATATCTTTTCAGCGCGGACGAAAGCGGGCGGATCGGGGTAAGCAGCAAGGCAAGCCATAAAGCGCTGCAGGTGATTACGCTGGAAAAGGGGGTGATTACGCAGATGCGCCGCTTTAAATCAGACGGCGTGCTGATATCCTCTATGACAGGGCAGCTTGCGTTGCTCAATCTGCTGAACATCAACCATAAACCTCTGATCATCGATCGGCTCGGAGACGCTCTTACCGCTCTCACTTACGACAACGGGTCGGGGCAGCTTGTCCTTGCCACCCTTTCGGGCAACATACTTTTTTTTGACCTCTCTGAGGATAAACAAATCGCCGGTTATCTCAGCGCCCAATCACAAGAGGATGAAAGCGCGTTTAAGATCATTATTGTGGACGACTCGATCACGATGCGCAAGGTGATTATCGGCGCGATCAGACATTCTTTCCCGTCAATCTCAATGCTGGAGGCATCCAACGGCGAAGAGGCGCTTCTGCTGCTGGAGAAGCACCCTGACACGAAGGTAATGTTTCTCGACTGGAATATGCCTACGATGAGCGGCGAACAGGTGGTCAGAAGCATCAAGGAGATGAAGATATACCCGCATCTGCAGATCATAATGGCTACAACCGAGGGATCGCACAGCAAGGTGACCCAGATGCTGAAAATGGGCGTGGCGGGTTATCTGGTGAAACCGTTCAGGCAGGAGGCGGTGATCAAGATAACACAGAAGTTGTACGAGCGCTTAAAATGAGTACCGATCTGCAAAAAATCGTCAGCGGTATGACCGAAAGCCACCTCAACAACATTATGCAGCTTGCCTTTTTCTATACGGGCAATATGGAGATATACGCGGTGAACGTTTCAAAGATACAGAATTTCGTAATACTAAACGAAATTGAGATCGTTCCTAATCGTGATTCGTCGTCTATCATCATCGGAGTAGCGGACATACGCGGCGAGGTTGTAACCTTTGTCGATTTGGACAGGTGGCTTGGCATACCCGAATGCGATTCGAGCGTATACAGCGTGGGGATTGTCTGCAATATAAATTTCAGGCGGATCGGTTTTTTTGTCAGGGAGATTATCGGGATCGAGGATCGATTCAGCTACGAACTTAAAAAACTCTCGTCGCATATACTGAAAATTCTCTACGAAACGAGAATCACGATCAACGGCAGAGAGCGCCCAAGCTCCATTTTTGATATTGAACGGCTGATGAGCGAAAGCGGCTTCCCGCCGGAAACGCCGCCGTTTGTCGCGCCCGAACCGAAACAAGATCACTTTGTTCACAAAAAGGTGTTGATCGCGGAAGACAGCGCGACAGCGGCGAAAAAGCTCGCGGATTTCTTTGCGTCTCTCAGAATTGAGTATGAAATATACGGCGACGGCGCGGATCTGATCGATCGTCTTGACAAGATCGATCCGGGCGCTACTGGTATGATCGTTACCGATCTGGAAATGCCGATGAAGGACGGTTTTCAGGTGATCGCCCATATGAAGCAAAACGCGCGGCTTTCATCGCTGCCAGTGGTCGTCAATTCCAGTATGACCAGCAGCGGCATCGCAGAGAAGATCAGAAGGCTGGGTGTAACTGATTTTGTAAATAAATCCGATACGCACGCGCTCTTTGCGCTTGTGGAGCGGTATATGAAAAACTCAAAGGAATAGCTATGGTTTTAGTAGATGAAAAATCGCTTCTTGTATCGGAGACAGATCGATATGGAAGTATACGTTATGTCAATGACGAGATGTGCCATGTGTCTGGTTTTCAGGAGGCTGAACTGCTGGGCAGATCCCACAAGCTGATACGGCACAGCGATATGCCAAAGAGCGTCTTCAAACAGCTTTGGGAGACGATTTCAAATGGCGGAACGTGGAAGGGCTTTATGAAGAACACTACAAAGAGCGGCGGATCGTACTGGGTTTTCGCGACGATCTTTCCGATCGTATCCGCCTATGGAGAAGGCTTTCTGGCGATGAGAAGCAGGGCGAACGAAGATGAGATCGATCGCTATGAAAAGCGCTACGAGAAGTTGAGAGAGGAGGAAGGAGAGTGAGCAGGGGGGTATCGGCGGTTTACTGGATCGCGATCACGGCGGCGCTTTTCTCCTCGTTTATCTACTTGAGAGTACAGGTTATACAATCGGGTGCAACAGCGGAACAGCGCGCGGGACTAGAAAGGACGCGCAGCCATCTGGAATCGCTTTTCTCCGCCGCGATCGATAGCGGGTGGAAGCTTGAAACAGAGGCTGAGCGCAAGTTTGTCTGGCTGGAGATAGGCGCGATCGATCAGGAGGACAAAGGCGCCGGAACGCGCCTGAAAGGAAAATTCACTGCTTTTATGGATAAGGGCGACGAAGACGCGCTTTTTAATTTTAACGGCGAGATTGCCGCTTTGCTCACGCTGACGACGGATGAATTGAAAGCCGTTAAGGAGCTTTACCGCGAAAACGATGTGGAAATTTTATTTGCGGGAGCGCTCGCGTTTATAGCGGCATTTGCGGTATGGGGGGCGCACTGGTATCTAGGAATCTACCGTAAGCGGCGGGACGCTCTGGAGATCGCCGCGCATATTGAGCGGCTTGGAGAGTCTGTTGCGGGCGAATCCAACGAATTTGAGCGCCTTGCTGAGATTCCGGGCTGCGAAGGAGTGATCTCCAAGCGCATAAACGAGATTGCCGGTTTATGCGAAAAGCAGCGCGACGAAAATATCAAGACGCTTGGCGAAGCGCTGCTTTTGAGCGCGCAGATGGGCAGAGGTTATATAAACCGCCGCCTGATGAGCGAGCCTGAAACTCCGCTGAACAACGGACTTGTAAAGGTCTTCAACCGGATGACGCAAACGATTGGCTTCGTTATTCAAAACGTGCTGGAGACGCTGGAATTCTACCGGCGCGGGGAATTTGCGAGACGGGTGGAAGAAGGCGCTCAGGAGGGAGAAATGGCGCAGCTTATAAGCGGCGTAAACGGCTTGGGAGCGGCACTGGGTCAAATTGCATCGGTGAATCTGAAGCATAGCGCGGCGTTGAGCGGCGTTTCAGGGGAACTGATCGGCGCTGTGGCTTCTCTCACGGAAGTTTCGGCGAGAGAGTCTTCCAGCGTCGATCAGATCACCGCCTCCATACGCGACATCATTCAGAATATTGAGGAAACGACGCGGAAAGCGGAGCAGATGGCGGCGATCGCGATCGAGGCAAAAGAATCGGCGGCAAACGGACTCGTCTTTTCTCACGGCACCGTTAAAGCGATGGAGGAGATTAACGCGTCCACAACGCTGATTAAAGAGGCGATTGCCGTAATTGACACGATCTCCTTTCAAACTAATATTTTATCGCTTAACGCGGCGGTGGAAGCAGCGACAGCGGGCGAGGCGGGTAAGGGCTTCGCGGTGGTGGCGAGTGAGGTGCGCAATCTGGCAGGCAAGAGCGCGGAAGCGGCGAAGCGGATCAAAGAGCTTGTCGTTCAGACACAGCTTAAAGCGGACGAAGGTATGGGAATATCAAAGAAGATGATCGAAGGGTTTGAAGACCTTTCAAACAAGGTTTCCAACACTCACGATCTGGTAAACGCCGTAACCGCCGCTATGCACAGCGGGATGAAAAAGGCGGGCAATATAAACCAATCGATTGAAGAGCTTGGAGAGATCAACCGCCAAAGCGGCGAAACGGCAGCGCATACGGGCGGGATCGCGCGGCGGGTTTCGGCGCTTGCGAATCGGCTTACGCAGACGGCGCGCGGCGTACAGGTTACGGACGAGGACGCGTGATGACTGAATATCAGGAAATGTTTCTAAGCGAAGCGGCGGAGCTTTTCTCAAACGCCTATGAGCGGGCGCTGGCGGCGGAAGAACAGGATTTCCTTGACGCGGAATCGATCGCCGAGCTTTTCAGAATTCTGCATACGATTAAAGGCAGCAGCGGGGGGGTGGAGTTTGGGCATTTAAGCAGATACGCCCATGCGCTGGAGAATTTGCTTGCCAGACTGCGGGATAACGAGATCGGATACAAGAGCGGAATGGCAAGTTTTATGGTCGATTCGCTGGATGTGATGCAGGAAATTTTGGAGTGGGAAACGAAGGGCGCGATCGACGAGAGGGATTTCAACGCGAAGCTGGACTACATGGAAGCTCAGCTATCGCAGTTTGGCACAGAACAAGGCGTTCAGGCGGTTAAAGAGCAGACAGGCGAAGAGGGGTTTATGCTCTTTGACGAGGTGGATATTGAAAAGCTCAAAGGCGAAACGGAAGTCAAAGACGAGCCTATTGCGATGGAGGAGAACGACGAAAAGAGAACCGCCGAAAAGATTCAAACCGCCAGTATCCGCGTCGATCTGGAAAAGATTGATCTTCTGCTTAACCGCGTGGGCGAGCTTGTGATCACCAACGCTATGATCTCCCGTATCGCCGAAGGGCTGCCAAACGACACGCTTAAGGAAGAACTGATCGAACGTCTTGAACTTCTGGAGCGCCACATACGCGATCTTCAGGACGCGGTGATGAGCGTGCGTATGGTACCGCTGGAACACATCTACGCCAAACTGCCGAAGATCGTGCGCAATCTGGCAAAAAAGCTTGGCAAGCAGGTGCGCTTTAAGCACAGCGGAGGCGGCGTCGAGATCGATAAGATCGTGATTGAGGGGCTTAACGATCCGCTTATGCATATTTTAAGAAACGCGGTAGATCACGGCGTGGAAAGCGTCGAGGAACGGGAGGACAAGGGGAAGGACGCTTCTGCGCTGATTACCGTTTCGGCGGCGCAGGAGAACGGACAGATCATCATATCCGTTTCGGACGACGGACGCGGGATCGACGTGGAAAAGGTTGTAAAAAAGGCGGTTGAAAAGAAACTGATCGCGCGGGAGCAAGCCGAAAAACTTTCGGACGACGACAAGCTCAATCTGATCTTCTTGCAAGGCTTGACGACCGTTGATCGCATTTCAGACATTTCGGGGCGTGGCGTCGGTATGGATATTGTAAGAAGCAACGTCGAAAAACTAGGCGGCATAGTGCGCCTTCATTCGACAACGGGGAGGGGCACCCGTTTTAGCATTGTGCTGCCGCTTACTCTCGCCATTCTGGATGGACTCAATGTTACCATTGGCGAAAACCGCTACATACTTCCGCTCTCGGCGGTTGTGGAGTCTCTCCAGCCGACGGAGGAGATGATCCGATCCAGTTCCGATGGCAGCCATAAAATTCTGATATTGCGAGATCGTTTTATCCCGATCATTATGATGCACGAGCTCTTTAACATAACAACCAAATGTACGAAGATTACCGACGGTATGCTGATTATCGTACGGGCGGGCGAGGAGTGGGCGGCGCTCTTTGTCGACAGCTTTGGGGCACAGCAGCAGGTGGTGGTTAAATCGCTTGAAAAGAACTTCCGCCACGTCAAGGGGATAGGCGGCGCGATGGTGCAGGGCGACGGCGCGGTAGAGTTGATTTTAGATCCGCTTGGAATCGTCAATAAAGCGCTGGAACGGCAGCTTAACAGCGAATCATATTATCAATGAATAAAGAGATGTTTCTGATCTTCTCAATGCTTGGCATTTCGTATGGCATTCGGCTTTCAAGGGTGCGGGAGATTATGACCGGTTTAACGCAGATTACCCCCGTACCCGATTGTTCGGAGTGGGTTTTAGGAGTAATCAACCTGCGCGGGGAGATCACGCCGGTGATCGATTTCCGCCGTAAATTTTCCGCAATTGAGCCGCCGTATAACGATGAAACAATCGTAATCGCGCTTAAATTTAACGGCGATCGGACGATGGCGATTACGGTTGACGCGATCGAAACAATCGAAACGATCGATCGCGATCAGATGCAGGAACCGCCGCCGATAGGCAACGCGATCGAACCGCGTTACCTGGAGACGCTTGCCGGCATAAACGGCAAGATGATCAACTTGCTGAACATTGACACGCTGATGGATCTTCGGGAGATCTAACCGCGCCTCTTCTTAAACTCGTCAAGAAACTCCTCAAGATTATATTTGTCCCGCGCTCGCTGCGCCATTATGTGAATCAGAATATCGCCCAGATCGATTACGATCCACTCGTCGCTGACGTCAGTATGAAGTATCTTCTCGCAGGTCAGGACGCTTTTGATATTTTCCAGCAGAGCTTGCAGGTGGCGATCGGCAAGCGCCGTTGCCAGCACAACGCCGCTTACCATATATTCGCTGTTTTCAAGGTTGAAAATCTCTATCTGTTCGGCTTTGTTTTGATCGAGTACTTTTCTGATAACCTCCATACGATCGCGCAAATTCAAAACGGTTTCCTTTCGTGCGTTGAAAGCTGAAAGTATATCAACATAAGCGCTAAATGCTAAAATTCACGCCTTTATTCTGGAGCGAATCAGGTGGCTGTAACGGTGGCGATCAACGGTTTCGGGCGTATCGGCAGGGCATGTGCCAGGATTATCGCCACCGAAGACAGACTTAAAATTATTGAGATAAACGATCTTGTCGATCGGGATACTCTGCTCTACCTGTTCAGACACGACACAGTTCACGGCGGTTTTAACGACAGTTTTTTGAGGCAGGTGCGCTTTTCGCGGGCAAAGGAGCCGGAAGGATGCCGCTTTGACGCCGAGCTTGTGCTGGAGTGCACCGGCGTCTTTCTTACAAGAAATCGGCTGCAAACCTACATCGATCGCGGTGCGAAGAGAGTGATGCTCTCTGCTATGCCCAAAGACGACATTCTCGTTGTCGCCCCGTTAGCTTCATCCGACGAGCCTATTATTTCCGCCGGGAGTTGTTCCACAAACGCTCTCTGGCTTATGAGCGATCCGCTTGAGAGGGCGTTTGGCATAGAGGCTCTCATCGCTTCCTCCATTCACAGCTACACAAGCGATCAGCGGCTTTTAGACGCCAGACACGACGAGGCAAGGCGGGGCAGAGCATGCGGGATAAACATCATTCCCGTTATATCCAACGCCGCGAGCAATCTGTGGCGTATTGATGCCGCCTATAGGGCGAAGGCAAAAGCAATTGCGCTGCGCGTGCCAGTGCCGAACGGTTCGATTATGCAGGCGACCTACCTGCTGAAAAAAGACGCGGACGCGACGGAGATCAACGCCGTTTTTGAGAAAGAGTCGGAGCTTCTTGGTAAAGAAGTACTTGATACAGCGGGGGATCATAAAGTTTTGACAGATATAATCTCCACATACGCAAGCGCAATTATCGATCTCCCGCTTACGTCGTGCCGCGGCAGACTTGCGTCTGTTTCAGCGTGGCACGACAACGAGACAGGCTACGCCTCGCGGGTTGTCGATCTTGCGGTAAGCGTAATTTCGGTTTAAAGGAGAGGTTATGGAACTCAAGCAGATTAAAGATATTGACATTGCGGGTAAAAAGATTTTTATCCGTTGCGATTTTAACGTGCCGCAGGATGAGTTTGGCAATATCACCGACGATCGCCGTATCCGGTCGGCTCTTGCTACGATTAACTATTGCGTCGATCATGACTGCGCGGTGATTTTGGCAAGCCACAACGGGCGTCCGAAGGGCGAGTTTGACGCAAAATATTCGCTCGCCCCTATAGCAAAGCGGTTGCAAACGCTGCTGAAAAGAGATGTGATTTTATCCGCCGACGTGGTTGGTGAAGACACGGTCAAAAAAGCGGCCGCGCTTAAAGGGGGCGGTGTGCTTCTGCTGGAGAATCTCCGTTTTGAGAAGGGAGAGACGAAAAATGACGAAGCTTTCGCAAAAAAGCTTGCGGAGTTAGCGGATGTTTACATCAATGACGCGTTTGGAGTCAGTCACCGCGCCCATGCTTCCGTGGAGGCGGTCACGAAATTCTTCCCTAACGATAAAAAGGCGGCGGGCTTTTTGCTGAGCAAAGAGATTAACTTTTTTGACCGCATTCTGCGTCACCCCACGCGTCCGTTTATAGCGGTGATCGGCGGCAGCAAGGTTTCGGGCAAGCTTCAGGCGCTGGAAAATCTGCTGCATAAGGTGGATAAGCTCATTATCGGCGGCGGTATGGCATTCACTTTTTTAAAGGCGCTGGGCGAAGACGTGGGGGATTCGCTTGTTGAGGACGATCTTATCCCGGATGCGCTTCGTATTATGGAGGAGGCCAGAAAGCACAATGTGAAACTCTATCTGCCCGTTGACGTGGTGTGCGCGCAAAGCGTAGACGCGGGAGCGGTGATCATTTACACAACGACAAAGGAGATTCCGGCAGGCTGGAAGGGGCTGGACATAGGACCCGCCACCACAAGGCTTTTCAGGGAAGCTCTTGAGAGTGCGCAGACAATCCTCTGGAACGGCCCTATGGGGGTATATGAGATTGATAAATTCGCCAAAGGCAGCTTTAAAATCTCGCACAGAATAGCCGAAAGCCACGCCACCAAAATTGTGGGCGGCGGCGATACCGCTGACGTAGTGCAGCGAGCCGATGACGCGGACGAAATGACCTTTATCTCCACCGGAGGCGGTGCGTCGCTGGAACTGCTGGAAGGTAAGATTCTGCCCGGCGTTAAAGCGCTGACGATCAAGGAGGAGCAATGATCATAGCGGCAAACCTGAAGACAAACCATACCCGCCGGAGTACGGCGGAGTATCTGGACAAGGTTGAGCGGTATATCGCGGCAAACGGAATAATCGATCGGGCTGTGGTCTTTCCGCCGTCAAGCGCTTTGACTCCGTCGCGCAGGACGATAACGGTAGGCGCGCAGAACGCCTATCCTGCTTCCAACGGTTCTTTTACGGGCGAGATAGGCGCGGATCAGCTTGATGAGTTTGAGATAAAGACGATCCTGATCGGTCACAGCGAACGGCGGCATATCATAGGCGAGGGGCTTGATGTCATAAAACGCAAGTTTGACTTTTTCGCCAATATCGGTTACGAGATATTTTTCTGCGTCGGAGAACCGCTGGAGATCAAGGAGGCGGGGTTTGACGCCGTAATGACATATATAGACAAGCAAATTGTCGATATTAACCTGACCTACGAAAATCTTGTGCTGGCGTACGAGCCGGTGTGGGCGATAGGTACGGGCAAAACGGCGACAAGCGAGGATATTCTTGAGGTTCATAGGGCGATCAAGAATATCGCGCCGAAGCTGCTTTTATACGGCGGCAGCGTAAAACCCGAAAACACAGCGGACATTCTGTCGCTTGAAGGCGTGGACGGCGTTCTGGTGGGAACGGCAAGCTGGCAGAGCGAAAGCTACTGCCAGCTTTTAGAAGAGTCCAAAAAAGTATCAAAAGGCAAAGCGTAATGTTGCGGGGTAAAAAGGGGCTGATAATCGGCGTTGCCAACAACCGATCGATTGCGTATGGCATTGCGGAGGCGATTAAAAAGCAGGGCGGCGTATTTGCACTTACTTACCTGAACGAACAGATTGAAAAGCGCGTACGTCCAATTGCCGAGGAGCTTGAATGCGAATATCTGTATAAACTGGACGTTTCGCAGTCTGCGGAGATTACCGCTTTACGCGAGTCAATCGAAAAAGATTTTGGGAAAATAGACTTTCTGGTTCACGCGGTGGCGTATGCTCCAAAGGAGGCGCTTGACGGCAGATTTATTGACACCTCAAAGGAAGCGTTCGACATTGCGATGCAAACGTCCGTGTTCAGCCTGATCGAGGTTACGCAAAAGCTGCTGCCCGCGCTGAACAGAGGCGGCTCTATCCTGACGCTGACATACTACGGCTCAGTCGCCGTAATGCCGCACTATAACGTTATGGGATTGGCAAAAGCGGCATTAGAGGCAAGCGTCCGTTATCTGGCGGTGGATCTGGGAACGGACGGCATAAGGGTGAACGCGATCAGCGCCGGACCAATCCGCACGCTTGCCTCCTCCGGCATCGGTGATTTTAAGATGATGCTAAAGTGGAACGAGGCGAACTCGCCGCTCAGAGAGAACGTTACGATCGAGCAGGTAGGCAATTCGGCAGCGTACCTTTTAAGCGATCTTGCCAGCGGCGTTACGGGTGAGATACACTATGTGGACAGCGGTTACAACATTATCGGTATGGCGGCGATCGAGGAGATCGATGGCAAGCCAGCGCTTGTATGGGATCGGTTAAGAAACCAATGACGCGCTCAAAAGATATTAAAACTGTTCTAAGCAAGTTTTTATACCTCTTTTGTATGCTGTTGATCATTTCGATTCTTAGCTTTGCCGTCATAAACGCCGCACCGAACAATTTTTTCCCGGGCGGCGAAATAAACCCTGACATCAGACCAGAAGACATTGAACGGATGAAGACGGTTTACGGGTTGGACAAGGGGCTGGCTGAACGTTATTTTTCGTGGCTTTTGGCGTTGACTCGCCTTGATTTCGGCATATCGTTTTCCAGCGGTAAAAGCGTTCAAAGCGAGATAGTTTCGCGGATTGGCGTAACGATGGCAATCAGCTTGGTCTCAATGTCTGTGATATTTGCCGTTTCTCTCTGGTGGGGCATAAGATCGGCTTTGAAACAAAGAAGTCTTTTTGACAGAATATCCAAACAGGCGGCGTTGATCAGCTACGCCTTCCCCTCGTTTTATCTGGCGCTTCTGCTGATTATGGTTTTTTCTGTATGGCTTGGAATATTCCCTATCGGATCGCTGGAATCCGCAAATGCAAAGGCCGGCGTATGGCGATTGCTTGATATGGCGTGGCATCTTGCGCTGCCGATTATGGTTGTGGTGCTGGGTGGGTTTGGATCGTTTATGCTTTACGTCCGCGCGCTGACAATTGATATTCTTAAAAGCGACTATATCTTCTTTGCCAGAGCGCGCGGTTTAAGTGATAAGATTGTGGCGAAGCGCTACATTCTGCCGAACTTGTATCCGCCGATCATTACCATACTGGGGCTGTCTCTGCCGGGCGTGATTGGCGGAAGCGTGATTTTGGAGAGTATATTTTCAATCAACGGGATGGGGCTTTTGTTTTATCAGAGCGCGTTAAGCCGCGACTATCCCGTTATAATGGGCATACTGATCATTGGCGCGTTTCTGACGCTGCTTGGCAATATAACTGCCGATCTTGTATTGATGAAGCTCAATCCATATTTTAGGCGCGAAGCGATAAGATGATAAAAGACGTACAGCTTCTTTCATTGGAAAAACCACGCTTTGTCAAGCCGATAAAAATGGTTTATAACGAAGATGGGAAAGAGAGAATATGGGAGGTTGTACAAGCTAGCGATAGCGTTGCCGCGCTAATCTATAATGTCGATAAAGATGCTTTTATACTTGTAAGGCAGTTTCGCCCGCCGATTTATCTGCGCAACAATGACGGATATACATACGAGATGTGCGCCGGTATTATTGATAAAGATAAATCGATTGAAGAAATAATGATAGAGGAGATCAGCGAGGAGACCGGCTATAAAGTTAATGTTTCACAGCTTAGAAAGATCACTAAGTTTTACTCCGCCGTTGGGTTTGCCGGGAGCGCTCAAATGCTGTTCTTCACAGAGGTTACTGACTCGCAGAAAACGGAGAAAGGCGGCGGTGTAGATATGGAAAAGATCGACGTAATAGAGCTTCCTGTTAAAAAAATGAGGGAGTTTATGTATGATGAGTCGATCGTCAAGACATCCGGTTTACTGTTTGCTTTTATGTGGTTTATAAATGTTTACAAGGGGGAAGGTGGATGCTGAAATCTGTTTTCATCGAGGAGCAGAAGCTGATTGTGTTGCAATTGGTGGTTCTTACCATTATATTAACAATTGCCATCGTAATGGGCGCATTTGTATATAACAAAACTTCCATCTTTGACAGAGACGACTCTATCAATCAGAGTCAATCAATACAAGATGGGTTTAATAATCTCCAAAAATTACGGCAGTAATGGGGTTGAAAGAGTGGCGGGACAAAAAACGCGCCGAAACGATAGCGGAGGTTTTAAGGGCGCTGGAGCGGCTCAAAGAAAGCGGCAGGGCGGTAAACTTCCGATCTCTTTCGGAGGAGGCGAATGTTTCGCGCAAAACTCTTTATCAGATCGAAGAGATCCGCGCTTATGTGCGTAGGGAACGCGGCGAAAATGATGGCGAAACAAAGCTTTTGCAGCGGATAAAGGAGTTGGAAAGCGAGAACAGATCGCTTAAAGCGGCGCTCAAAGAGATAAAAGTTCATGCATTATCGGCGCTTTCAGGTTAAAGCGGTTACAATCCCGCTTTGTACAAGTGCGGTCGTGGTGAAATTGGCAGACACACTGTCTTCAGGCGGCAGCGGGGCAACCCATGGAGGTTCGAGTCCTCTCGACCGCACCATATGTACTCTTTGAGCGGTAGGAGAGTTTGTTTTAACATAGATCCTAAAATCGCCCATTGCTTGCGGCATAAAAATACATTTTTCCACGTGGAACGACAACCAATACTGTGAGCTACAATAAAACATTCATTCCACAGGGAGATTTCAATGGAAAATCATGCGGCAAAACGCGACAGGAATCATACGATGAACAAGGCGATTTTCCTTGCCGTTCTTGCCGCCGCGATTTTTCTGGGCGCATGCGTGGTCACTCGTTCCGCGTCCGAAAACGACGCGCAACCGGAAGGAATATCCGTCATGAGGCATACAGACGATCTTGCCGTGATGGACACCTTGGAAAAATTCAACAATCCAGACAACTTCTTTTCGACACGAAAGAACTTCGATATCGCAACTTTCAGGAAGAATGCAGGCAGCTCTAGTGACTATAATTTTGTGCGCGAGGATGGCGTACATGTTCGACAAATAGATTTTAGCGAACTAAATAATGAAAAACTTCGAGGATATAAAGAAGAATTTACCCGCCCGGATTCTCATTATCGTTACTCGATCATGTATACCTCAAATGGATTACTTAGTGTCATGGGGGCAGATTTTTGCCGTAATTATGCCAAGGAAATACTTCATTTTGATGAAAGGGGGAATATTGTAAAAAGAAAGAACGTAGAGGGTCAATTTCTTCCCATAGAAAAACTTCGGAAACGATTTCTTGAAGAAAAAAAGATTGATATTTTTAACACGGAAACGGTCGTCCTAGTTCAACGTCAGGAATACGAGGAAGGAAAGGAATACTATGACATTTATGTTCGCAACGAACCGGGTTCGCCCAGGCTGACCGCTTATCTTCTGGATGCTTTGACCGGGGAATTTATCTTTCAGGCGGAAGCCTACCGGGGACGCGGCATCGGGCCATCCGCCTATAATGCATACAAAGAGCATCTGAAATCCATCGGGAAAACACCATGACGGGAATCGCCAAAACACGCGGCAATGCCGCGCCCGGGACGCGCGGGATCTTTCGCGCCATGGGTACTGTCCCTTATCCTGACAAAATCCCGGCGGTCCAGAACCTGCGCGCGGTTTCGTTTCTTGCGCATGAGTCCGTCTGCTTCGGGCATGGATTGATGACGCGAACGTTACTTGTCCTGTTGCTGGCTTCATGGACTGCCGCCTGCAACCCAACAGGCTCCCGGAGCGTCCAAATGGCTGACTTGCCCAAAGCCGCAGCATTAAAAGAACAACTGGCGTTTACCTGCGCTTACGAAAAGGACAAGCTGCTGCCGCTTGATCCGGAATTGGATCAACTCTTCAAACGCGCGGTCTGGATTTACAAACAGAACCGCTTGAAGAATGACCCGGAAGAATACGCGAAAGCCGAGCGGCTGTACCGTATTGCCGCCGCGTACGGGCATTACAAGGCGATGAACAATCTGGGGGAAATGTTGGCGCGTGGGCAAAGTGATGCGGATGATGCGGTCGAGCTACCGTTTGAGATGACGCAGGACATGATTCGGCGTGGCATTCCACTAGGATACTTTAACATGGGCATTCTGCTCGATACCGGATACGGTGTAAAACAGGATGAAAAGGCTGCGCTGAAATACTTTCGCAAAGCGGCAGACTTGGGGAATCCTTATGCACAATATTTGGTTGGAAACAAATTGACCAATTTGACTATTGATTATCCCGTACCCTACAAAATTGGTCTGGAGATGAAGCGCTGCGCTGCCGACCAAGGACATGCTGAAGCAGCAATTGATTCTGCTTACAATTTACAAGGCAAAGCAGAATATAGCGACAATCCGGCAGAAGCCACCAGATTTTATGCCGATGCCGTTAAATACTTTCAGATTGCGGTTAAAGCGGGCAGCAGTCAGGCAGCGTATAAGTTACAGAAATCATTTCTTGGCCCTCTGCCTGATGACCGACTTGATTATCTGGCATTGGAAAAAGACGAAGAACGTTCCCGCCGCTACGGAGTTATTTCAAAAATTCTGGATGGCTGTGACTACCTTGGTGCTACGGTCGACGAAATCGACAGAATTGTGCCCTTGCCCTCCGCCAAACTCCCGCCGTGGGATGGACAGCTTGAATGGATGCAACGCTGGAACGCAAACGTCCCGCCCCGCATCCCGGACGAAGAACGTATCGCTGGACTGGCAAAAGCCAAGGGGCTTGACCCTGCCACCGGACGGCCAGTACAAGAAACGCCATAAAGACCGGGGCGTACAGCGCGCGATCAGCCAGCGTTTGCCCGCGCCTGCCGCTTTGCAGGTTTCAATAGATCGCGATTCATTTAACGCCTATCTTCGCTCTCTTTAACGGCTGGCAATGATAAAGCCAAACTGTCAGCGCTGATCTGCTGAAGAAAGCTGCCCCAATCGGCAAGTCTCGGAAGTAGCCGCCGGCGCTGATCTTAACGTCTGTGTGCGTACGGCGCCCTTCCCTCCTCCTTGCGGCGCGTCAGTTTATACGCGCAGGCGCGCGTGAAAACGCGGCTTAACGGATACGCGCGGTCAGCAAACGCCTCAGGGTTTAATAATTTAAGCTTAAAGGCGTAAGATTCAGGATTAGTGATTTCGGATTTATACA
>JAITRJ010000050.1 GCA_031288475.1 Helicobacteraceae bacterium | reverse complement strand
AACTTAGATTTGTTCCCAAGATTGGCATTGGCTGGCGTTCATATATTTCGCTGACTTACAAATATGGCTTGCACATAAGCGGCGATAAGATAAGTAATGTCGGAAATCACGGGATAAGTCTGGGCGTAAATATACCTTTTACTTCACCTTTTTGATTTAAAACGGATTTGCGTATAGTACCGTATAGTATTCTCAAATGCGACGATAACCGATATAATTACGCCGTCTCGACAAGCTACAAATATTACATCGAACAGCACGCTTTACCGAATGAAATCGCTTGCGCCTTACGGACGAAAGCGGTTTTATAAACGCGCGTTACTTTTTAGATGACGATATGACGAACGGTCCAGCAAGCGTCGTAAGCGACGCCAATTTTATAACGAAGTACGGCGTTGCTTCCAATCAATCGACGCGAATCGTCCGCACGGAAGTTTACGAAGGCAATCTAACGGCGGCCGGTTCAGTCTGTCTGATTTATTCAAAATCCGACCAGAACTTTTCTTACAACAGCACCCGCATTGAGGATGCAGGCACAGAGTGATACAGAGACAACGCGGATACGTTATGGCGGCATGATTGTTCCTGCTTTCAGCTTTAACTGGACCGTTTCAAAGCAGTAACAGAACGCGTTTTCGGGCAACGCGCGCGAGCGTTTGACTTAAACGAAACGCCCTTATCTGGCGTCGATTCGTTAATAGCGTTCGTTTTTATTTACCACCGTTTTGTCCTAAACGGTATAGGGCAAAATCGTATTTAACGGGGTCGATCGGATCCAGTTTTTTAAGTTTTTCGGTGAGTTCGATCGACGCTTGCAAGTCCGCGCTCTTTCGCTTAAGCAACCCCAGCCTGCTAGCCTGAGTAAAGCTATGTGTATCAAGAGGAATCAGCAGATCGCTTGTTGGTATTCCTTTCCATCTGCCAAGATCAGGGAAACTATCGCGAACCATCCAGCGCAGAAACATTAAGTATCGTTTTAACGCGCTTACGCCCTTTGGATTTTGATAGTCAAACGGCTTTGAAAACAAAAAATCTATCCCATGCGTCCGTGCGCCGACATAGCCTCTTAAGCCGCGAATCATATCGGACAGCGCGAATAAAAATCCGTTTTTACTATAAGCGTCTGTAAATAACTTTTGCAAAACGATATTTTCTTTTCGCATTCTCGCAAACGCGACAAATATATTTTGCACGTCCTCCGAGCTTTGAAAACGATAATAATGATCGGCCAGTTCGCGCCTAATCGTCCGCTCACTCTCGTCTAAAAGCCTGAAATTGAGCGAGCGCAGAAACTTTATTATCGCCTTAACGTTGCCATATGCAAACAAAGCGCATATTAGCGTCGCGTCGTCGGGTAGGTCTTTTGCGATAAAAAGAGGATCGAGATTGTTTTCGTCCAACTTGCATTCGGCTAACAGGCTTTCAAGGTAGTTTTTCATCGTTATTTACGTTTATGGCGCTTAAAACGGCGTTTCGCAGCCGTTGAATCGCTTTTGCAGGCAGTCGCTTAGTGTTAAAAGCGCGAAGGCGATGATAAAAATAAACAGCCCGGGGAAGAAACTAACACACCACGTTATATTGATTGTCGCCTTGCCTTCAGCCAGCAGATTGCCCCAGCTCATATCCGGCGGCGCAATTTCAAGCCCAAGAAAGCTAAGCGCGCTTTCGGCGAAGATCGCCCCGCTCGCGGCAACGGTTTGCTTCCTATGGAAAAGGTTTCGCTTCTGAATTATTCCAGCCGTTCTCATCCAGCCCGCAACCGAAATAACGATAATCAGCAAAAATATATTCGCGTCCATATAGCTAACCAGCGTCAATAGTAAAAAGAATATCGGAAAGGTTATTAAAAACAGGTTGATCTCCGTTACGATCGCTTTATCTGCGTATCCTTTGAAATAGCCCGCCATAATACCCGCGATCAGTCCTATTAAGCAGGCAAACGCCGCGCTCACAAGACTTATAACCGGCGAGTTTTTTGCGCCTGCTACGACGCGGCTGAACAGATAGCGCTCTAAACGATCCGTGCCAAACCAATGCGCCGCGTTTGGGCTAAGTAAAATTCCGTCTTTTATTAAACGCGAACGGATCGTAGCATCCAACATACGCCAAATCGGCAAAAACGCATATCGCGGCGCTAAACGCGGTTAATTTTCGTCTCACGCCGCAATTTTATCATCTTGCGCTTTTACCTGCTATATTACAAAGTCCTCACTTCCGCGTCGCGGCGGAGGTCTAAATCGCTTTTCCGCGTTTTCTGTATTTGATGCAATATTCAACGACAGCTATCGCCGTTATCGCAGGCAGCATAAATATCTGACTACGGCGTTCCGAAACATTCAAACGGAAAATTGGGTTGCTTAGCCGCATACTCTGTTAATCCTCCGTTTTTCTTCTTATCCAGTCAAGAAGCGGGCGCATCATCAAGCAATAACTTATCGCCGCTAAGAAAAAGCCAATAAAGGTTTGTCAGATTTTTTATTTGCTCCGGCAGATAGTTTGATTAACTGATTACGCTGAACGCTAAGCGATCTCAATCCCGAAACAAAGAAAGGTTTGGGTCTCGGCGCCCAATTGTTATGACGGTCTGGAGAATGGCTTTGCTGTGGCGCCGCCGCCAATCGAGCGAATCGCCCGGCTGCTCTTCGTCAAAACTTTACAAATCCCGTCGTCTTCCGCTCGCCCTCGTCCCGCCAGATATTAACGATCAAAAGTTATTTGGATTTTTGCGTATCTGCGCCCGTTTGAAGCTTATGCGCACACAAGATTGGCCTGTGATTTTAATCATATTTTTGCTATAAGCGATCGACCTTTTGCGGAAAAGGATTCGTGATGTTTATCAGTATATCCTTAAAATGCTCTCAAAATCTCAGGCGCACAAGGTTTTACAAGGCGGGACGCAAAGCGTTCGCCGTTTTGGTCTCCTGGTCGCTGATTGTTCAGCCCGCTTTAGCCGCCTCGACCGCCTCTATGACGCTTGACGGCAAAACCAATACACAATTGGATAAAGCCCAGAACGGCGTCGATGTCGTCAATATCGCAAAACCAAACGGCGACGGCGTTTCTCGCAATAGCTACAATCAGTTTAACATTGACGAGCGAAGCGTAATCTTCAACAACAGTAACGCGGCGCACTGGGGGCAAACTCTAATTTAGGCGCTTCGCGGGGTGCATCTATTATCCTCAATGAGATTACGGGCAACAAAAACAGCGCGTTAAACGGCTACGCGGAGGTTTTCGGGCAAAAGGCGGAGTTTATACTTGCCAATCCAAACGGGATTACCTGCGCGGTTGCGGATTTATCAATGTCTCGCGGGCGGCATTGATTACGGGAGCTTCAGATCCAACCGCAAACGGACTCCAATTTAATATAGGTTCAGACGAGATGATCATAACCGGTCTTGGACTGGACGCGCGCAATACGGACAGCGTCGATCTCGTCTCAAAGGTACACCGCATCAGCGCGGAAATACTCGGCGGCAAAGATTTGACCATTCACGAGGGAAACGACCGCTTCGATTACGATCGGATCGTTTGCGGTAGAGGGCGCCAACGCCGTAACAAACAACGGCAAGGCGCTGGCGGCGAAAAACGATCTGACTATCGGCGCAAACTCTATATACAACAAAAATAACGCGCTGATTTACGCCGGCGAAACGACCTATCTGAACGCCGACAACCTGTTAAATTCGGGCGCCAGCGCGATCTACGGCGGAACGCATATTCAAATCGATCGCAACGGCGGGCTGAACGATACTTTGGAAAATGAAGACTCAAGCATTTTAAGCGGCGGGACAATGACGCTTAAAAGCGCCAGTCTGATTAACCGATATAAAGACAGAGCGCAGGTCGTACGAAACGAAAAAGTTAAAAGCGAGGTTCAATACGGCTATACGCTTGACTACTACAAAGATTTTGCGCTGCTGAACGAGTCCGATCGCGCCGCGATCAAATCAAACGGCGATATGCTGCTGGAGTTTGGGGCGCTGACCAACAATCTTTCCGATATTCAAAGCGGGGGAAATCTATGGCTGTATGGAAACAGCGTCGATAACGCAAAGATTCCGCTTTATTACAACGACTTTACGCATTATGTAGTAACGCATAGCGAGAATTACAAAGATTGCAAAAGATTTTTAGGCGTAAAATACAAGCGCAAAACCAAGACAAGAACATGGACGACGGATCACTTTTCCGAGTATTTCACGGAATACGACTCCGTAAACTCTGATATACAGGCGTCCGGAACTATCGCGGGTGATTTAAAAGATTTCGCCAACGGCGGATTGGCAAATCAAACGCCGGTAAAAGGCGTAAATATCGACTATTCAAAGTCTGGCGGCTCCATTCGATCTTCAGCCGCAAACGGCGGAAGCGTCGATCCGTCGGCGCTTGTAAGCGAAAACGGCATTTTCAATCAAAGCAATCTAAACGCTATGTTTACGCTGAATAAAAATCAAACAGCGGGCTCAAACTATCTGATAGAAAGCCGGGCGCAGTTTGTCGATCCCAATAAACTATTAGGCTCCAGCTATTTCCTTGAGCGCATAGGCTATAACCCCGCGATCGATATCAAGCGTTTGGGCGATAATTACGTCGAGCAGCAATGGTTATGAGCGCGCTGGGCAAGGTTTCAACCGACTTTCTGGGCGGCGGCGTAAGCGACGAAGAACGCTTTAACGTCCTGCTGGAAAACGGCATAGCGACGGCTTTAAGCCTGAATTTTGCGGCGGGCATCGCGCTTACTCAGGATCAGATCGCGGCGTTGGACAGCGATATCGTATGGTCCGAATCAAGATTGTTATTGCCGATGGCGCGTCGATAGAAGCGGGCGTGATCGATCTGAATATAGAAAACAGCCTTTACAACGGCGGTTCTATTGCCGCGAAAAACGCGATAAATATCAATGCGGGGCAAAGCGTTATCAACGAAAACGGCGCGATTAAATCGGGCGGATTATTATCGATCAACGCCAACGACATTATCAATCAAAGTTCCGTTAACGCCCTTGCATGGTTAAACGGCGCGGGCAATCCAACCGCGTCCATAACAAGCGGAAACGTTTATCTGAACGCCGCTGACAATATAGAAAATACAAGGGCGTCTATTGTATCGAATAACTTTCTGTCCATAATAGCCGGCAAAGATTTTCTCAATCAATCTGCGAAGTCTTCGTTTGCGGCGGGGCAGGATCGCTACAGCGATCTCAGCGCCATCGCCGAAGTCAAATCAAACGGCAATCTGTTAATCTCAGCGGGGAGATCGATACAGGATTACGCGGGCAGGATAAGCTCGGCGGGCGATATGTATCTGACGGCGCAGGGCGATATATCCTTCGACGCAGCCGCACTGAACAATGCCCGTTTTTACGGCGAAAACGGCTACGCGGTTACGGAAACGACAACAGTTAACAGAACTTCGTCGTTAGAAACGCGGGGAAACCTGATCGTCTAGGCGCAGGGCGCGGCGTCGTTTTCAGGAACGGATGTAAGCGCTGGCGAATCCGCGTTTATAAACGCGGATTCGCCTTTGATCGCGGCGGCAGAAGACGAATACAGCAAAACCTCCGTTAAATCGCAAAGCACACGCTCTCTGGTCGGAGGCAGCGGCAGGAAGACCGTAAAAATGGAAGGCGCTGCGACAGCTAACGGTTCTGATTGGACAATCGGCGGCGCCCTGCAAGCCAATATCGCCGGCGATCTGGTCATATATGGTTCCAGCGTCAGCGCGCAGGGCGATATCGCGTTAAACGCGCAAAGCGTAAATGTGATTAACGCCGTCGGTTCGCGATACGATCAGACGACCAAGACCAAATCCAGATACGCTATACGCAAGAGTATCACCACAAGCTCAAAAGCCGCCGCCGACATAGAGACGGCCGCCAATAAAGGGTCGTCTGTCGTATCGAACGGATCACTCTTATTGACAACTTCGCTGGGCGGTATCAATATATTGGGCTCTGACCTGAGCGCGCAAAACGCCATAGTTTTAGACAGCGCCAGAGATGTCTCTGGATATATGAGCGATTCCCAACGGATCAAAAACTCGCTCTTCACAGACTGGTCGTTCAGCAAAACAACGACCGACATAGAAAAAGAAATGGGCAGGACTGCCGTAGCCTCAAACCTTGACGCGCGGGATATCCGTATCTATTCCGCCGGTGATCTGCTTGTCAAAGGCTCTAATATCAACGCCGATACGGGAGAAATAGCGGTTTTAGGCGCTATAGACGTAACCGCCGCGCAAAACGTTCATTTCAGGAGCGCGGAACATCACGTAAGCAAAGTAGGTCTTGATACGGTTATACTGGCTACAAGTTCTGGGGCGGCCGGAGGCTTTATTGGCAGAGGACCAGGCGGCGCTCTTTCTGAAGCATGGCAGGGCTTCTCGGATTCTACAGGGTTTGGAGGCGCTCTTTTGCTTGGCGAATCTCTGCAAAATGGAGGCTATAGAGAATATAGAGGCAGTATTTCAACTACCGCTTCCGTAACGGCTACTCAATCTGAAATAGCGCTTGGAAGCGCTTCAACCATTATCGCCAAAAACAATATTAACCTGGAAGCGGCAAAGATAGAAACCGGAACAATAGGCGCCGGTTATCAGAAACAAGCCGACGGATCGCTCGCGAAGGTTAACGGCGAAGCCAGCCTGAATATAACCGATTTCGACGAAACGACTACTACGCAAAGCGGGAGCTACCGCGAAGGGTTTAATAAGGGCGTTATGATGGTCTATCAGATGGGTAAGGCGGCGGCGGTAAGTAAGGCGGGCGATGCTATAAAAGACGGAATAAAGAACAATGCTGCGGCGCTAGAGCAACTCGACTTTCTTGGCGACATTATTGGCAAAGAAATACCTTCTTGGTTACTCTTTGGAAACGAAAAGACTTATGCAGGACAGTTTATAGGCGAACAAATAATCGGCGGCGTTATCGGCAAATTCGATCCAAGCCTTATTGATAAACCAGATATTACCGATCCTAGTATATTTAATCTGAAAGATCCGGTTATCCAGACAAACAATTCTGTAGGAGCAGCCTTTACGGGAAGCGTAAATGTACTGGATTAAACGATTTGCGTTTTTAATTCTTTTGGCGATTGGGTTAGGCGGATGCGCTATTGGCATAAAAGCGTCAATACGTCCTGACCCTACTAAAGGCAAGGTCTATATGGAATATATAGACAACAATGAATTTTTAGAGTTTGTACTGGAAAACAATATAATTGAAGGATTAAAACGAGAAGATGTGATCTACGTGGATAATATACTTAATACCAGCGATGTTGAATATCCGCCTTTGTCTAACAAGTTAATTTTGGCGAAAGACGCTTTTTATGAAGTAGAATCAGAGCATAGACTATATTGGCTAAGTCGTAATCAAAGGCTGGATTTAGAAAAGTTAAAAGATATATATATATATATGGTAACGAATGGCGGTACAGCTCTTGACAATCTGGATAAAGCCTCGTTTCCAGACTTTGCCGACAAAACAAGCGATAAGCCAAAAGAGCCATTTGGACAATACCCGTTTATACATATCGCTATGTAACGCCTGAATATATATTTAAGACCGATATACGATCGGTGGATTGTTTTTTATGTTCTTGCAGAGACGGCAAAGCCTATAGCTCCTGCGACGAGCTGTATGTTACTGTAGAAAGAAGAGGTGAGATTAAATGGTATCAACGGAAATGGTTTCACCATTGATATAAAGTTCCCCACCGCTACAACGATATCCATAAAATCAAAGCGATTATAGACGAACGGGTAGCTTACTTTCTCTTATTAGAAAACAATCAAACATACGCGTGTGTCAATCAATGTGAATAATCTCAGTTAACGGCATTATAGGGCTTGATATATTATGAGTAAAATATACTGGGCATTTTTCTTTATGTGTTCGTCGCTTTTATCGGCGGATATTCCAGTAAACGACGATAGAGATTTAACGCGATTTTACAGGATCATACAGAAGAACACGAAATGCGGATAGACGAAAACCTGAAACAGCCATTCGCGCCGCATCAAGACAAATCGCCGCAGAATCCTGAAGGAGATTCCGCAAATGCGTGCGTTCCTATATCTGTGATTGTTATCAGCGGCGTAAGCAAGTTAAGCGACAATGAAGTTGAAGCGACGATTGAGCCGTTTAGAAATAAATGTCTGACGGCGGCTATGATTGAAGATCTGTTGCGGCGCGTTACCGCCCTATATCACGCAAAAGGTTTTATTACGTCCAGAGCCGCCTTGAAAATGCCGCAAGAGTTCAGCAAAGACGGCATTCTGGAAATAGTCGTAATCGAGGGCTGGATAGAAAAGATTTTATTTAACGACAATACAGTCAGAGATCGCATCCAAAGCAGAATGGCGTTTGGGGACATTGCGGGAGAAAAATTAAATATCCGCGATATTGACAACGCTATCGAGCAGATAAACAGGCTTTCGTCCCAGAACGCTACGATGCAGATTGAGCCGGGTTCATCCGTAGGCGCAAGCGTTATCGCCGTTAAAACCCAGCCGAGAGACAATGTCCAATTATCGCTTTATTATCGCGACGAAGGCAGAAAACTAAAAGATAAAGCCGCGTTAATCTCGGCGCTGTCAATTGAAAATCCTTCCGCGTTAAACGATCGGCTGCGAATCAGCTATAGTCAAAAAGAAGGCGACAGCTCCCGACAATATGAGCGGGGCAGATCGTTTTCTTATACTTTCCCATACGCTTTCTGGCTCTTCGATCTAACCCATTCAAACTCCAAATATCTATCTACGATTCAAGGAAGCGTTATTTCATTTAGATCATCGGGGTTTGTTGAAACCACGTCGTTAAATGTAAATCGCCTGCTATTCAGGGATCAAAGGCAAAAGGCAGCGATTGATTTTATGGTAGAGCAGCGAAGAAATAAAAGTTTTATCAATAAGACTCTTATAGAAGTGTCCAGCGCCAAGGTCGCCAACGCGAGACTGAATATCAATTATCTGCGTTACATAGATTCCGGGTTTATATATATTGATATAGGCGCGAAAAAAGGAGTCGATTGGTTTGGCGCGGATGATGAAATAGAAGATATAAAAAATAACGAGCCGCATAAGCGTTTTGAATTGTATGCTCTTCGAGCTTCTATTAATAAAATCTGTCCATATTCAGACTTTCGGCTGATATCGAAATTCAACATTCTGAAGACGAACTATTAATAAGTGAACAATTTGCCGCTATAAAAAGCATGAGCGAAGACAGCGGACGCAGCGCTACGCTAAAAGTGGTATTCAGCCCGTCTGATTTATTAAAATGCTCTTTTTTAGAGCCTGTATACATCGACTTCGCATACAGCGCCGCAAAGGTCGAAACCGTAAATAACAAGGGAGGAGATAACGATTCCGCGTCGCTATTTACGGCGTCTATCCTATATGATAAGTGCGACTATATGTGTCAAGCAAGTATAGAATTTGGCGGCGATTATCCTTCAAAAAACGGTTATTCCCATAAAGATTATCCCAGCCAAAAGATTTCGTGCATGATTAACTTCAGATTTTTATAGAACCGCTTACGCCGCGCCGGCGTTTCTGAGCGTAAACGCTGTATTCAGCTTATACACGGTGCGCCGGGCGCGCTTTGTTCTGCAAGGTCCCGCCATTTTGCGGGACTGCTCCCGTTTAAACGACCGCCGTAAGCGATATTACGGCGATCATGAACGGCGACGATCAGATTGCGGCGGAATCAATAGACAATGCAAAAAAATTAAGCGGCGTAAATCGCGCTTTGCCTGTCTGCTGACCGTCGGCTGCGACTCCGCGCCAAACCAGCGTGCTTAAGCGCCGCCAAAGTCAGGCAGATTTACGCGCTTCAGCGAGGCATAATATAATATCTGCAAATCTGCCGCGTCGGTTTTAGCGGCAAAAGGAACACATATGTGGCTGTTAATAATTTTGCCGCTTGCAATTGCGGCTGTTTGGGCGCAAAATAGCTTAGATAATTTATATAAACTGGGGGGGAAGGCGTTTGATGCGGGTGATTACGAGAAAGCGGTTGGATACTACGGCGAGTACATTCGTGAAGCTCCATCTCGATCCGACGGTTATCTGTTACACGCGAACGCATACAGGTAGCTGAACGACAGCGCGCGCGCTTTTGCCGAATCTTGATAAGGCGATCTCAATGTCGCCGGAGGGAGGCGATGATTTATATGTCGCGCGCGCTTATACGCACAAATATTTTGGTAATAATCAACAAGCGATCGGCGACTACTCTAAAGCGCTTGAGCTTAACCCAAGCAGGGGCGAGATTTATTACGACCGCGCTATGATCAGAGCCTCACTGGGAGATTACGACGCGGCGAGCGCTGATCTCTCCGATGGGATCGCCATAACGCCTTACTGCGACTCCCGCTATTTCTACGCGCGCGGCATTATTCGTATGAAAGCAAACGATCATAAGCAAGCAATTAAAGATTTTACCAGCGCGATCGCAGGCTATGCGGGCTTGCCGCAGGCTTACGAATGCCGCGCTTTGTCATACGAAGCCATAGGCGATTTGGGCGGCGCTGAAAAAGACAGAGCGGCGGTTGCGGGCGACGAACGCGGCTGCGTTGAGCCGTGGCGGCAGCGGCGCTAAAGCGCGGCGATGATGGAAAGCAGTCCGCCTTCAACTTAGTCTATACGGCTTTTTTTGACTTTCGGCTTAAAAACGCCGACGCGGTTTAGCATATAAACAGAGACAATGGAAAGGGCGATTCCTAAAAGCTCCCATACGCTCAGAGTTTCGTCCAGTAAAATCGCGCTTGAAGCGATCGCGCTCGCGGGCGTAACGAACATAAAAACGCTGACCCTGTCCGCGCCGAGCTTTTTCGATCCCAGGAAAAACAGCGTGGTGGCAAACGCCGTGCTGACAACCCCCACAAAAACAGCCGCGCTCCAGAACTTGGCGTCGGTTTGGCTTAAATCCACGGCACGAAAATCAATAAAAAACGCCGCTCCGATCGCGGCGAAAATATACAGATAAAACGAAAAAACCATCGTATTGACCCGCGATTTCGCGCTTAAAATCGTGACAACAGACCATAAAAACGCGGCGGCGATAAATATAAGATTGTATTTTGAGAAGATCGCGTTCGCTTCAAACTCTAAAACGCCCATCATCAGCGCCGCGCCGCTAAAGCCTATCGCGAGCGCGGCGAAATCAAGCGACGCGGCTTTGCGCTGAAAGAGCGCGACGCTCAGCAGGTAGGTGACAATCGGCGAAACGGCGTTTATAAACGCGCCGCCGAGTCCGGCCGCGCCGAACTCAACCCCAAAAAACACAAGATACCCGAAAACGCCCGTGACAGGCGCTGACACAAGCGCAATCAGCAGGCTGAAGCGATCTATGATCGGCTTTCGCGTCGTAACGATCAAGATCACGCCAATCGCGAGCGCCGTAAGCAGATAGCGTAAAAACACAAGCTCTGCCGCGCCCATATATTCGATCATCACTTTGTTGCAGGGCCACGAAGCGCCCCACGCGATCATCGCGGCGAAGATCGCGAGTATAAACCGCTCCTTTTTCAATGCCAACCTTCTTTATCAACAATAAAACAAAGCGCCGATCATACGCTTTATCGCATTAGCACCCGATCCCGCAATAGAGAACGCGGCGGGAATTTTGAGGGCGTGAAATAAGCCGCGTTAGCGGTTGTTTTCAAGCGTTGGATAAGAACGCTGCGGATATGCCGCCGCTATGAGCAAATACACGTTTTTAAGCGATTTCGACGGCACGATCAGCGACAACGGCTTTGTTATTACGCGGTTGAAGCGTTTTTCTACGACAACGCGCTCGTGCCGTGGCGGGCGCATCTGACGGGCGAAGAGCCATTTTGACGCGCTCAGGAAGATGTTCGGTTCGCTTCGCTTGCCGCAGAAGGAGTTTGATCGCTTTATATCGGGCGTCAGGATCGATCCGCGCATAAGAGCGGTTTTCGCGCTCTGCCGCGAAAAACAAATACCAATCTGTATAGCCAGCGCGGGGTTCGATTGCTGTATTAAGCGGCTCATAGGCGATCTGATCGTGGAGTTCCGCGTAACGCTGTTAAGCGGCCGCGGCAAATACGCGCAAAAGACGGATTAACATGATCGCGTCTGAAAAAGCAATTCGTTTTGCGATCCGCTTGTCGGCGTATCAAAATATAAGCTCGCCAAAACGCTCAGGGATCAAGGCTGCACGCCGATCTTCACGGGCGACGGTCCGCCCGATTTTGAACCTGCGCGGCGGCTAATATAACGACAAGAAAATTCGGCAATTTCGGGGATGCGGAACTATTTTTGAGGAAAGAGACATGATCGGCGCGCCCAACGCTAAACAGATCAGCGGTGGAATTGAACCCGCCGCACCATCTAAATTTGTGTCCCCGAATGGATTGGCGAATACGCAGCCAGCATTGCCGCGGCGGCGATGGCGGCGCTTTCACTTCTTAAAACAAGCGGCGAATTGATGCCGATCCTAGCAAGCCCCTTAAACGCTTCGTAATCGTTTTCGCCAAATCCACCTTCTGGCCCCACAACCACTGTTTTTCCGGCAATCGCCTGCGGATTTACAGGCGCGCCGCCAAAATCAAACAGCAAAGCCGACGGGTTGTTGTTAGCGAATTCAAAGCAGCCGCTTTCTTTAATCGCGATCGGCGCGCTCCTCCCGCATTGTTCGCACGAAAGCACCGCTATGCGCTCCAAACGGTTCATATTGACACGGTGATTTCGCTGGCTTTTTTCACACCGGATCAGATGAAGCACCGCGACGCCAAGCTCGTTCAGCGCTGGCATAGTTTTTTCTATCACCTTTGGATCAACGACGCACCATGCAAGCTCTATTTTCCTTGCCGGCAGGATAATCTTCTCTTCCGAGCCGATCAGTTCCAGCACGGCTTCCCGTTTTAAAAACTTCGCGATCCTGTAAGAATAAAGGCGATTGTCGCGCAGATTGCGCAGAAAAAGCGTCGATCCGGCGATCAGACGCAATGCCTTAATATGCCGCAAAAGCGCACAGTCCGCGATCAGCCGATCGCTGCCCGCGCCATCGTGAAAGAGGAAACGCATCAGTTGGCGTTGTATTTGTCGCCTGCGTCGATAAGACTTATCCGATTTACGCCAGGCTCGGCAATGTCGGCGTAATAATCCAGATCGCCGCGCCATTTTTCCGCCAGCATCAGAAAATTGGACAAGTCCTTCCCATTTAAGCCGTCCTGACGCACGTTTTTTATAGCGAGAGGATTGGTTGTCTGTCCGTTTCTCCGCATTTCAAAGTGCAGGTGATAGCCTGTGGTAACGCCTGTTTTGCCCACGTACCCTACTGTCTGTCCCTGTGATACCCTCGTGCCTTGTGTTACTTTGGAGGCGAAATTCTGCAAATGTGCATAGCGCGACTGCCAGCCGTTTTTGTGCTCAATTACGACTTGTTTGCCGTAGCCTTCGCTGCAGGCGCGCTGACAGCCGGCAAAGCGCACCACGCCTTCGGCAACCGTGTAGATGGGAGTGCCCGCACTTGCGCCGAAATCAACGCCGAGATGTGGACGAAGCTGCCCGTAGATGGGGTGCTGCCTGCCTGTGGGTTGATATTCGGATGTGATCTTGATAAATTTGAGAGGGTATTTGAGAAAAAGCCCCGCCAAGGCGTTGCCTTTTTCGTCGTAGTAACCTTCGTCTTCGGGATAGTAGAAGGCGTAGCGCCGCTTTCCATTTGTCTCAATAAAAGCCGACTCCACCGTTACAGAACCCCACGTTTTGCCAAGCCGCACCTTACGCAGATAAATCGCGCCGATTGGATCGTTTTTGTGAACGTCACGCCTGAAATCGACGCGATCATCAAATATCGCCGTGATCTCGTGAGCAAGCCGGCTGTTGCCGGTTATGCCGATCAGATCGGCTTGCAATGACGACTGAATACGGGTGGTAAGCGTTTCGCGGACGACAGCGTAGCGCACCGGAACAATTTCCAGTTTATAGCCGCCCTCGCTGTAGTAGAGCGATATCTGCTGCTCTTCGCTGATGGGGATCAGCGCGTGCAGAAGACGATCTGTCTCCTCCTCGCGGTGTTCGTAAAAGGTGGTATCAGCAAGGATCGTGCGCACCACTTCGTAACTGTCCTCGTCCAGCTCGGAAATCAGTATGGGATCGATTCTGTTGAGGACGAGATAGTCGTAAAAGCTTCTGTTCGCAGGCCAATTCTGCGTACTGACCAGATTGGCAAAGAGGGCGGAAGAGGAAAGACAGGCTATGAGAATTGAACGAATCAAACTACCGCCCCCAGAAAAGTTTTCAGGATAGTACAAAAATTGTGATTAAATCGCCGTTTTAAATCGCTTTTTAATATAATAGAGACAAAAAAGGGGCATGGTGAAACGTATCCTGCTCTGTCTGGCGCTGTTGGGCTGCTCTCCTAACGCTTACCGTGATGTCGATCAGACAAAATCGTGCGACGCGCTGTTCTATGAAGAAGAGTCGGTGGATTTTCAGCTCGAACACTTTAAGGAAGAAGCGGAAAAGGCGCGGGAAAGCGGTACGGCTCTGCATCTATTTATTGTTTCTCTGGGCATTATGGCAAGCGTTTATCCGCTTATGGGCTTTTCGGCGGTCTCGCTTGACGCGGGCACGCTTTTACTGATGCCATCGGTCACCGTAGGTTACTACAACTCTTTCGCTACAAAGGACGAGATTATAAATCGCTATGATTATTTAGAAGAGCGTAAAGAGGAAATATCAGACTTATTAAAGAATAAAAAATGCAGAAAATAGATATGCGCGGACTGATTGAATTTCTGCAAAAAAAAGATGTGGGGCAGACCGCACTTTTTGGTCAGCTTAAATGTTCTATAACTGAAGCGGAACTTTTGAAAATACTAATGGCGGACTATCTCGCTGGTATAACAGAAATAACCGTTTTTTCGCTTCTTGCCGAAGCATACAAGAAAGAGCGTATAGGATATGTAACGCACATTGTTGAGGTACGCAATCTTATTGAACTTGGCTGGGTTACTCTAAACGCTCAGCGCCACGGCAAGACATCGGATATTATCCTGCTCGATCTGCTTCATCAGTCCATATCGCTTTCAATCACTTTTCTGAAGCTGATCGAAGAGGGGAATCTGGATATTTCTCTTCCGGATGTTAAGCCATACACCGATCACCTTGAATATCTTCAAGATAATTTTCTGCGTATCGATCTGTACCGGGAGCTCGCGCAGATACGCCAAAACTACAATCCTTCGACACAGAGCTTCACGCGCGTAAAGAACAGTTTGATGATGCTGGAGGAGCAGATCAAAGAGAAAATCGCAGTTTCAAAAGAAGTACCGCGTCTAGAGAGATACTTTAAAGAGCGTCATCTGAACGAAAAAGAGAGAGTTATATTCTTCGCGCTGCTAAAAGAGGAATACTCCAGTACCGACGAGAATCTGCGCGATATGAATACGCTGATCGAAATAGTAAGTTTTGACGATTATGAAAAGATAAAAAACAGAAGTCTGCTGGAGGAAAACGCGCCATTAATCGAAAAGGGGATAGTCGGCTATGACGAGGTGCTGATTCCATTTGGCGGTATGAGCCGATCGTTTTTTATATCGGAGGACGTACTTAAAGAGAATATATATCCGAAAAAGAGAAAGGGTCAGAAAATCAAGCTCGATACACTGATAAAAGAACAGGAGATATTTGAGTTGATTGATCCTAAGACAACCCTTAACGACGTCGTATTGAATCCAGATACAAGAGAAATTCTCGAACTGCTTTTGAAGCGAATGGACGCGCAAGTTATAAAACGCCTAAAAGAATGGGGGTTCAAAGATAAAAAAAGTTCCATCAATTCCAAAATAATATTCCACGGATATCCGGGCACAGGTAAGACATTAACCGCCGTTTCGATGGCGAAAACGCTCAAAAAGCAAGTAATCAGCTTTGACTGCTCCAAAATTTTATCAATGTTTGTGGGGGAGAGCGAAAAAAACACGCGGCGCATATTTGACACATACAGAGATATTGTCGCAAAATCCGGAACCGAACCAATTCTGCTGCTTAACGAGGCGGACCAGTTTTTATCGTCGCGCACAGTTTCGGTATCAGGCGGGGCGGAAAAAATGCACAATCAGATGCAGAATATATTTCTCGAACAGATAGAACGATTTGACGGCATACTGATCGCCACAACAAACCTGCTGGAAAACATCGATCCCGCCTTTTCGCGCCGCTTTGATTACAAAATAAAATTCGAGAAGCCCAGCGAAAGTCAGCGGCTTGAGATATGGAAAAAGCTTATGCCAAAAAACGCTCCTCTTGAAAAGAGCTTAAATCTAGAGGTACTTGCCAAACATCAGCTTACCGGCGCACAGATTGCGCTTGTCGTTAGAAACGCCGCGATGATAGTGGCGATTCAGGAAGAAGCTCTTTTTACCAACGAAATTTTTGAGAGCGTTATAAAAAAAGAGTTAGGCGGCGCCTTCGACTACAAAAAAACGCTCGGATTTCTCTCGGAATGACGAATTATCGTCTTATTGGTCGTAAAACTAAGCGACAGGATTGCAATTTGCTTTACTATGCCAATAAATTAAAATCTATAAACGATATAAAGGAGTTTTTTTTAGAAAATTTGAAAAGTTCTAATAAGCGATATAAGCGCTATTGTCAGTCGCCCTTAAGGTACCCTGGCGGTAAAAGTTTGGCTGTTGGATTAATTATTGAGCATCTACCAACGGATATAGATCGCGTGATTTCGCCATTCTTTGGCGGCGGAAGTGTTGAAATAGCGATCGCTAACGAGCTCGGTATTCCCGTAATCGGCTACGATATTTTTGATATCTTGATCAATTTTTGGAAACAGGCTATTCATAATAATTTTGCCTTGTGCGAGTCTATAACCGCGCTCAAGCCTACGCAAGAAAATTATAATATGATCAAATGTGAACTAACGCGCCACTGGAAGAGAGAAATTCAATTAGACCCAATCATTCTAGCAAGAGATTATTACTTTAACTTCAATCTATCGTACGGACCGGGCTTTTTGGGCTGGATGAGCAAAATATATCAGGATGAGAGTCGTTATGCAGCAATGTTAGATAAACTGCGATCGTTTCGTGCCGATAAGATAAGCGTTGAATGCACAAGTTTTGAAAAAGTTCTGCCAGATTGCGCAAACGACTTTTTATATCTCGATCCCCCTTATTATCTAGAGGGCGATTCTAAAATGTTCAGAGGCATTTATCCTCAGCGCAATTTTCCAATCCACCACAACGGCTTTGACCATACCGCGCTTAATGAAATACTAAAACACCATAAGGGCGGATTTATTCTGTCGTATAACGATTGCGCCGCAGTCAGAGAGATGTATAAGAGTTACGATATATTAGAGCTTAGCTGGCAATATACTATGGGGCAAGGCGAAACCAGAATAGGTAAAAATCGCATAGAGAGAGGCGATGGAGACAGTATAAAAAAAAGCCACGAGCTTTTAATTATAGGAGAGAAAAAAAATGACGCAAAAACACACGGGACAAACGGTAATTGGACAAGAGAGGTGCAGACAAAAAGACATCAGGATATAAGAGAACTTTCTCTTCTCATAGGACTGCTTAACGACTATAAAAACGATTCGAGCGCCCCAAAAGACGTATAGGACGTATATGGAGACTAGCAGTGTTAAAGGCGGCGGAGATTGGCGGTATACGCAGTCGCGCGCTATAAACGGTATTAAACTGTTTATTTTAGAGTGTTTAGAATTTTTTTCCAAAAACCGAGTCGATTATTTAACAAATACTAAAGTACGGGAAAAAACTAGAGAAGCATATGATTGAAATTTACAAGAAACTTCAAGACAAAAGTCGATTAGCCGTATTTCCAGCGAAATCTTTCTTGAACGGGAATGAAGCATGGTTTTTAACAATCAAATATGATGGAATACATCATGTTTTTTACTACAAAGATATTATCTGGGCTTCAACAAACAATAGCTCTATCGCTGATTCCAAGGCAATGCATACCAGCCAGTTCAACAATCAGAAAGCCTTGCCTAAAATAAACGGCGTAAACGCGGGAGAATTAGAGGTGTTAAACGACAGCGAATTTCACTATAATGAAATTAATTTTTACCTGAACAAACACAAGATTTTACCCTGCTGCAATCAGAAATCTCACCTTCCGATACGTCATTTGGCTATCAATAATACAAACGTTAATCAAAGAGTTATTCGTTATGCTCAAGCGATTAAACGATTCAGGTAGCGTCGATGCTGGCAGAAATCGTTAATTTTATTGTGGAGCTGGTGGCTAACATGGGCTACATTGGAATTGTGATTATGATGTTTTTAGAAAGCAGCTTCTTCCCTTTCCCAAGTGAGGTTGCGATGATCCCAGCCGGTTATCTGGCAAGCAAGGGCGAAATGAATATCTATGCGGCGATCGCCTGCGGCGTTCTAGGCTCTTTGCTGGGATCACTCTTTAACTACTTTCTGGCGGCAACGCTGGGAAAAAAGCTGATGCTACGTTACGGGCGCTATATATTTTTTACCGAAGAAACGATGCGAAAAGTCGAGCTTTATTTCGACAGACACGGACATATCTCCATCTTCAGCGGACGGCTTGTGCCCGTCGTCCGTCAATATATTTCGCTTCCGGCCGGGCTTGCCCGCATGAACATATTCCTGTTTTCACTTTTTACATCGGCAGGCGCCATGATTTGGTCGGCAGTTCTGGTATTTCTGGGATATTTTATCGGCGAGAATCAGGAGATGATCGAACGATATCTGTACGTTGCTATAATTGCAACGCTTGTATTCGTGATTTTTATCGCGGCGATATACGTGTTCGTCCGCAAAAGACGAAAGAAAAACCATTGAGCGTTGAGATTAAAAAACTGAAAGTCTCCCTTCGGGAAGAAACATTGCTTGATTTGTCGCTCTCGATCAGCGGCGCGCTTGGAATGGTTGGCGCGAGCGGCAGCGGCAAAAGTCTGACATTAAAAGCGCTGCTCAATTTGCTGCCAACGAGTATGACGCTCACGAGGGAGATCGACGCGCCGTTTGAGTTCAGACGCGGAGAAACGGTTGTCTTTATCCCGCAGAATCCTTTTACCGCGCTAAGTCCTATGAGTAAAATTGAGGCGCAGTTCAATGAAGAAAGGGCACGAGTAGTCGAACTACTGGAAATTGTAGGATTGGCGGAGTGGGCGCTTGGGAGATTCCCTTCCGAACTTAGCGGAGGTCAACTGCAACGGGCAATCACCGCTATGGCGCTGGCGCAAGAGCCTAAGCTTCTGCTGCTGGACGAGCCGACGACCGCGCTTGATCAAGAGAGCAAACGGGGGATTCTCGATCTTTTCGGCGCAATCAGAGACAAGGGCGTGGACATTCTTTTCGTTTCGCACGATTTTTCCGCCGTTGCCGCCGTTTGCGATAACCTGACCGTGATAGATCGCGGTAAAATTATAGAGAGCGGAGCGCGCGAAAAGATCTTGAGCGCGCCGAAGCACGATCAGACCAAAGCGCTGATCGAGTCAAATTTTGAAAAGAGGGAATGGAGAATTTGAAGTTTTTTTTTCGCAGAGGCTCAAGGAAAGAGGGCGGTTTTGTCCAAACACACAGCAAACTGGAAAAGCTGAAAAAAATTTTTCTTGTTTCCGTGCTGGTCGCACTGAGCGGCACCGTTATCAGTATCGCCGTTTTAACGATATATCTTGTGCGCGCCCTGAGCATAAACACCGATCCGCTTGTCTATTTCCGCCCGATGCTGACTACGCAGTTTTACGATCGCAGCGGCGAGCTGATTGCTAATCTTTTTGTCGACGAACATCGAATATACGTGCCGTTTGAACAGATACCATCAAGGATGGTAGAAGCGTTGGTGGCTATTGAGGACACCAGCTTTTTTGAACACTACGGCGTTAATCCGGAGGCAATCGGCAGAGCTACATATAAGATGATCCTCGCTGGCAAGGCGGTTGAGGGCGCAAGCACGATTACGCAACAGCTTGTAAAGAATCTGCTGCTTTCGCGCGAAAAGACCTTTGATCGAAAACTGACGGAAGCGATTCTGGCTCTGCGGGTGGAGATGAGCCTGACTAAAGAACAGATTCTGGAGCGCTACTTCAACGCTATCTATATGGGGCATGGTTACTACGGCGTTCGCACGGCGGCGCTGGGCTACTTCCGCAAAGATCTTGACCAGCTTACCTTGAAGGAGATCGCTATACTCGCGGGTCTTCCGCGATCTCCCAACTTCTACGATCCAACGAAAAACCCGCAGGATTCAATTGCCCGCGCCAATCTGGTGCTGGAACGAATGATGCTGCTTGGCTGGATCAGCAAGGATGAGTACAAAACCGCAATCACGCAGGCTCCGGAAATCTTTGACGATACGCTCACGCGCAACAAGGCTCCTTACGCGATCGACGCGATTGTTAAGCATCTTTCGACCGATTTTCCCGACATAAGAAACGGCGGCTATACCGTCTATACTACGATCGATCTGGCGATGCAAAAGAGCGCGGAAGAGGCGATCAAAAAAGGATACGAAAATATCAAGACGCGCGTTGAGGAGTACTATCGCAAAGAAACCGCCCGCTACAACGCCTTGCTTGCGGATCGCAACATCGATCCAGCAAAGCGCAAAGAGGAGATGAATAAGATAAGCAGCGATCTGGGCTCTCTAATCGCGCGCGTTCAGCCCAGCGCAGAGAACAATTACACCAACTACGCTGTCGACAATGAGATTATGGAGGCTAAGCTCTCTCAGCTTAACGGCGCAATTGTCACAATTAGGCAGCAGACGGGCGATCTGCTTGCGCTGGTAGGCGGAGCTGATTATTCCAAAAGCGTTTTTAACCGCGCATATCAATCAAAAAGGCAGGTCGGCAGCTCGTTTAAGCCCTTTATCTATCTCTCGGCATTCGATCTAGGCTATTCGCCCGCCTCTCCGATCACCGACATTTCGCGCACCTACAAATACGCCGACAGCGAGGACAAAGAAGAAAAAATCTGGCGTCCGACAAACTTTGAGGATAACTTTGTCGGCTTGATGACGGCACGGGACGCGGTGGTGGTTTCTCGCAATCTGGCGACAATCAACCTTGTTGAGACGATTGGTATTTCGCAGCTTTTTGATCAGCTTTCCACCTATCTGCCAAAACCGCTGACCTACGATATGACGATCGCGCTGGGCGCGCACAGCCTAAGTCCGTTTGAGTTCGCCGAGTATTGGACGGTTATTTCCAACTACGGCGAAAGGATGAAGGTGCGAGTCGCCACAGAGGTAGTTAACCGCTTTGGCGTATCCAGACAGTACGAACCGGAAGGGGTTTTGGTAACTAAGCCGGAACAGGCGTATCTGATGATCAACGTTTTGCAGGATGCTGTCAAACGCGGTACCGGCAGAAGAGCAAGGGTAGCAAACATTGAAATCGCAGGTAAAACGGGGACTACCAACGACTCAAGAGACGCATGGTTTGTCGGTTTTACCCCAGACACCGAAACCATCGTGTGGTATGGAAACGACGACGACAGCTCTATGGGACCGCTGGCGACAGGCGGTGGTTTCAGCGCGCCAGTGTTTGGCGATTATTACCGCGAACTTATCAAAGTACGCCCTGAGCTGAAGCGCCGATTTGATCGCCCCACCGGCGTACTTGAGGTGGATATGGGAGGTGGAAAGAAAGAGGTGTTTACCAGCATATCAAAGCAACCTAAACGCGCTACCGCCGAAACAGTTGGCGGTGACAGCGGACCGTTGTTTTGAGCTCTTACGCGCATAACTATGGTTCCCTGCTGATCCGGTTGAACGCTATGCTTGCGCGGTTTTATAGCCGCGCTTCACTTGTTCCTTCGGAGGTTGCGAAGGAGTTCGGTGTAAGCGAACGTACCGTTCTGCGCGATCTGAACCGGTTGAAGGAATCGGGCTGCCCCATAGAGAAGAAAAGCGGAGCTTACCGTATAAAAAACTGCGTATTGGAAGACGTTGCCGAATATACTGGTTTGATCAAAACAACTCAAAAAGCTATAAAAAAACACCGAAATGTCGTTGTAAAAAAAGACGGAGAAAAATTTGTTATTGCTCCGCTGAAAATCGAAAATATCGACGGTTTATGGCGGCTTGTCGGAATAGACACGAATGGCAGAGAGCTTCGCTTGCGCTTAAAAGAGATTATTAAAATTAAAAGACAAAAAGGCATATAGATTGCCGCTCTCAATGTTAAATCAAAATCAGCTTTCGGCGGCAAAAGCGCCGTTTGGTCATAATCTGATCATCGCTTCGGCGGGGACGGGGAAGACAAGTACAATCATCGGGCGGATCGCCCATCTGCTTCAAAGCGGCAAAGAGGCGGAAGAGATTCTGCTTCTTACTTTTACAAACAAAGCTTCCGGCGAGATGATAGGGCGTATAGCAAGGCTTTTTGGAGTCTCCGTAGCTGGAAAAATAACGGCAGGGACATTTCACGCGGTCAGCTACAAGTGGCTCCGATCGATCGGCGAAAAGATCGTTCTGAAACGTCCGGCGGAACTGAAGACGCTCTTTAAAACAGTGTACGACAAGCAAATCTCAAAAGAGGGTTTACTTGACAGAAGGATATTAAGCGCTCAAACCGTTTATGACTACCACGCACTCTGGGAGAACCGCGCCGATATGGATTTTACTCTATGGCTTTGTGAAAAAAACGGGGATCACAAACATTACGCCGCGCTTTACAGCGCGATGTTCGACGAATTTACCATGCTGAAAAAAGAGCTTGGTTTTGTCGGTTTTAATGATCTCTTAACCCAGATGCGCACGTTTCTGCAAAATGGATTAAAGAGTCCGTTTTTTGAAGTGCTTGTAGACGAATATCAAGATACAAACCCACTTCAAAATTCTATTATTGAGGCGATCAATCCTCCTTCTCTGTTCTGTGTGGGGGACTACGATCAGAGTATATACGCTTTTAACGGCGCGGAGATAGAGATTATTGCTGGTTTCGACAAGCGTTATCCGGACGCGAAAGTATGGACATTGAATAAAAATTACCGATCAAGCGGCCAGATACTAAGCCTCGCAAACCGCGTGATCGCACACAATAAACGAATATACCCCAAAGAGATGGAAGTCGTCAAAACTAAAGCGGCGGCAAAGCCGAGAGTTCTGGCGTTTGATGAGCTTTTTGAACAGTACAGGACGATCGCCGACTGGATCAGCCGATCAAACTTTGATCGAAGCGAAATCGCCGTGCTTTTTCGCAACAATTCCAGCGCAGACGGGATTGAAGCGATGCTCAAAGAAAAACGGATCGCCACCAGGAGAAAGGGAAGCGGGAGCTTTTTTGAGTCTGAAGAGGTCAGAACGCTTCTTAATATGCTGACGTTTTTGGTAAATCCGCGCGATCTTCTGGCGTTTATCCATATTTTAGAGTTCGCGCCCAAGATCGGCGCAAGCAGCGCGAAAGAACTGTACGACGCCGCGCTTACGCTTGGAAACGGCAGTCTGGTAAACGCGTTTATTGCGCCCGCCTCGATCAACAGGCCGATCTTTGGCAAGCGGGACAGCTCTCTTTTTACCAGCGGCGCGGCAGGTGGAAAGAGGTTTGGCGACTTGCCCAAGGCATTTGAAAACCATCCATTTTTAACGCATCCGCAGATGAGCGGCGACGGGGCGAAATATCTTTCGCAGCTTTGGCAGCTCCTTGTTGATCTGGATATATCAAAACCGCCACAGAGGCAACTTGAGATCGTCATACAATCTCCGCTGTTTGACACCATAAGCTCTACGCTGGCAAGAAGGCGCGCGACAAAAAAAGAGAAAGTGCCGGAAGAGTATCTGATTGATCAGGCGAAAATGAGAATTTTGATGAAGGCTGAGACATTAAAGGAGTTGTCAAAACCCTATCAAGAAAGCGAAAAATTCTTAAATGCTATGGTGCTTGGCAGTGGTGAAATGAGCGAAGGAAGCGGGGTAAATCTTCTCTCCGTACACGCCTCAAAAGGGCTAGAGTTTGACGAGGTGTTCGTGATCGATCTGATGGACGGACGATTCCCCAACCGCAAGCTGATGAAGCAGGCTGGAAATATAGAGGAAGAACGCAGACTCTTCTACGTAGCCGTAACTCGCGCGCGCGAAAGTCTCTTTTTAAGTTACGCGCTGATGGATCGCTACAAAAACATCAGCTACGGTCCCAGCCAGTTTTTATATGAGGCAAAACTGGTGGAAAAATAACAAAACCGCAGCCACTTAAAACGCGCGTATGTGTTGTATGCCATCATTCATTTGTACGCTTGTTAATGTGGCAGCCCTCTTCATCCCGTCATTCTCTCGAAAGCGGGGATTTAAAAACGCGAGACATTCGACCAAGCGCTAGCACACGGCGAGGCAGCAGTTTTGCAAAGCAAGGGTAATCGTACATATGTCCGTATATCACCAACGATGAGAAAGGCGAATTCTGTTTTGCTGTCATTGAGAAAACGGCGCCTGGGCCGCGCACCGCTTCGTCATTGAGAGAAACGAGCGGACAGAGCAATCCAGAAAAGCAAAGTTTTGTCATTCAAAATCATTGAGATTTCCACGCATTCCACAATCAATGTTCTCTGACGCAGCGATTGCTGTTCTTTAAACGCTGGCCACATGTTGCTGGATTGCTTCGCGTCGCTCGCGGTGACGAAACGGCGTTAATCGCGGATCGACTTCTCCTCGCTGCTTGCAACACTTTGCGACGCCCAGTTCGCACGCCTTTTTTGCGTCTTTAGCCGCCTGTTTCAGATCGTTTAACTTCCTGCAAGTTACAGCGCGATTACTGTAGTCGGTAATATTATGCGGATTTTATTTGATGGCATCGGACAATTATTTAACTGTCTCCAGACACTTTCCTTGATTATATGCCGCTAAACGGTAAAACTTGCGGGACGGCAATGTGTCAAAACTAACATCAGACCAAACCATACAAAAGTCCAAATATCTGGCTAAATATAGGAATGTAACCCGCCATTATTGAGTATTTCCAGCAAAGAACAGCAATAAAACAGATAAATCCGCTATGGGACTGCGAAAGGTGGCGTGAGACAAGCCGCAGATCGCGGACGGAGACAGCCGCCTGCCCGTCGCGGAGAAAGACCGGCTCAGCGCGATATGCCAGTTGTTTTGTATAATGCGCTGTTATGAGGAAGATCATTTTAGTTATTCCCGCAGTCCGAACACCGGGCGCGGAGGTTTGCCTGTGATTGTCGCTATGACAACAGTCGACAGCGAAGAAGCGGCGAAGAGGCTTGCCGGATTGTTGGTGAAAAACCGCCTTGCCGCATGTGTTTCGATCGCGCCGAACATATCCAGCGTCTACTGGTGGAACGGCGAGATTGAAACCTCTTCCGAGTGGCTTTTGATCATAAAAACGGCCGCTGAGAGAATACCCGCAATTGAGGAGTTCTTCAAAACTGCCCACACATACGAGCTGCCGGAACTGATTTTCGCAGAGTTTGAATCAAGCGTTAGGTACGGCGACTGGATCAGCGATAGTCTAGACGGATCGTAAATCGGCGTTTTGCAAAACAACACTTCAACTCCGGCCTTACATAGCGGCTGTTATAATCCCCGAATGTTTACAAAAAGCCTGCCCGTATTAATGCATCACTATGTCAGCCGCGTACCAAGCACAATTGCCGTTCATCCGGAAATTTTTGACGACCAATGCAAGGGAATGGCAAAGAACGGCTGGCACGGCATATCGCTTAAAGAGGCGGAGGCATATCTGCTGGAAGGCAGGCCGGTGCCCAAAAGATCAGTGCTGATCACCTTTGACGACGGATATCTGGACAACTATGCCAACGCGTGGCAAATTCTGCAAAAGCACGGACATCGCGCCGTTATTTTTACCAACACAGCGCGACTTAGTAGCGGCGAACCGCGCGCGATTGATCTCGCGTTGAAAGAAAGCGTTGATTGCCACGGAAAATCCAAGGGCGGCGCGATTGCGGATCGCTATTTCAATTGGCGGGAGGCGCGGTGGATGGAGGAAAGCGGCGTAATTGATATTGCTTCGCATACTGCTCACCACTATTTTCGCTTTTCATCCGGTGATCTGCCGCCACTTTCCGCCGATCCAGCGTCGCGTTTTAAGGTTCCCGATCTCTTCAGGGAAGACGAACATCGGTTCCGTTTTGCGCTGCCGTGGGGTATGCCGCTTTTTCCTCTGGGTCCGGAAATGGGAGGCAAAGCGTTTATACCGTCGCGGGAACTTCTGGACGCAGTTGCGTCGCTGGTACCGCAAGATGAAGACAAAGCCCGCGAATTCTTTCAATCGCCCGACAATGTAACACGATTAAATGATCTGACGAACAGTTTTAAAAACAAAGGGCGAATGGAAAGCGAGGAAGAGGCGCGGGAAAGAATGCGATCCGATCTGCTGGAGTGCGCTGTCGATCTGCGGCGCGAGCTTGGACATAGCGAGGTTTTGTCGCTCTGCTGGTGCTGGGGTTTTGGCTCCCATATGGCGCTGGAGGAAGCCACGAAGCTGGGCTACAAAGTGTTCTTTGAAACGACAAACGGGGCAAACCCGCCTGGAAACGCTTTGGCGGTTCACCGTTTTAAAGTACGCAATAAACCGTATAAATGGCTCAAAACGCGCCTTTTTATCTACAGCCGTCCGATCGCCGCTGAAATTTACCGTCGCTTAAAAAGCTAAGATGCGCGTCGCAATCGCAAAAAAAGATATGGGCAGCGCAAAAACCGCCGCAAGCAATATCGTGCTGGAGCAAACTGCTTTTCTGTCCAAAATAGGACATGAAGTTTTTGTAATCGCTGAACACTTCGGAAAGTATGGCAAAGAGAAGGTGGAGGCGGCGGGCGGCAGAGCGGTGAAGGCGTTTAAGCTGCCGCCTCTTTTTGGAAAGGGACGCTATCTCAGACGCAGGTTTTTCGCAAACCGTGCACAAGCGTGGATAAAACGTCATCGTATGGATTTTGTGATCGGACATGGCGACATAATGCGTCAAAATCTCCTCTATATGCACAACTGTGTCCATCTGGCGCACGAACGCCTTACGGGGCGACCGCTGCCCGCCAATCACGACGTGGGACGGATGCACGGCGAGCTTTTGCAAAGCGGTATCTGGGACATTTTAATATGCAGTTCCGAAATGATGCGCGCCGATCTGATACGGCGATTTAATCTTACGGCGAAGAAGACGATGGTAATCTACCCCGCGTTTGACGTCCAACGTTTTGAAGCGTCAAAAGATGAGAGAGGCAGGTTACGAAGAGAGGTCAGAGAGCAGTTTAAGATCGAAGACGAAACAATCCTGATTTCGTTAATCACTTCCGGCGATCTCCGCGTCCGCAACGCATACGGTTTAATCGACGCGTTTGAGATGATCGCTTCCGTTGGCAACGCGAAGCTGTTTATCGCAGCGAAAGAAAAGTTCGCCCCTTTTATCGCGTATACGGAGAACCGCGGTTTGAAAGACCGTGTGATTTTCGCGCCGCCGATTGATGATGTAAGACGTTACTTTTTCGCTTCCGATATTTTCGCGCTGCCCGCTTTTATAGAAACCTTCGCGCGTGCCTGCATCGAGGCTATGTTCTGCTCGTTGCCCGTTCTGGTTTCGCCGTTTGTGGGCGCAAGCGAAATTCTTATAGGCAAATCAAGAAGGTTTATCCTGCCCGATCTACGGACGGAAAGCATAGCCGAAGGATTGCGAACGCTGATAGAAAATCCGGTTCTGTGCAATGAATTGGGGGAGATAAATCGCGGGCGCGCCAAAAACTTCAGCGCACAAGACGCTCTCGCGCGGATGAACGCACTCCTAACGCGGCAAAAACTGTAACCCATCCCTGATGCGCGAACAACGGGCGGCCGACTGCCTATTGACAAGACGGCCGCTCCGTAATACGGCGGGTTAGACCGCCTCCTCGCCCGTTTCGCCCGTTCTAACGCGGATAACCTTTTCGACGTCCAAAACAAAGATCTTTCCGTCGCCGATCTTGCCCGTATTAGCTGTCTTGACGATCGTGTCGATGATTTTTTCCACCAGATCGTTGGCGATAATGATCTCCAGTTTCAGCTTCGGCAAAAAATCCACCACATACTCCGCGCCTCTATACAGCTCGGTATGACCAAGCTGCCTGCCGTAGCCCTTGACTTCGCTTACGGTCATTCCCGTAATGCCCGCTTCTCTAAGGGCATCTTTAACCTCTTCAAGTTTGAACGGCTTGATAATCGCTTCTATCTTTTTCATTTAACACCTTTCTTTATTTTGCATTTTTCACAAATTCCGGATACGCCTCAAGTCCGGTTTCACTAAGGTCTGTTCCTTCGTGCTCCTCTTTCTGAGATACGCGAATGCCCAAAGTAAGTTTGAGAATATACCATACAATGCCCGAAGCCACAAATACAAACGCACCCACAACCACTACGCCGAAAAGCTGAGCTAAGAACGTTACTTCGGGATTGAAAATACCGACCGCCAGCGTGCCCCAGATACCAGCCACAAGGTGAACCGAAAGTGCACCGACAGGATCGTCGATTTTGAGCTTGTCAAAAAACGGCACCGCAAGCACCACCAGAATACCACCGACAGCGCCCTCCAGCGCGCCGACCCACAAAGCGATATTCGGTCCGGCCGTTACCGCCACGAGACCCGCGAGCGTACCGTTCAGCACGAAGGTCAGATCGACCTTCTTATAGATAATCTTGCTTAAGATCGCCGCCGCGACCGCGCCGGCGCTTGCACCAAGATGCGTGCTCGCGCAAACCAGAGCCAGATTGTCCGCGTTTTCTTTGGTGGCTAGAGCAAGCTCGCTCGCGCCGTTAAAGCCAAACCAGCCAATCCAAAGGCAAAAAGTGCCTAACGTAGCCAACGGCAGATTGCTGCCAGGAATCGGGCGCACTTTGCCATCCGGTCCGTATTTGCCCACTCTCGCGCCTAGCAACAGCGCACCGGACAACGCCGCCCAGCCGCCCGTGCTATGGACAATCGTGGATCCCGCAAAATCGCTGAACGCGGAGCCAAAGGTGCTTATCATAAAGCTGCCTTCGTCGCCGTTGCCTAAAAATGTCTCGCCCCATGTCCAATTGCCGACTACGGGGTAGATAACCGCGGCTATCAGCGCCGTAAATATGAAAAATGGTATTAGTTTGATTCTCTCTGCCACCGTTCCGCTGACGATTGAAGCCGCGGTAGCCGCGAACATCACTTGAAAGAAGAAGTCCGTGTGCAAACCGTAATCGCTGCCCTTGTCTCCAGCGACCGCGCCAAAGGCAAACAACTGCCCAAACACGCCGTGTCCGTACATAACGTCATAACCGATCAGGAAGTAGACCACCGATCCCAGCGCCATAATGCCGATGTTTTTAGTCAAGATGACCGACACGTTTTTGGTGCGCACCAGCCCCGACTCCAGCATGGCAAAGCCTGCCGCCATCCAAAACACCAGCGCGCCGCCAAAGATCAGCAAGAAAACGCTAAGGACATACCCTCCGTCGCCTAATCTAACCGCTGTTTCCGCTTCCATTGAAACCCCTTTTTCTGAGATGGACTATTTTTACACACCCGTATAAAAAATGAAAGAAGCGGGGTGATGACTTTTTAATCAATTTGAAAACTTGGGAAAGCGGCGTCAATCCAACGAATCGCGCGGCGCATAAAGCTCAGCCGCCCGGCGAAAGCCATGCTTGCTATTCAAGTACGCAATGCTTCGTCACTTTGGGCGGGAAGAAGCGGCACAATGTTACAGAGGACGAGCGTGCCTACCTGCTGGATAATAAGGAAACAATGGCATAAAAACGCGGTTGCCGTTCAATTTTAATCATTTTAAAAGCCTTTTAGATGTAGAGTCGCGCATTTTCTTGGGGTGCTGTATATGTCAAAAATAGCGAAATACTTCAAAGGTTTTACTCCACAAAGTTACGTTTCGTTGCGGACTGGCTACGGATTGAAAGATCTGTACGCCGACGCTCTGGCGGGGCTTACTGTCTCGGTGATCGCCGTGCCGCTGGCGATGGCGATCGCCATCGCCAGCGGTCTGTCGCCTGAAAGAGGGCTTTTCACCGCTATTGTCGCGGGCTTTTTTATATCTTTTCTCGGCGGAAGCCGCAGTCAGATTGGCGGACCTACAGCCGCGTTTGCGATTACCGTCGCGACGGTTTACGCGCAGTTTGATCTGGACGGACTAATGATAGCCACAATGATGGCGGGTGTGATCTTGATCGTCTTAGGCTTCTGTAAGGCGGGTATTTTGATCGGTTTTATCCCCTACCCGGTGATCACTGGATTTACCACCGGCATCGCTATACTGTTGATGTTTTCGCAGATTAAGGACTTTTTCGGACTGGATATAGACAAGCTGCCGCCGGATTTTATCCACAGAGCGGTAGTTTATATACAAAACGTAGACAGTTTCAACGCCGCCGCGTTCGCAATCGCCGTTATCTCAATGGCGATCATAATTCTGTGTAAACGGTTTGTTCCTAAATTGCCCGGCCCTGTGATCGTAGTATTTTTGATGGGACTCGTGTCAATGATCTTCGACCTGCCGGTTGATACCATAGAAAGCCGTTTTGGCGCTATTCCAAACACGCTGCCAGCTCCGAGCCTGCCGAATATTACCTTCGAAAAACTGCGAATGCTTTTTCCAAGCGCTCTTACAATCGCGCTTCTGGCAGGTATTGAGTCGCTTTTAAGCGCGATGGTTGCCGATGGTATGGCGGGTACGCGCCACAACGCCAACGCCGAATTGATCGGGCAGGGAACGGCGAATATCGCGAGCGCGATGTTCGGCGGTATTTGCGCTACGGGCGCTATCGCCAGAACCGCCGCAAACATTCACGCGGGATCAAGGTCGCCTGTTTCCGGTATGCTCCACGCCGTGTGGCTGCTTCTGTTTATGTTTTTTCTGGCGCCGTTTATTGTTAAAGTGCCGCTTGCGGCGCTAAGCGGGATTTTGATGATTATCGCGTGGAATATGAGCGAGTTAAAGTCGCTCAAAACGATACTGCACGCGCCACCCAGCGACGCCATCGTGCTGTTTCTAACGCTGCTGCTTACAGTACTGGTCGATCTGAACATAGCGATACTGGCAGGCATCTCTATGGCGTCGCTTGTGTTTATTCAGAAGATGATGGAGGGAACGCAGATTATGAGCTTAAAGGACGCGCAGGCAACCTCCTTTTCGGACGAGGCAGGCGATCCGGACGCGATCGCGAACAAAAACGTACCGGAAAATACGGAAGTGTACGAACTGTTTGGACCACTCTTTTTCGGCGTGGCGGATAAACTGCGCGACACGCTGCGCATATTTTCTATGCCTCCAAAGGTGTTTATCTTGCGGATGCGCTACGTGCCGATGGCAGACGCGGCGGGACTCTACGCGCTGGAAGCGCTGCATAAAAACGCCGCGAAGCAAGGAACGACGCTTGTACTGTCGGGCGTAAACGTCAAAGTCTTCGCTAGTATAAAACGGGCGAAGCTGCATAAAAAGATCGGAGAGGAAAACATATGCGATCACATTGACAAAGCGTTGGCGCGCGCGGAACAGATTGTCGGCAAAGCCGAGGTCGATATTGCTGCTATGAAATAAAGCCGCGCGTTTTGTCATTGCTTTTGCAAGCAAAACGAGACAGGCAACAATCCTGCGACGCGAAGCGTTTCAGAAAACTCGCGCGCGACTTTATTGTATGGATTATCGCCTCTTCTGTCCCCCCCCCTCCCTGCTCATTGCGTGAACGTCTAGCGTGACGAAGCAATCCAGAAAAACATTTAACATTTGGAGTTCCATAAAGACGCAACCTTTTTATTCAAAGCTATTAAGATTTGCAAACGTTCTGCGATTAACGCTTTTTAACGCAATGATCGTTATTCTTTAACATTTTCCGCGGCGCGGTTAATCGCATTAAAACTTTATGCTGTTGCCGAATTACCGTGCCATCTTCAACGACTCAATGATAAAAGAGCGGCGATTATGGCGCATGACCTATTCGGAGACAGTGGCTTTGTGATAGCCGATAAACTGTTTGGCGACACGGGCGCTTCTGCTGGCGCGAAGCTGCGCGTAGCGTTTCGCCTCCAGCACCAGCGCGCCGCGATCGCCCTTGTAGTCCTTGAAGTGCGCCTTGATTAGCGCGAGATAATCCTCCTCGCCGCCTCCGTAAAACGAGAGCGTCAAGCCAAAGCGATCGGATAGAGAGAGTTTTTCTTCCACCGCGTCGGCGTAGTGAAGCTCGCCGCCTGTCCCCGCTACTATCGAACCGTCGTTGTCGCTAAGGCTTTCGCTAACCAAGTGGCGGCGGTTGCTGGTGGCGTAAACCTTGACGTTTTCAGGCGGAAGTTCTATTGAGCCTTCCAAAATCCGTTTCAGCCCCTTATAACCGCGCTCGTCGTTTTCAAAACTGAGATCGTCGCAAAAGATGATAAATCTGAACGGCTCGTCCTCGATCAGAGCGGCTATGCGCGGAAGATCGCCAAGTCGATCGCAATCAATTTCAATCAGCCTTAAGCTTTTGTCGCGCAGGGCGTTGAATACCGCCTTGATCAATGAGCTTTTGCCGCAGCCGCGCTGCCCCCACAAAAGCGCATGGTTGCACGGCTCGGCGCACAGAAAACGGCGGGTGTTGGCAAGCAGAATCTCTTTTTGCCTCTCTATGCCAAAAAGATCGTCTAGGGAGATCGGGTCAATTCTCTTAACTGCCCTGAAACTATCGCCCTGCCATATCGCCGCGAACGAAACCGACCAGTCGATCATCTCGTCAGCTTTTTGCCCGCCTCCAGATGAAGCGGATTGATCTTATACGTTCCTTCGGTTATCTCGCCGATCGGCTTATAGATCATTTTAGATTTTTTATAACAAACCACTTCGCCGCCTCTGCCCTCCAGCAAGCCGTTGATCGCGAGCGTGGCGAACTCGAACCCCATAAGCCGATCATGGACGGTCGGGCTGCCTCCGCGTTGAATATGACCCAGCGTAGTAAGGCGCGATTCCATTCCGATCTCGTCCTCCAGCCACTCGGTCAACTGCGCGGCAAACTTAACCCCTTCAGCTACAATCGCGATAATATATGTGCGTCCCGCCTGCACCTCGCGCTTGAAGCGCCGCCCAAGGCTATCAAGATCGTAGGGCAATTCGGGTATAAGGCAGATCTCCGCGCCACTGGTGAGCGCGCTGACCAACGCCAGATAGCCGCAGTCGCGCCCCATCGTTTCGATCACGAAGGCGCGCTTGAAACTGCTCGCGGTGTCGCGCACATCGTCGATCGCCTGACGGATGATGTTCAGCGCAGTATCCGCTCCAAGGCAGTAATCGGTGCCGAAAATGTCGTTGTCGATCGTTGCGGGCACGCCGATAAACGGTACGCCGAAATCGCGGTAAAAAACGTCGAGCGCGCGAAAAGAGCCGTCGCCGCCGAACACGACGAGCTTGTCTATATCGTGCGAACGAAGGTTATCGTAGGCGCGTTGGCGCCAGCTCTCTTCCAAAAACCGCTTGGAGCGCGACGATCGTATGATTGTGCCGCCTTTGTAGATGATTCCCGAAACGTCCCTGTGCGAGGCAGGCTTGATGCGATTGTCGATCATACCCTCCAATCCGTCGTATATCAAATAAGGTTTCAATCCTCTTTCTAAACTATGCTCGACAAACTGCTTAACACCTGGATTCATTCCGGCGCTGTCGCCGCCGCTTGTCATAACCGCGATTGCGCTCATCGTTCTATCCTAATTTGAATTTTTTTTCTAAAATCTGCTTGCCAAGCTCCACGCCGGGCTGATCGTAGGTATTTACGCCAAGTTTTACGCCGACCAGCGATGTTAAAAGCTCAAAGTAAAAAAATAAACCGCCGACGTTGGATTCGCTCAGCTTGTCCACCGTGATCATATCGCATGGAATGTCCGCGCTTTTTAGCGCCTCCAGCGTAGCGTCGGCTTGAGAGTTGATCAAAATATCAAACGGCTTATTGTTGATAAAGTCGTTCTTTTCCAGTCCCTTGAAGCTGATCGCTGGAACGGAGATAGTGCGCTTGAAGTCAAGAAGTTTGATAAAGGTTACCGTTTTATCAAGCGGCCCTTCCATAATAAGCTGCAAAAACGAGTGCTGATCGACGCTGCCGATTAAGCCGACGGGCGTAAATCCGACCCGCTCTTTCTTACGGTTGAGCTTGCCCAGACTCTCGCCCCAGAGCTGAACATACCATTTGACAAACTCTTCAAAGCTGTTTGAATAAGCAAAAAGCGCGTTGATCGCCTTGCCGCTCTTAGCGATGAAATCCGCCTTCGCCGAAATGCCAAGTGGATCGTCTTTGAAAAAATCGTCGCGCACCGCTTTCGCCCCGTCCAGCAGTTTTTCGGCGTTGTAGCCCGCAAGCCGCAGAGGCAGAAGCCCCACGACGCTCAGAACGGAGAATCTGCCGCCGACGCTTTTGGGCAGATGAAAACGGCTAATCAAGTTGTTCTGCGCGAGCGCGTCCAGTGGAGAACCTTTGTCGGTGATAAAGGCGAACTGCTCGGCGCAGGAGTTGTCCGCCTCACTTTTGCCCAGCTTTGAGAGCAGCAGCTTGAAGATGGAGATCGTCTCAATTGTCCCGCCGCTTTTGGATATGATAAGAATAAATGAACGATGCAGATTGATCGTTTCAATTGCCATACTAAGATCAAGAGGATCGCCGTTTTCCAGAAATATGAGATTTTTGGCGTTTCTTTGAGGCAAATGACGTAAAAGACGATCAGCGGCTTTCGCGCCAAGCGACGAACCGCCTATACCAACTACGATTATAGTGTCAAAGCCCGCGGTTTTCTTACTAAAAGTTTCAATATCGCCCAGCATAGCGCTTTGGGAGTCAGGCAGGGCGTAGTAGCCGCTTGCCCCGCTTTGCCACTCTTTTTTTAGAGCCTCCTGATCGGCTTTCAGCCCGGCGGCGTCTGACTGCTTAAAGTGTAATGCGGCTGAAATCATAGCTTCTCCTTAAATAAAAATGATGGAACGTTAATAATAGCACATTCGCGCGCTAGATACTTTTGCTGAAGCGGCGATTTTGATTTTTTTTCAAGTGGGCGTCAAAATTCATCACGATATTGCGAATCAGCAGCCTGCCGGTTCTGCCGACCGTTATCCCCTCGTTGTCAATCGCGCACAAACCGTCCTCTTCCAGCGGCTTGAGCGCGGAAAGGTCATCGTGGAAGTGGGTTCTGAATTCTATGTCAAACTCCCGCTCAATTTCCTTAAAACGCAAAACAAAATTGCTCATAAGCGACATAATAACTTTTTTGCGCAGCAGATCGTCCTTGTTTAATTCAATGCCGCGCATGAGCGGCGGCCTGCCTTGATCAATTTTCGCCTCGTACGGTCCGTTTTCTCGGATATTCTGCAAGTAAAAATCTTTGCCTTCGCTTATACTCGTAACGCCGAAACCGAACAGATCGCATTCGCCGTGCGTCGTGTAACCCTGAAAATTGCGATGCAGTCTGCCCTCTTTAAGCGCGATATTCAGTTCGTCGTCAGGCTTCGCGAAGTGATCCATTCCGATCATCTCCAGTCCAGCGCCCTCGAAAGTTTCAATCGCCGCCTTGAGCATTCGCAGTTTTTCGGACGGTGCGGGAAGCAAAGTCTCGTCGATCTTTCGCATTGTCTTTTTCAGCCACGGAACATGCGCGTAGTTAAACAGCGCGACACGATCGGGCTCAAGCTCCAACGTCAGCCTCAGCGTCTCCTCAAAGCTCGCGATATTCTGACACGGAAGTCCGTACATTAAATCTATGTTTATGCTTTTAATCCCGTTTGCCCGTGCGATCTCGACGGCTTTTTCTGTAATATCCAGCGGCTGTATTCTATGTACCGCTTCCTGTACTTTTGGATCAAAATCCTGTACTCCGAAGCTGATCCTGTTTACTCCATTCTCGGCAAAAACTTTCATATGATCAGGCGTAAAAAATCTAGGATCGATCTCTATGCCGAACTCGACGTTTTTTGATATGTTTAAAAAGGTCTTTTTGATTGAACGAATCACCCTTTGAAGCTGTACAGCGCTGAAAAAAGTGGGCGTTCCGCCTCCAAAGTGCAACTGGCTTATGATTCGTTTGGTATTAAGATGGCGAGAACAGATTTCAAGCTCTTTCTCAAGATAATCTATATAACGATCCTTCAGATCTTCTTTGCTCGTATAGATCACGTTGCAGCCGCAGAAATAGCATGCCGATCGGCAAAATGGCAGATGAAAATAAAGTGATATATCCCTATTGGTTTTGTTGCTATCCTCTATCTTTCTTATCAGATCATCCCCACTGAAATTATCCAGAAACTCCGGTGCGGTGGGATAACTGGTATATCTTGGAACTGCCGCGGAATACGCCGCAAGCTTGTCAAAATCTATCATTGGTTATTTACGTCCAGTTATTAACGCGAGAATCAGGCTAAAAATCCCTATAGCCACCGATGCCGCGCCAGCAATATAGCAGATAAGAGCAGACTTTGGAAATACTCCGAACGTTTTGGCAATCACGCCGCTTTTGCTCGTCTGCTCCATATAACCCCATATAACCGCGGCAACCGCGATCGCAAACAGCGTGGCGGTTGCAATAAACAATACTTTACGTCTCATCTATTATCCTTTCTAACGTCTCTGAAAACCGCTTGATCGATGAGATCCGTACGCGCTCTTTGTCGCTGTGCGGGAAATCGATTTCAGGTCCTATGGAAAAAAGCTCGGTATCGGGCAGTTTATCCTTCAAAAACGCGCACTCAAGCCCTGCGTGCATTACGGTAAACCGCGCCGGAAGCCCCATGCTTTTCATAATATCAAAAGTTTTTTTTGCCGTTTTGCCGCCACCGTTTTGCCAAGGAGGATACTCGGCGCTTTTCTCTATGGAAGACCATCTGTTTTGACGAATCTGACGATCGATCTCATCCAGCGCCTCGAACGAATGCCCTCGTATTGAAACAGAGATGGCGAGGGTATCCGCGCCGGTTTCCGCCATAGCGAAATTCGCGCTCGCGTGCACGCCGTTTTCGTCGCGCCGCAATACTCCGTGCGGCAAAGATACAAGCGTTTTCAGCAGTTTCGGGCTTTCTTTGATAACTTTTCGCTCGATTTCGATCGGGCAGATATCAATGAACTCTCCTGATTGCGGCGCGGCGGTAAAAAAAGCAACTGCGCAGGCGCGGCGGCTGATTGCGTTTTTCTTTTCACCGCCGTCGATTGAGGCGACTAAAGCGCCGTGATTAAAACAGAACCGGCTTACCTCAACAAGGGCGGAACGTATGTTTTTATCAATGTCGACACCACTGTGTCCGCCAGCGCAATTTTTCGCGCTGGCAGCGTAAGGCTGATAGCCGCTTGGAGCGTCGGAGTACTCAAGCGGTACGGAAAGGGCATAATCCGCCCCGCCAGCGCAGCCGACTATGATCGCGCCCTCCTCCTCGCCATCAAGATTGATCAGGGTTTTTGACAATGGCGTGACGGAAAGATATTTCGCTCCCAACAATCCGATCTCCTCGTCGTTTGTAAAGAGGTATTCCCCCGCGATCCGCCGTTCGATCAAGAGCAGCATCAGAGCGACACCGACTCCGTTATCCGCGCCCAGCGTCCCGTTTTGCGCGCGGAGGTAATCGCCGTTACGAATAACACGCGGAGGATGATCGCCTATGACGACCATATCGTAGTGCGCTTGCAAACAGATTTTGGGTGTTTTTACTTTTACCAGCAAGTTGCCCGCGCTATCGGAAGCGACCGGGAAACCGCGCCTCTCGCAAAAAGCGCATATGAACTCCCGCGCGGCGGCTGCTTCGCCGCTTGAACGCGGATATGAAGAAAGCTCATAGAATATCTCAAAAAAACGGTTCATAATCCGCACTATGTTACAAAATATACCCTTGCGGCTATTAACATGGCGCTTTGCCCGCCTATCCCCAATCAGCTTGTAGAAAACCAGCATTTTCACTCCCCGTCACCCCTGCCCTTACAGAAGGGAATATGGCAACATTGCGCCTCTCGTCATCACGAACTGACAAAACGCCCCTTTTGTCGTTGTGCAAATATCTGTTATTGCCCTCCTACGTATTACGAAAGCATTAGCGACGTTGCAACCAAGAAAAACATTCTTAACGTTTGTGGTTCCGACTGGTCAATTGCAACCCGGAGACGGTCTCGACCGACTACGACACCTCCGACCGCCTTTATTTCGAGCCTCTGACGCTTGAAGACGTGCTGGAAATCGCCGCCGTGGAAAAACCCGCCGGGGTGATCGTCCAATACGGCGGGCAGACGCCCCTGAAACTGGCGCTCGACCTGGAAGCGAACGGCGTGCCCATCATCGGCACCTCGCCCGAATCCATCG
>JAITRJ010000010.1 GCA_031288475.1 Helicobacteraceae bacterium | reverse complement strand
CGCAGCCGATTAAGGAAAAACTAAGAAAGAAAGCTAATAAGAGAGAAGGGGGGAGAGACGAAAGTTTCTTAAACGAAACTGAAGGTTTGGATGTGACTCTGGACATTAAACGCTCCTTGCGCCGATTGGTGTAAAGCGAAACTATCCCCGCTTTGTATCTCAACCTTGCTTAAATAAAAATAAAATCTGTCTTAGCGTTTTGCTTTTTGCAAAGCGCGACCCGCGTCAAGCCGTAGATTACGAAGGCGGCGAAATCATAATTAACGTGCACGCGGGAATCCAAATATGAAAGTTTTTACAGTCCGGTTTCCACGATCTCCCAAAGTTTTTTAATTTCTTGATCAGCAAAGAGCAGACTCTCTTTTGTCTCAAACAGACGTTTTACCGCCGGCAGATTAAACCCTTCCGCGCCAACGCAGGCGGCGTGCGCGGGGAAACAGCCGCGCAGCAGGGCGACTCTGCCGTCTTTGACCTCTTTGCGGCATACGAAACAGCGCATATCGGAGCGAAGCCTGCCCTCATGTTCCAGCAGCGCTGCCGCGCTCTCTATCATCGTCCGCTTGGGATTTTGCGCTCCAAGTTTCCGCGCCGCGTTTTCGAGCATATCGTAGTAAAATTCTCCGCACTCCTCCGCGCCCCGGAGGTGAGCGTAGAGCAATTGGCAGAATCGCTGCCACACTCTCGCTTTCTCCAGCGAAAAAAGCCACTCAAAACTCAAATGCGCCACCTGTCTCAGGCGCGGCATAAAAAACGGGTTGTTCTCCGCTATAAAATCAATTTTATAACCAAGATGCAACGCGCTGTGCCGCGCGCCGTAAAAACGGTAAAGCGTCAGCAGGCTTTCGGGAGACAGTAGCGTGACTATCATATCCTCGTTGCCGCGCCTGCGAAGGTTTAAAATATATCCGCGCACTCTGGCTGTAATCCACTTTCTTGTATAATCGCGCCTTACTTTGCGCAAAAATAAAGGCTTCGCTATGGATATTTTAACTGCAAGGAAATTACACCCCGATCTATTTGAGGAACACGATAACTGCGGTTTTGGGCTGCTTGCAAATGTCAAAAACATCCCTTCGCGCCAGATGACGCTTGATTCGATTTCGGCGCTCAGCCGTATGATACACCGCGGGGCGGTCGCGGCGGATGGAAAAAGCGGCGACGGCTGCGGCCTTCTGTTCTCTATGCCCGATAAGTTTATGCGCAAAATCGCCAGAGAGCAGGGCGTTGATTTGCCAAACCAGTACGCCGTAGGCAACTCCTTTCTCGCCGACGAAAAACAAAAGAGCGTCATCAGGGAGTTTGCCAGCAGAAACGACATTAAAATTGAGCTGTTCCGCGACGTGCCGATCAACCCGAAAGCGCTGGGCGAGTTTTCACGGAAGAGTCTGCCGCGCATCGTCCAGTTTTTCGCCGTGCCAAAATCGCCGATCGCGACGGAACGGTTCGAGGCGCTCTTATATCTCACGCGCAAGGAACTGGAACATCATTTTAGCAGCAGCGATCAATTCTACATAGCCTCTTTTTCGTCGCGCACCATCTGTTACAAAGGGCTGGTTATGCCCACCCACATCAAAGAGTTTTTTAACGATCTCCGCGACGAGGACTTTGAAGTAAGCTTCACGCTGTTTCATCAGCGTTTTTCCACAAACACGCTTCCGCGATGGACGCTTGCGCAACCCTTCAGGGCAATCGCCCACAACGGCGAAATCAACTCGATCGCGGCTAACCGCTTCAATGTCTCCATCAAGTCCGCCGTTATGAAAAGCCCGGTATTTTCCGACGACGAACTCGCGCGAATATTTCCCATACTTGAGGAGAACGTAAGCGACAGCGCGAGTCTGGACAATATGCTGGAATTTCTGCTGATAAACGATCAGGATTTCTTCCGATCCATACGTATGCTGATCCCCGCTCCTTGGCAAAACGCGCCGCACATGGACGCGAAATTGAGAGCGTTTTACGAGTACACATCCGCGCGCGACGAAGCGTGGGACGGACCCGCCGCCATCAGCCTTACCAACGGGCGCTATATAGGCTGCATACTGGACAGAAACGGTTTGCGCCCAGCGAAATATACGATCACAAACGATGATCGCATTCTTATATCCAGCGAGTTTGGCGTACTCGATCTGACGAAAGAGCAGATCAAAGAGCGCGGCAAGCTGAAAAGCGGGCAGATGATCGCGGTCGATCTCAAGTTCGGCTCGATCCTGAAAAACAAAGAGATCAACGCCTATCTGAAGGAGCTTCACCCATACAGCGAATGGCTCAACGCCAAGATGTCATATCTGCTGGACTTTGTAGAATCGCAGTTTGTTCTTTCGACGGATCTTGGAGAAAGGCTTGTGCCGCTGCAACGCTACTTTCAGATCACGAATGAAATGATCGAAATGGTAATCAAGCCGATGGCGGAAACGGGGAAGGAGGCTACCGGCTCAATGGGCGACGATACGCCAAGCGCCGCTTTCAGCGACGAGCCGAGACCATTTTCCGACTTCTTCCGGCAGCGTTTCGCGCAGGTGACAAATCCGCCGATCGATCCGCTGCGGGAAAAGGTGGTAATGAGCACCAACACCGGCTTCGGGCAGATGACGAACATTCTGGCGGAAGAGCCTATATTCGCGAGAAGGCTGAAAGCAGATTCGCCGGCGTTAAGCTTGGAGAAGCTCAACGTCCTGCTGGAGTTTGGCGATGAAAGCAAGCCGAAGTTTGACCCGACTTTCAAAAACCGCGTATTCTCTACCGCGTTCAAAAGCGATTTGCGGGACGCTCTTCAAAAGCTCTATGAAAATGTGAGCGAGGCGGTAAGAAAAGACGATATAAGGATCGTGGTTTTAGACGATCGGGCGCTTGATCGGGAACATCTTGTGATCCCAATGGCAATGGCAGTAGGGTTTCTAAACAGAGCGCTGCTTAAAAACAATCTGCGTCATCTCGTGTCAATTCTGTGTATCACCTCCGAAGTGCAGGATGCCCATTCAGCGGCGATTCTGCTTGCCTTCGGCGCGAACGCCTTCTACGCTTATCTGCTTTTTGCCACCGTCGCCGACGCCGTGAGGCAGGTGAAAAAAACGGATGTCAGGCACGACCTCAGAAACGTTCAGCACGCCCTTAAAGCCGGGCTGCTAAAAATTATGTCCAAAATGGGCATAAGCACGATTGCGAGCTACCGCAATTCTGCGCTGTTTGATACGATCGGACTAAGCGACGAGATTGTGAACGAGTGTTTCAGCGGGGTGTACGCGCACCTTGGCGGACTGAGGTATGAAGCGATTGAGAAACGGCTGAAAGCCGCGCATCGACGAGCGTTTTTTGACAGCGCGGCGCATCTGTTTCCTTTGGATATAGGCGGTTTCTATCGTTTTCAGCCAAATGGAGAATATCATGACTTTTCGCCATCGGTGATCAACGCGATCCATACCTTCGCGAAGAGCGGCAGACGCGAGGATTATGACGCTTATAAAAGCCTGATCGAAAACAGAGGCGAACGGACGATCCGCGATTTTTTGCTCATTAAAAGCGATCGAGAACCAATTGACATAACGGAGGTCGAACCAATCGGTAAAATTATCACGCGGATCGATTCGGCAGCGATGTCCATAGGCGCTATCTCTAAAGAAACACACGAGGCAATTGCCGAAGCGCTCAACAAGTTAGGCGGCAGATCCAACTCCGGTGAAGGCGGCGAGGATGAGGCACGCTTTGGCACAAGCAAGGTAAGCAAGATCAAACAGATCGCCTCCGGACGCTTCGGCGTTACGACAGCGTATCTGCGCAATGCCGAAGAGATTCAGATCAAGATCGCGCAAGGGGCAAAACCGGGCGAGGGCGGGCAACTGCCGGGCTACAAAGTTTCGCCCTATATAGCCAAACTGCGTTTTACCATACCGGGCGTTACGCTGATCAGTCCGCCGCCGCACCACGACATATACTCAATTGAAGATTTAGCGCAGCTTATCTTTGATCTTAAACAAGTCAATCCCAAAGCGAGAATCAGCGTCAAACTTGTCTCGATCGGCGGCGTGGGGACGATAGCCGCCGGCGTTGTGAAGGCGTACGCGGATAAAATCGTGATCTCCGGCTGCGACGGCGGTACGGGCGCGGCGCAGCTTAGCTCGATCAAATTCGCGGGCGATCCGTGGGAGCTTGGGCTTGCGGAGGCGCACGATGTTCTGAAAGCCAACAGCCTGCGCGAATTTATTACGCTTCAAACGGACGGCGGTTTAAAAGTAGGGCAGGATATTGTCAAGGCAGCGCTTCTGGGCGCAGAGAGCTACGGCTTTGGCACGGCGATGCTGGCGGCGCTTGGCTGTCGAATGCTGAGAGTGTGTCATCTCAACCGCTGTACGGCAGGCGTGGCGACGCAGGATAGTGTTTTAAGGGAGCATTTTGTCGGTACGGTCGAACGGCTGGAAAACTTTCTAACGCTGCTTGCGGAAGACGTACGGTTGATTCTGGCGCGGATGGGCTACGGGAGCATAGAAGAGATTGTGGGCAGGCGCGATTTGCTTCAACCCAGCCAGTCGCAAAAGGCAGGGCAGTTTGATTTCTCTAAACTTCTGCGCGTCGTCAAAGGCAGGAGTGTCTGGCGCGGCGAAAGAAACGATCCGCTTGATCGAAACGAGTATGAAAAATCTATCTTAAAAGCAGTCTATCCAAGCATTAAAAATCCCGACGAACGAACGGTGGAAACGCGCGCCATTCAAAACGTCAATCGAAGCGTAGGAGCGCTTATTAGCGGCGAGATCGCGCAGTTTTACGGAGACAAAGGGCTTCCCGACGGAACGATCGCGCTTAAATTGAGCGGCGTCGCCGGGCAGTCGCTTGGCGCGTTTCTTTCGCCCGGCGTTAATATTGAGATTAACGGCGTGGCGAATGATTATGTTGGAAAGGGCATGCACGGAGGTAAAATTGTGGTTGTGCCGCAGGTACAGGGAGCGCAATTCTCCGCGGCCGGCAACACCTGCCTGTACGGGGCAACCGGCGGCAGGCTGTATGTCGCGGGAACGGTCGGCGAACGCTTTGGGATACGCAACTCAGGCGCGGTAGCCGTTGTCGAGGGGACGGGCGATCACGCCTGCGAGTATATGACCGGCGGCGCGGTGGTGATTCTGGGTGAAACAGGCGTTAATTTCGGCGCGGGTATGACCGGCGGCGTGGCGTTCATCTACGATCGCGAGTTTAAATTTATCGATCGGATAAATCAGGAGTTTATACGAGCCGTACGAATCGACACCTACGAGGAGGACGAGGGAAAAGCCTATTTGAAAAAGCTCCTTAAAAGTTTCATCAACGATACAAACAGCCGGAAGGCAAAGTTTATTATGGATAACTTCCGCCAAGAGATCGTCTATTTCTGGATGGTAAGCCCAAAAGATATGAAAGTAACATTTCCATACGAGGTTGATTAAGGAGACAGAATGCAGAGTTTTTTAACAATTGAACGAATTACGCCCGAAAAAGCCTCTGTTGCCGAGAGGCTTAAAAATTTCAACGAGATATACACGATCTTTGACGTTCAGAAAGCGGCGTCTCAAGCCGAAAGATGCGTCCAGTGCGGCGACGTTTACTGCGCCTCAAACGGCTGTCCCCTGCATAACTGCATTCCGTACTGGCTCAAGGCGATCGCTGAAAACAACCCGTCGCTGGCTTTTAAACTAAGCAACGAAAACTCACCGTTTCCTGAGATATTAGGGCGGATCTGCCCTCAGGATCGGCTGTGCGAGGGCGCCTGCACACTCCATCAGGACGGTTTTGGAGCGATCAGTATTGGCGCCGTGGAGACAGCGATCACGACGTTTGGATTTGAAAATCAAGAGAAATTTGCCTTCGCCGAGCCGAGCGGTAAAAAGGCGGCTATCATTGGCAGCGGGCCCGCGTCGCTTTCCTGCGCCACATTTTTGATGCGACATGGAATCGCGGTGGAAATTTTTGAAAAAGACCCGAAACCGGGCGGTCTGCTGATGTTTGGTATACCCGGTTTTAAATTGGATAAAGAAGTTGTTCTGCGCCGTTTTGACATTTTGCGGCAAGCGGGCGCGAAAATAGAGCTTAGCGTCGAAATCGGCAGGGATCGGGAGTTTGACGATTTGATGGGACGTTTTGACGCGATTTTTGTCGGCGTCGGGGCGAGAGAAGCCGCAAAAGCCGGTGTTGAAGGCGAAAACGGCGAAAACGTCTTGAACGCGGTGGAGTTTCTGAGCGGCGCGCAGAAACATCTGTTTGGGATAGCTAAAGCCGCCGATGTCAAAAATAAAAACGTGGTCGTAATCGGCGGCGGCGACACCGCTATGGACTGCGTCCGGACATCGTTGCGGCTAGGGGCGAAGAGCGCGGTTTGCGTATACCGCCGCGACGAGCGGAGCATGCCAGGCAGCAGAAAGGAGTTTATCAACGCCAGAGAGGAGGGAGTGGAGTTTTGGTTCAACTACGCGCCCTCCAAAATCGCGCTGACGAACAACAAAGCTGTGGGCGTTACCTTCGCCAGAACCGTTTCGGACGGACGTGGAAAGATCACAATCGACAGCGGCGATACTAAGACCTTCGGCGCCGATCTGGTGATTATGGCGCTCGGATTTACGCATCAAAAAAAAGCGTGGCTGACAAAAGCGGGCATAAAGCTGAACGAAAAAGGGGCGATCTTGGCGGATAAAAACGGCGTGACAGACAATAAAAAAGTCTTTGCCGGCGGCGACGCGGTGCGAGGCGCGGCTTTGGCGGTGAAAGCCGCCGCCGACGGAAAAACTGCCGCAATGGGTATTGTCCGCGCTCTGATTGGCTGAAAATGGAATTTACGCGGGCTGTCTTAGCGGCAAACAGAGAGATTTTCTCTTTTCTGCAAACGGCGGATGATTCGCTCTTTCAGGATGGCGGACAGGTGGGATTCGGCGGAGATAAAAGCCTGCTTATCGATCTGATAGCCGAAAAAATTTTTATAAAACATCTAAGCGGCTTCGGACGGATTAACTCCGAAGAGTGCGGTTTAACGGGAAGCGGCAGGGACGAGATCGTAATCGATCCGATTGACGGCAGTTCAAACGCCGCGTCTGGATTTCCATACTACGGAACGTCGGTGGCGCTCAAGTCGGACAATAAAGTCGCCGCATCTGTCGTCTGCAATATGACAAATGGGGAGTACTTCTATAAAAATTCAAGCGGCATTTATCATAGGCAGCTTTTTGACGATCGCGTTTTAAGCGTAAACAGAGAGGGAGTGTCGTCTGTTGGACTGTTTGAGAAGGCATACTCCTTTCCGCGCGAAGCGAAAAAACTCAGAAAAATGGGATTTAAATTTCGCAGTCCAGGCGCGCTCGCGCTCTCCCTCGCCTACGCCCACTCTGTGCGCTTTGTCGTCGCGGCAGGGAAACTGCGCGAATATGATATTATCGCGGGGTTGCATCTTTGCGAAGACCTCAACGTGTTCGTAAGCGAAAGATTGATCATAATCAGTCGCGAGAAAACGGTTTTTGATCGCCTGAAAGCTGGTTTCACTAAGGAAGTACGATGAATTTTGGCAGGATATTCAATATAGTAAGAAAAGAACGCCCCGATCCCGGGGAAGCGCCAAGCCATTGGATTAAGTGCAAAGGATGCCAGGCGATTATGTATTACAAAGAGGTCGCCAGTAAGCAGTACGTCTGCCCTAAATGCGGCTGGCATATACGGATCAACGCGAATGAAAGGCTTGAACTGCTTGCGGACGAGGGAAGCTTTGCGGAACACGACGCCGATTTGCGGGCGGTTGATCCGATCGGCTTTGTCGATAAAAAAAGCTACGCGCAGCGGCTGGAAGAGAACAGCAAAAAGACCTTGAGAAATTCGGCAGTGATCAGTGGCTCCTGCGCGATCAACGGCATAAGAGCAGAGATTATCGTCTTTGATTTTGAGTTTATGGGTGGATCGCTGGGCAGCGTAGAGGGAGAGAAGATCGTTCGCGCCGTAAACAGGGCAATCGCAAACCATACCGGGTTGGTGGTTATCAGCGCAAGCGGCGGGGCGAGAATGCAGGAGTCAACCTTCAGCCTGATGCAGATGGCAAAGACCAGCGCCGCGATCAAAGTCCTAGCCGATGTGAAACTGCCGTTCATATCTATTCTTACCGATCCCACTTTCGGCGGAGTTTCCGCAAGCTTCGCATTTTTAGGCGACGTGATTATCGCGGAGCCGGGCGCTATGATAGGTTTTGCGGGCGCGAGGGTGATCAAGCAGACAATCGGCGCCGATCTTCCCAAAGGCTTTCAAAGCGCGGAATTTCTGCTTGAGTGCGGGCTGATCGATATGGTAACGCCGCGCGATCAGCTTAAACCAACCGTCAGCCGTCTTCTGGCGTTGCTTCTTCCGCGTTGAAAATTAAGCTTTTTTATATAGGCAGCAGATCAGAAGGAGCAGCAAGAGAGTTTGAGGAGCGCTACGTAAAGCGTATCAAACCGTTTTCGTTATGCGAGATCCTGCCGATTCTTTCAAGCGACGTAAAGAAGGCGCAGAAGATTTCCGCGGCGGCGGCGCGATCGAGCTATACGGAAGCGCTGAAACCGCGCGTTGAAGGGTGCTATTCGGTTGCTTTGAACAAAAACGGAAAGATGCTTAACTCCGCGAAGTTTTCGGACGCGCTGAAAGATCATACAGAAATCGGCTTTTTTATAGGCGGAGCGTACGGCTTGGAAGGAAGTTTTATAGATAGCTGCGATTTAAGCCTGTCCCTTTCTTTGCTGACATTCCCACACGAACTATCAAGGATTATCCTTTTGGAGCAGATATACCGCGCTAAAACGATCGAGCGCGGCTTGCCTTATCACAAGTAACCGCCCTGCGCCCACCCGCTATTTTTAAGCCGTACCTGCATCAACCGACTAAATAAAGTTGATTGTATTTGACTAAACTTTTTGTTATAATTGCCCAATAATGAACCAGGAAGGATAAAAATGGCGGGTAAAAGTTTGTACGAAACGCTTGGAGTTGAGCAGAACGCAAGCAGCGACGAAATTAAAAGAGCTTACCGCCGCCTAGCGAGAAAGTACCACCCCGATATAAACAAGGAGATGGGCGCGGAAGAGAAATTTAAGGAGATAAACGCCGCTTATGAGATTTTGAGCGACGAGAGAAAACGCAGGCAATACGATCAGTTCGGCGATTCGATGTTTGGCAATCAATCTTTCCACGATTTCACCCGTTCGCGCGGCGGCGCGAATTTTGATCTGAACGACATTTTAAGCCAGATTTTCGGCGGGAATTTCGGTGGTTTCGGCGGAGGGTTTGATTCCAATTTCGGCTTTGAAAGCAGCGATATTTCGGCAAAGCTTACGATCCCGTTTGAAACGGCGGCGCTTGGCGGCGAGCAGAGCATAATGATCGAAGGCGATTCGATGCGTATCAAAATCCCCGCCGGCATCAACGAAGGCGAGACGCTCCGCGTGCGTTCGCACGGCAAGCGCGTCGGCAAACGGCAGGGAGATTTGCTGCTGAAGATCAGCATTGAGCCATCGGCGGAGTATATGAGAAACGGCAGCGATCTCTCCAAAAATTTCACGATCAGCCTTAAGACAGCGCTTTTTGGAGGAAAGGTAAATATCAAGACACTTGGGGGAGAGGTGACGCTGAAGGTTCCCGCCGGTACTAAACCGGCGCAGAAATTCCGCGTCCGCGAAGCGGGAGCGATCGATCGTAAAAGCGGCGCGAAAGGCGATCTTTTCCTGATTGCGCAGATTGCGATCCCGAATGTTGAATCGCTCGATTCCAAACTTGTTGATTTGATGAGAGAAAAACTTCCGGAGTAGAATATGTACGGGTATGATGAACCGGTTTATATGATAAGCGTTGTCGCCAAGGTGTTGGAGGTGCATCCGCAGACATTGCGTCAATACGAACGCGAAGGTCTGATAAACCCCGGTCGTTCGGGCGGCAGAGTGCGTCTCTATTCGCAGCGTGACATTGATGATATAAAGCTCGTCCTCCGCTTAACGCGCGAGCTGGGGGTAAATCTCGCGGGCGTAGACGCCGTTTTGAAGCTGAAAAGACAAATATCCGAGATGGAAGAGGAGATCGGAGAGCTGAAAAAACGGCTGGCGAACGTAAACGAAAACGGAGCCGTAATCAAAGGCAAAGAAGTGGTGCCCGCCCCGCCAAGACGAATCGTGGTCGTTGAGCGGAAAGATTAGGGTACAATCCCTCCCGATGCATAAAGTTTGGGCTGCGGAAGCGAAGATCAACATATTTCTTAAACTGATCGGGCGCAGAGAAGACGGCTATCATCTGATTGCCTCCCGCTTTGTACGGATAAGATTGCCTACCGATCAGATGTGGTTTGAAAACGCGGGGTTGAACGGATTTGAGGTAATCGGCGATTTTCCATGCAAACAGGAGGACAACACGATCTCGCGGGCGCTGGCACTGCTTATCAAACTCTATCCGAGCAGGCGGCTTTCCGAGTTTGCCGCTTCTCACAAGGTGGTGGTTTACAAACAGATTCCATACGGCGCGGGGCTTGGGGGAGGAAGCTCAAACGCGGCAACATTTCTCCTGATGATCAACGAAACGGCGAAACTCGGACTGCGCAGGAGCGATCTGATCAAAGTCGGCGTTGGCGTAGGCGCCGACGTGCCGTTTTTTATCAGCGGAGTACAAAGCGCCAATGTCGGCGGGATCGGCGAGGAGATTACGCAATTTGACGAACCGCCGCTTAAGATTGAGCTTAAAACCGTCCCGATCGCTTGTGAAACGGCAAATGTCTACAAAACTTTCAGGTTACGCTACGAAGACCACAATATGGGCGCAAGCGGGGAACAGTCAAAAGAGCTTTTGAATATGAACAGCATCGACATTCTGCAATCGCGCCGTCCCGAAGAGCTGAACGATCTCTTCGTCCCCGCCTTTAAAAGCTATCCCGAATTGAACGAGTTTTACGAAGACGGGTGGTTTATGTCCGGCAGCGGCAGCGCGTTTTTCAGGATAGCGCGATGATCGTGATTGAGAACCGCAGGGCGCGGCACGACTATGAGATTTTGGAGACGCGCGAAGCGGGAATTGAGCTGACAGGCAGCGAAGTCAAATCGATCAGGGCTGGCAAGGCAAGCATAAAAGAGTCGTTTGTCAGCGTGGACAGAGACGAGGAGGCGTGGCTGTTTAATATGCATATCGCCCGTTATGAAAGCGCCGATCCGCGCACCGCGCCTGACGAGAAACGTTCTCGCCGCCTGCTGCTGCACAAGAAAGAAATTGTAAAGATTTCTGAAAGGGTGAAGCTTGAAAGACTTGCAATTGTGCCGCTTAAACTCTACTTCAATAAAGCGAATCGGGTGAAGGTACAAATCGCGCTTGGGCGGGGCAAAAAGCTGCGCGATAAACGGGAGGCTATCAAAGAGCGCGATATCAAGATAGATTTGAAGCGGCTTGCAAAAAAGAGACTCTGATGCGCTGCCTGCTGTGCGCAAAATGGTCGATTTCGCTTATATGCGGCGAATGTGATCGGCTGTTTGCGCCGACGCCCAAACTTCATACGCTCAAACATCTCAACCTGATCAGCTTCTACGACTACGACGCGATCGAAACGTTGCTGTGGGCAAAATACCACGCTTTTGGCAGCTTCATACTGCAAAGATTGGCAAAAAAAGCGTTCCGTCCGTTTTTTTGCGATCTGAAGCTGGAAAAAGAGGCGGCGCTGATTCCGGTTGACGATCGTCCAAACGCTTTTTTCTCTCACACGGCGATTTTGGCAAAGTATGGGGCGGGCGGCGTTACGCGCCCGTACTTCGGTTGTTTAAGGGCAAAGTCAACTGTAAAATACGCGGGCAAAACGCTCTCTTTCAGAAAAAAACATCCGCGCGGATTTATGTGCAAAAAATTCCCGCTTGAGGATGCGATTCTTGTCGACGATCTTTGCACAACCGGCACAACGTTACTAGAGGCGGAGGACGCGTTGAGAAGGCGCGGCAAAAAGACGCTTTTCGCCGTTACGCTGGCAAAGGCAATGTAAGTTCCGTTTTATCTTACGCTTATCCGCCGCTTGCGATAGATTCAAGCCGAACCGATCAATACAGTTAGCCGGACACTAAACCAAAACGTGTTATACTTAAATTAATATCTAGCAAAGAAACAAGACAGTGAGTGGGATGAAGAAAGAATTATTTTGGCTTTTGGCGCTTGATGCTGTTATGATTGCGGTCGTTATGGTTGCTGCTTGCATTGGTTACGTTATATGGAAGCTTTTTTTCCCGTTTCCCGACGCATTTTCGGTGATTGCATATTTACTTTGCTGCCTTATCGCGCCCGTCGTTTATCTGTTATGTTTAAAATCAAAAAGTCTCGTGGGCGCACATATAATGGTCTCTTTTTTACTCCGCGGGATTAATTTTATTTTTGTCTGCATATTCAGCGTTTACTTTTATTTCTGGTTTGGAGGCAATGTTTTTCATTTGATATGGTAATAAAACGCGTTATTCGCGCGGCGTTTTCATTGTTTTAAGGAAAACCGGCGGCAGATTGAAGTTTATCCTGGCAGAACCCAGATCGACATAACGGAAATTATGATAATGATAAAGCGCAATTTTTATAATAGCTGAATATGCATTGCCTGTTCGCGCGAGGCATAATAGATGAGACAGCCGAAAAATATATTCCTGAATCGCAAGTATTGAAGGCTTATAAAGAAGTTCAGGTTTCCGGAATGTCCGCAAACGGTAATGCTGACACGGTCTTTACCGCTTCCGATATGATATTTGTTCAAGAGACCAAACGGGAGCTAACGCTACTCAAAAGCTCTCGTATCGTCGTTTTGTCTGGCGTTTTCAAACGTGAAATCCAAGAATAAATCGGTGTTTGTTTGTCGCCAGCGGGTAAGATTCGCGCAAAGCCCCTCCCGTTCCCGAAAGCTCTCGGCAGAGATCAGAACCGCTCTTTCTTTGCCGTATCTGGTAATGACAATCGGTTCGTCGCCAGCGCGATCGATAATTTCTGATAAGCGCCCTTTTACCTTGTCAAAAGCGATCGTTTTCATTGGCAACTTTTACTGATTTGGGGCTCTCAGATGGCGGATCGTATCCCAGCTATCCTCTCCAGCATTAGGAGAGATTCATCCCCTACACCTCCCCGCCATCTTCATCTCCTCTATCAGCGAATACAGCGAGTGAGCTTTGGCTCTTTCCAAGAAATCGTCGGCGTTTAGCGTCTATGGAGAAAGGTATCGGGTTGATTATCTTTCTATGTTCCGCATTATAGAGGTATTCGTATTTCCTTGTGATATAGTCTTCGCCTACAAACAGGACAATGCCTCGCTTTCTCTATTCGCTGACGGCGTATCGGGTCATAGCCCTGTATTTCAATCTCACCCCTTTCCCTATCGTTCTCAAACAAGCCACCCGCTATTCTGGAGAAAGAGACAAGAAAACATTCGCTGCAGGGAGTAGAGACAATGTTAAGCGAAGGGACAAAGGCGTTCAATCCTGCCCCCCCCCCGTTCAGCGGAAAGTTATTATTCCAGTAAACCTAAGGGAGAGATTAGGGATATCGTCAACAGGAAACAGAACATTCAGTTCGTCAGGTTCCAACTGTTATCCTGAAGAGATCGGGTTTTGGCTGGTTCAATGTATCAACGACGCGCCCGCTTGGGCGCGTCACAGCGGTGACAGAGATTGAGCTGGTTTAACTGATCACTGATACGCTCCTGACCACGCAGCCGACGGTGTTTATAGATAAATTTCGCGCGCGCCGCCATGCGGGCGGACTGATGTGGCGTTTCGAGCCAATTATGCGACTGACCATTGGATTACGACGCGCGTACCATTACGCGCTCAGGAAACGCGCCAGATCGGTGATGAGCGCCTGAGCGTGAGAATTGAGACTGCGCGCGACGGTTCCAGACAAAAACGCCGGACTGACAGGCGATCTGTGGCAAGACGCCCATTCTCATTATCGCTTTATCGTTTCATTATTGCTGCTTTTCAGAGGAAAGGCGTATCGCGTCAACTTCTCCTGAGCAGGAGTATGATCGTGATTGGATAGTATTCCGTCGCACTCCTTAGCGGTAAGATCTTTATAATCAGAAATAACATAGTCAATGTCTTTGTAATCTAACCTTGAGGTCATATTCCGTTCAAGGGATTCAAGGTCTGAGTATCTACAGAACTTATTGGTGCTGAGTTTGGTATAGAACAGCATGGCATAGGCTACCTTGAGGTACTCTTTATTGTCTGGGTAGTTGCGAACTAGCGTATGAAGGTAGGGGTGTAGGCGTATCCCCCGTTTGATTCACAGCCGTCCAGTTTGGAGCAGTAGAGGGATTTGGGGAGGGTTAGAAGATAGATTTCCACCTTTCAAGTTTTATCGTACCTGGTTTTGGTCATAAGCATATCCGCCATATAAGCTACAAAGCATTGTTCTGGCGCTTGAATCGTCGATAGCCGCCCGCTCTCCTGCAAAAAGGACCAATGAAGAAATGCGCTTACATTACCTTCGTCCGCCAGCCTCTCCATTTCGGCAAGCTCCCTGTCGGATAAATAACTCGCTTTGCAATTGTCGTGAAGCGAAAGAAACAGCAAAACGCTATGGCTTGTCATTATAAAACAGACAATATCGAATGCGATCAGCCATATAGCAGTCGTGGTTTTCAAGGCATTTGCTCTTTTTGATGCGTGAAAGTTACTTCTTTGCTCACGGTAATATATTGATTGCCGGCAGATTTACAACTCCATCAAAGGTGTAACTTCCAAAAGACGAAGTTACTTTCGTATAGGGAAGCAGCGCGTTGACAGATGGACCATAACCTTCCACGCCGCATACAAGGCTTTGTTTCATAAAGTACTCTTTACGTAGATTATAGCTAACCGATACCGACCTTCAAAGCGCCAGAGAAGATTACAGGAAAGGGCGGCTAAATGTTTAGCGAAGCGGCGAAACAACGCGGCAATATAATCGTTTCTCGTTACAGAAAGCGCTGGCGATGAAGCAGTCTGCAAAGACGCGGCTTTGCGCGGCGCGGTTAATCACATTAACGCTTCGCGTGCAGACTGCTTTCCTCGCGCTTTGCCGATTTCGCAAGGCATTGCCGCAATTACGGAAAAAGCGCGGGCAGTCCGCACTTTTAATAACAGGAAGATGAATTTCCACCGCGACGCGGATGTTTATTGACTCTTCGCGCGGTCAAATTCTTTCTTATACGACGGATTTGCCGCTTCCAGCTTCGCGTACATATCGGAGCGCATCTCGCCCGTCATATTTTTATGCCCCGCCAGCGTGAAAATAAGCTCTAAAAGATGCTTGGCGGCTTTATCGGTTTTCCCGTCTTTTTTAGGCTCAATGGGGTGGTGTTCGGCGATCGCCATCGCTACAGCGCTTAACTCCTTGATATCGCTGTTTTTATTACGAATAATCTCCTCCATCACGTCAAGCGGAAAGTCTGGTATTACGATCGGCTTTGCCAGATGCGGTCTCTTTGTCCTCCTAAACAGCCTTGTTCCAACGAAAGCAACGTTCGCCATAAATACCACGACGACAACAACCGCCCATATTACAAGCAGGAGAACCTTCACCATATCATTTTCCTAACAGGCAATCTATCGTGTAGATCAGATCGACGTTTTGATCGGTTTTTGATTCGCGTTCGCTCTTAACAAGCCAGCGCAGATAACCCGGATCGCCTTTGGCGATCTCTTCAAAGCTTTTGCCTTTGTATTTGCCAAAGCGTATCCTTTCAAGCTTTATCGGCTTTCGGCTTAACTCAATAAGTTCTTCCACAGAACGCCTGGCAAGCATATCGCGCGCAAGCAGATAAAGCACCAAAGCGTCGCCGACTGCGTTGTGCGACTCCAGCTTGACACGCAACGATTTTGCCAGATCCGCCTCCATACGGTAGAGCCCCAGCGCGTAGCGGAGGTATTGAAGCGCGTGGCTCTCGGTATCGTAAATATGGCGGGCGGCGCGAAGGGTGTCCAGCACCTGCCCGCGCCACCTGAATCCTTCTTTCGCGAGCATAGCCAGATCAAAAGGCGCGTTATGGATCGCCAGCATGTTCCGCGGCGCGTTGAGCCGCTCTAGCTCCTTTGCCGACTGGCTTTGCGCGAAAATGGGCTTATCCTCCACCATTTCGTTGGTGATATGATTGACACTCATCGCCTCAAAGCTAATAGGCAGCGGCGGTTTGCAGAGATCCGCGCAAAGCTTCGGCGGTTTTGCCTCCCCGCCAAAAAGCGTGGCTTCACGCTCCTCCGTCAAAAAAGCGATCTGGCAAAGGCGATCCTCCGCCATACCTCCCGTCGTTTCAGTGTCAAGATAAACTATCTGCACGAATCGAGCAGCGCTGTCAGGGAACTTTGGATCGCCCTCAGATCTGCCTCGCTCCGCGCTTCAAAACGCATAACCAAAACGGGCGTGGTGTTGGACGCCCGCACCAGCCCCCAGCCGTTTTCGTAAATCACCCTTACGCCGTCTATGTCGATAATACCGCGTATCTTCGGCATATCTGCGGGCGGCGTTTTAAGCGCGGTTTTAAGGCGATCTATAATTTTGAACTTCTCCTCTTCAGTTGTCCTGACTTTCAGTTCGTCCGTGCTGAAAGTTTTCGGCAGCTTCGCGAATTCGCTGTCAAAGTCAAATCCGTCGCTGATAAGCTCCATCAGGCGGAGCGTAGCGTAAACGGCGTCGTCAAAGCCAAAGTAGCGGTGGCTGAAAAAGATATGCCCGCTCACCTCCGCCGCGAAGCTCGCGTTTGTCTCTTTGATTTTGACCTTGAGATTGCTGTGTCCGGTCTTGTACATAATAGCCTTGCCGAATTTGTTGATCTCGTCGTACATAACCTGCGAACACTTCACTTCTCCGATCACAACCGGATTTTCGATCTTTCTTGCTAAGAAGATCGATAGTATATCCCCCTTAAAGTTATTTTTGGCGCTTAACATAGCTATGCGATCGGCATCTCCGTCATAAGCGAAACCGTACTGCTCGCCGTTTGTTTTCATCTCCTTTTTTAATAGCTCCAGATTCTCTTCCTCGCTCGGATCGGGGTGGTGGTTTGGGAACGTGCCGTCAGGCTCCTCAAAGAGCAGTTTTGCGTCAATTCGCAGGTTTTTCAGAATGGGTTTCAGCGTAATCGCCGCCACACCGTTTCCGCAATCAAAAACCAGCTTTGTTTTAAGCCCTTTAAGGTGGCTGAACTGTTCGCTTTGATAGGCGACGTATCTATCCACCGCGTCAATCGGAACCGAACTTTCGTCATCGCCAATCTTTTCGTCGCACGATGCAAGTTTTCTGCCCAACGCGTATATCTGTTCCCCGAAAAACGGCTCGTTGTTTATCACGATCTTAAAGCCGTTGTATTCCGGCGGATTATGACTGCCGGTAATCATCACTGCCGCGTCCGGCTTCATTCTGTTGAAACTATGAAATCCAGCGAAGTACGAGACTGGCGTCGGACACATTCCAATCTTCAGAACTTTCAGCCCTGCGTGGTTAAACCCGCTGGCAAGCCAACCGAAGAGCGTAACGGAGTGAACTCTCGCGTCGTATCCGATCGCGACGCTTCTGCCGCCGCCGATCTCCTTTCCAAGCAGGAACCCGATCTTTTTAACATTCTCGCGGGAAAGCTCCTTTTCAAAGATTCCCCTGATGTCATATTCGCGGAATATGGATTGCATACCGCCTCCTTTGCTGTGGTTAAATTCAGGAACGATCCGCTTCAGCGCGGAGATCGTATCGTCCGATCTTAGCAGGCTTTCGATCTCGCCGGTAAGCTCGACGGTTTCCCTTCTTGTAGGTTCGCCTACAAAAATCGAAGGGTATTTTGTCTTCTCCTCGCCGTCTAAAAGCAACTCCTCAAAGAGTTTCTCCCCTGCGCGAAGACCGGTATAAACGATGCCAAGCTCCTCCTTGCCTGCTAGAAAAAGCATCTTTTTCGCCAAATCGGCGATCTTAACCGGCTCGCCCATATCAAGAACAAACACCTCCTGCCCTTTCGCGATCGCGCCCGCTTGTAACGTCAGAAGCACCGCTTCCGAGATAAGCATAAAATAGCGCGTCATCTCCGGATGAGTCACCGTAAGCGGACTATTCTCCTCGATCTGCCGCGTGAAAAGAGGGACGACCGATCCGCTCGATCCCAGCACGTTGCCAAAGCGCACGGCGGCGAGGCGCGTGCCGCCGCCATTAACGTTTTGCAGATACAGCTCGCAGACACGCTTTGTCGCACCCATTACGCTGGTGGGGCGCACCGCCTTATCGGTGGAGATCAGCACGAACGTTTCGGCTTTGTGCTTTATCGACAAATCAATGGCGTTTTTCGTCCCCAGAATGTTATTGACACAGGCGGCTTTGGGGTTCTCCTCCGAAAGCGGCACATGCTTATACGCCGCCGCGTGCAGCACAATCTGCGGCTTAAACTCGGCGAAAATCTCTTCCAGCGCGCTAAGATCGGTTACTGACGCCAGTCTGGAGACGACATTGCGCGCGTTAAGCTCCCGCGAGATTTCATATAGGTTATACTCACCCGAATCGACAAGAATAAGCCGCTTTGCGCCGAATTGAAGCACCTTGCGGGAGAGTTCGCCGCCAATACTGCCGCCCGCTCCCGTGATCAGTACTCTTTTGTTTTCCAGAAAGGCTTTAATCGCCTCTGTATCCAAATCTTTAGGGTTTCTCGCCAGCAAATCGTCAATCTTCAGCGGGCTTGCCACACTGCCGTTTCCAGCGATGCGTATCCGTTTTATACCCGCCGCGTTGAGTTTTTCGTATATATTTTTTATTTCACTGCCGTTTATGGCGATAACTGCGGTGTCGACGCCGCCACCTCTCACGAAGCGCTCCAGATCGTCAAAACCTATAACTTCTCTGTTGTGAATTCTAAGCCCGACGCTCTTTCCGTCTGTATCCAGAAAACAGAGGACGTTAAAACTACCAGGCGAACGGTAAAACTGCTCCGCCTTTTCGTCCGCCCCCACGACGATCACGCCGATCTTCTCGTTTTTGGCGTTTCGCAGAATAAAAAGCCGCTTTAAGCTTCTTAGCGCCCCAAGAGCCAGAATCGAAAGCGCAAAGTCGATGACAATCGCCGATCTGGGCATAATCATTCCGGACGCGGAGACGATCAAGCCAAACGCCGTATACGCCGCGATATGCGCCGCCACAAGGAGCATCAAGCTGTCTAGCGAAAAAAAACGCCATGGAATTTTATATACCCTGAAGAGGGCAAACGACGGCAGTTTAAGAGCGATCAGCAGCGCGAAAAAATAAAAGAAGCTTTCAAAGAAAACGGGCGGGACAGTAAAGTTAAAACGCAGCAGATAGGCACAATAGAACGTAATAAGCGAGAGGATCGCGTCGAAGATCAGAAAAAAGAACAGCCGTTTTTTATTGACACTCATCGTCTTTCCGAATCGAGATCTGTGATAAGCCTTTTGAGCGTTTCAAGGCTCTCCCCGTCGATAAAGAAGCGTTTATCGTCCAGCACCAGCTCGTAGCAGTTATTGTCCGCTTTTTTCAGCGCTACGGCGCGCACGACACCAAGCTCCGCCTCCTTCTGGGCGACAATGTGACCGATCCTCTCCAGATCGCTTAGTATGCTGTTTAATTCCGCTTCAATCGACTCCGCCACCGTCATCCTTGTGGAAAACAAACTTGGAACATTTTAATACCGCTTGCTAAAATCCGCTGCTATGAACCATTTTGATATCATAGTGGCGGGCGGTGGACACGCGGGCATTGAAGCGGCGATCGCGGCAGCAAAGATGGGCGTGCGGACGCTTCTTATCACGCCGCTTCTATCGCAGATCGGCGCGATCAGTTGCAACCCCGCCATAGGCGGGCTGGGGAAGGGTCACCTGGTAAAAGAAGTGGACGCGCTGGGCGGGGTGATGGGAGAGATTGCCGATCTGGCTGCGCTCTCCTACCGCACGCTCAACGCCACAAAAGGGGCCGCCGTACGCGGCAGCAGGGCGCAAATTGATATGGATCGCTACCCCATATTCGCAAGGGCATACTGCCTTAGGCAAAGCGGGTTGATTCTCTCGCAGGATATGGTAGTCTCTCTGGAAATGAAGGGCGGGGAAATAGCGGGCGTAAGAACGCGCTTAGGCGTTTTTCTTGCCGCGAGAGCGGTGGTTCTCACGACGGGCACTTTTCTTGACGCCGTCGTCCATATAGGAGAGAAAAAACTTCCGATGGGGCGAATGGGAGAGATGCCTTCGATCGACCTCGCCCGGCATCTCCGCGGGCTTGGATTTGATATGCCGCGCCTGAAGACCGGTACTTGCGCCAGAATTACCGCGGGATCGATCGATTTTTCGCGTCTTGAGCGGCAGGAGAGCGAAGAGTCTCCGAGACCTATCAGCAGGCGTACCCCGATCGACTGCTTCGCGCCGCCGAATATACCCTGCTTTATCGCGGAGACAAATGTCGTTACGCACGGTATTATCCGCGACAACTTTCACCGCGCTCCGCTCTTTACGGGTCAAATTTCGGGCGTGGGTCCACGTTACTGCCCCAGCATTGAGGATAAGGTCAACCGCTTCGCCGATCGCGAAAGTCATCAGATTTTTGTGGAGCCGCAGTCGAAAGAGGCGAACGAATACTATCTCAACGGACTTTCCACCTCGCTGCCAATCGACGTTCAGGCGGTGATGATCCGTTCAATAAAGGGATTGAAAAACGCCGTAATCTCCCGCTACGGCTACGCCATTGAGTACGATTTTGTTCAGCCCACCGAGCTGTCGCGCAGTTTGGAAAGCAAAAAAATCGCCGGACTCTTTCTCGCGGGGCAGATCAACGGCACGACCGGCTACGAAGAGGCGGCGGCGCAGGGGCTTTACGCCGGCGTGAACGCGGCGCTTTATATCAGGGACGAAGAGCCGTTCATTCTGGGACGCGAAGAGGCGTATATCGGCGTTCTCGCGGACGATCTGGTTACAAAAGGCACTAACGAACCCTATCGGATGTTTACAAGCCGCGCCGAATACCGCCTTTCGCTGCGCGAGGACAATGCCGATCTCAGACTTGGATCGTACGCCTATAGGTACGGCTTGATCGGCGAAGATGAATACAGAGATATAACTGAAAAAAAAGAGCAGATCGAAAACGGTCTGAAACGGCTTGAAAGCGGGTTTTTAACCAACAGCGCCGAAAATCTGCAGCGGCTCTCCGCGCTGGGAGAGGAGAAAATCGTAGAGAAGACGGCACTGATCAACGTTGTTTCAAGGGCGAGTTTTGACGAAAAAAAACTCGTGGCGCTCGATCCGTTTTTTGCCTGTTTTTCCAACGCGGCGCTGGAGCAGATTCTGATCAGCACGAAATATCACCACTACCTGATCAAGCAGGAAGAGCAGATAGAGCGGATGAAGCGGCAGCGATCGCAAATGATTCCAGACGATATGGAGTTTGAAAAAATTCCGGGTCTTGGTTCCGAAATCGTTTCAAAACTCAACAGCTTCCGCCCCCGCACCTTTTTTGAGGCGGAGAGAATCAGCGGAATGACCCCGGCCGCGCTTGATATTCTGTCCGTTTATATCAGATTCAGAAACGCTCAACCTTAAGCGATTGCCAGCTATATTAGGAGGCGTTTGATAGAATACGTTACTTATTGCAAAGGGAGGAACTGATGGAGTTTAACGCCAATCGGCGCGGCTTCATAAAGGGGGCGGGCACGGCTTTGGGCGTTGCCGCCGCGGTCGGGACTGCGGCTGCTCTTTACGGTATGAAGCGCACGTGGGATCCGCTGCCTAGCGTTGTTGCGGCGGGAGTTACCGAAGTTGATGTCGCCGGTATGCAACCGGGCGAGCTAAAACGGGTGGAGTATCGCCGCCAGCAGGTTTTCATCTTGAAAAAAGACGATCAGATGCCATCAAACGATAAACGCGATGTTGTGATCGAAGGAGAGCGGTATACCGTTGTGATTGCGATCTGCACGCATTTTGGCTGCATTCCCGCGTGGAACGCCAGCAGCGGTATTTTCAAATGCGCCTGTCACGGCGGCGAGTTTGATATAAGCGGCATCAACGTATTCGGCCCGCCGCCTGCGCCTCTTAAAATTCCGCCTTTCAGCATCAGCGGCACAACGCTGGTGCTTGGCAAAGAAGGCGACGAATACAAACAGCTTGTGGCGTTGAAATAAGGAGAGGCAGTGGCACAAATAAAAAAAGCAAATTCACTGGGCGAATGGTTTGATCAGCGCCTGAAAACCAGAGCGCTGATGAAGGTTCTGATGACCGAGTACTGGATTCCAAAGAAGATCAACTTCCTTTGGAGCTTTGGTATGGTGCTTGTTACGCTATTTGTCGTGCTGATAGTAACCGGCATATTTCTGCTGATGTACTATAAGCCGGATGCCGGTCTCGCGTTCTTCAGCGTAAACTACACTATTATGCAGGAAGTTGCGTACGGCTGGCTGTTCAGGCATATGCACGCCGTCGCCGCGTCGCTGATATTCCTCTTTATCTATATCCATATGTTTACCGGCATCTACTACGGTTCGTTCAAATCTGGGCGGGAGGTTATATGGATAACCGGTATGTTGCTGTTTGTCCTATTCAGCGCGGCAGGCTTCAGCGGCTATATGCTTCCTTGGGGGCAGATGAGCTACTGGGCGGCGACGGTGATCACCGGTCTGTTTGAGAAGATTCCGTTGATCGGTCCGGATCTGGTCTTCTGGATACGCGGCGATTACATTGTGGGCGATGCCACGCTGACACGCTTTTTTATGCTGCACGTCTTCTTGTTCCCGTTAGCGATCATTCTGGTTATCGCGATCCACTTTTTTGCTCTTCGCACGCCGCATGTCAATAACGAGGATGGCGAGGAAATCGACTTTGAGGCGGAAGCGATCAAGTATATCGCCTCCGACAAGAAAACGAGCAAAGTTATGCCCTTCTGGCCAAAGTTTATGGCGGAAGATATATTCGTCATGAGCGTTGTGTTTACCCTCTTTTTCTTCCTTGTGTTCTTCGGATACTCTTTCGCAATGGATCCAATCAACTTTTTGCCTGCGGATCATACGAAAACGCCGGGGCACATTTACCCCGAATGGTACTTCCTCTGGTCATACGAGGTACTTCGCGGTATATACTTCAGTTCCAGTCTGGGTCTAATCGCCTTTACGATCGCCAACGCCGTATTCTTCCTCCTCCCATGGCTCGATCGCGACAAGCGGGTGCGCCCGATGCACAAAAGACCGCTGTTCATGAATATATGGTTTTGGGCGCTTGTGGCTGTTATGATAGGGCTTACCATATTCGGCAAACTGCCTACAAGCGAAGGGTATGAATGGACAGTTAAGGTAGGCTTTGTACTTTCGATCCTATTCCTCGTCTTAACATTGGTCGTTTTGCCTCTGTTCAGCTTTATTGAAAAAAAGGAAGCGCAATGAAAGAGCGAAAAATTTTAATTGTGCTGGCGGCAATTGTCGTTATTATCTATGTGGGGATTGAGCCGCTGGCGCACAGCGCGTTGAACCCCTCCGTTAAACCCGCGGATTTTACGATGAGCGATCTGCAATCAAATCCCGCCAATGAAGCCGTCGTAAAAGCCGAGCGCGAAAAAGTCCTGCTTGGAATAGAAAACGGCAACGTAGAGGCAGGCAGAACAGTGTTTATAGACAGCGGCTGCGGGAGCTGTCACGGAATCAACGATGCCAGAGTAGCCAATATTGCTCCTCCCGCAGCGCAACGGATTGATACGTACGGCCTGCTGCCGCCCGATCTCTCCAACGTAGCCGCCATATACGACGAGGTTTTTCTGGCTTCGTTTATCAGAGATCCGGAAAACGCGACGCTTATATCCAATCACGCGCAGGTTCAGAAGATTGCGTTTGACAAACAGCGGGCAAGCAAAGGCGGCGACGAAAATCTCACCGCCGCCTATCAGAAGACGTTGCAAGGGTTTGACGAGAAGGCCAGGGATATTACCCGTGTGAAAATGAGCGCGTACGGCTGGATAGAAGAGAGCCAGTTATACGACCTTCTGGCGTTTTTTCGCAATGTCAGCCTGCCTATTGAGGCGATAAGCGGCGAGGACATTACGATCAACGCCTGCGCGCGCTGCCATACTGTGGATTACCGCGGTATCCCGCTGGATGGCGACGAAGAGCAGCCGGGCGATCCGGAACGAGTAAAGGAGTATCTGAAAACCCTGCCGCCCGATCTCTCTATGATCGTGAAATCGAAAGGAAAGGATTATCTCGCTACCTTTATTAACGATCCGCAAAAGCATCTGACGGGGACGCTGATGCCGCGCGTAGGCTTGAATAAAAAAGCGCAGGAGAAGGTAATAAACTATCTGGAGCAAGTCGCCGATCCTAAAAAGGACGAGCGTAACAGACTGGGTATTTACTTTATCATCTACGGCGCGATCCTCTCGGTTCTGGCGTATTTCTGGAAGCGCAATGAGTTTGAGGAAATAGGAAAGTAGGTGTAATGAAAAAAGCGGCGTTATTAGTTTTCTGTCTCGCGGGCGCGGCGTTTGCCACTCCCTGCGAGGAGGTGATGGATAACATCTCTCAGAAGATTCTTAAAAACGGGGTACAGGTCTTTACCCTTGAGGCGGTCGATAAGGGCGCTGAAGTGGAAGGGAAAGTGGTTGGCGTGTGCGGCGAAGGCACAAAGGATATTATCTACATAAGAGGCGAAAAGACAAAAGAGGGGCAGACAGAGTATAGGGCGAACAGCGAATAATGCCTTTCACCCTAGCAGGCTGATGAAGATCATAGAGTACACGAACCTCTCGTATCGCGGCCTGCTTGAAAAATGGTTCCATCAGGAGGAAGCCCCCATCGAAGCTGTCGGACTCGCCTAGAAAGAGATATTGAAACGGGCAGAAGCGTGCGTCTCGGCCCTTGGAAAAAAGGTTCTCCGGCTTGAGTAAAAGAATGTCAGGACGGAAGATCCTGAAAAAGCGTAGGATAGGAAGATGCTCGTTTTTCAAGCATTGAGCCTCAGAAAAGCGGAAAAAACGTATAACAGATAGCCGACCTGTTCGCTGTTCAATAGAACGAAAGGCTGACAAACTCGACGTTGACGACGGATCGGGGCGGCCAGCTTAAATTGAGACTACGATAAATATGTTGCGGCTACCGCCTCCATATCTTAAGAAAAGGAGGGTGTTTTTTATGTTTTCTGGTATTTCCTTCAATATTTCAGCCCTTTATCTGAAGGAGTTGATATTTTAATGATGTTTATTCTTCGTATAATGTTTTGTTGTCGATATCCGCTTTTTTGTATCAGACATATTGCGCCATTCCAGACATACAGGGCAGGACGTTAACCGGTATATTGATCGACATGCTTTTGGGCACGACAACAGTGCTTGGTATTTCTTTCCTTGCTGGGCTTTGTTATGGGAAAGTGTTTCACCTGTTCACCAAAAACAGGCGAAGGAATATAGCAAAAAGCATATTTTTGAGATTCCTCATTCTGACGATCCTGGGGAGGACTATTCACCTCAAACATTGTAGTGTTGTTTGTCGGAATTGTTATGTTGCCACTGCGGCACTGCGGTATGTGATTCTGAATCCGCAGGAATTGTCAAAGGAAAACGAGTGAGAGGGATGCCAGGTCGAGCTACCGGCTCTAAACCGGGACTTAGGTCCCGACTAAAACCGTCTCTATGGTATGTGCGCCCTCCAACATCAAGCGAGAGCGGGAAAGCTTAAACGACAAATTGCGTCTATTGGGCGCTTACGATATGAGGCGGATGCCGATTCTATTAGACGCCTGCTTTTTTCTGATCAACACGGCGGGGCTATGGACGAAGTTGTAGAGCTTTTGATATAAAACGAAACTGTTGCGGGATCTGCGGAGAGTTGCCACTGTTCAGGTAAAGCGTGTGATACAATGGCGAATAATTAAGCACAAGGAGATGATATGCGAACAATGTCTTTGATCTTATTCGCGCTGGCTGCTTTTTTCGGCGGCTGTGACAGCGAGGACAGCGACGAAGCGAAAAGATATGAACGGCAGATGGCGCTTGATGAAGGCGATTGGCAAAAGGCGCTGAGTCTGACGGAAAACTGCGGCGGCGATCAGGCGTGCCGGAATGATCGCGCGGCGGCGTATGTGGTAAAAGCGGGGCTTTCGGCGTCAAAGATCATCACCGCGATCGAGGAAGAAAGCAGTGGAAGTTATTTTGCCCAGCTAGGAGATCTGTTCAGGACAAGCGCCAGTGAAAGCCTTCAAGCGGCAATGGATGAATATATGCTGACGATCGGCAATCAAGCCGTCTGCCAAAGCGGTTCTTCTGCAAACAAGTGGCAAAAAGACGCCTGCTTTAACCGCTCGCTCGCTGCGATCAGTCAAAGCGCCGCTATTATCGTCAATTTCCTAAACGCTTCTAACTGCTGGGTAAGCTTTTGTGGGACAATTGACGACAATGACGTAGATGCGCTTGTTAATCTGATATTCTTTGAAACGGATACGCTGGTTAATCTGTTTGGGATCGACAGCGACACAAGAGAGGAGATCGAAAAAATTAAATCCGACATAAACAACTCTTCTAGCCTATGCAATGACACAAATTCGTGCAAAACGGCGATTCTTAAATATATCAACAATAATAAATAGGGGAAAATTATGAAATATAAAGTGGCGGCTATCGGCTCTTTTTTTATGCTGGCGGCTTCTCTTGAAGCGGTTACCTACGAGTACTTCCAGTTATACAAAGACACGAAGGTTATGGGTGCGGGTGGAGCGGGCGTCGCAAGCGCGAACAGCTTCAGCGCGATCTTTTCAAATCCCGCCGGTCTTGCCAGAATGCCCAAAGAATACGGATGGGAGTTTCAGCTTATAAATATCGCCGCCGTGATCAACGAAAACACAAAAAACCTGCAGGACATTTTGGATGCGGCTGATGAAAGCGAAACGAAGGCGGCACAGGAATTGGATAAACATATAGGCAAGAGTTACCACATAGGGATAAACGCGGTGCCGTTAAGCGTTTCAAAAATGTTTGACGAAACAGGTTTCGGCGTGGGGCTCGTGTATTCCGCAAGCGTAAACGCCGTCGCGCATCAAGGCTTTGGCGCGAGCGGGATTTTGGAGATCAACGGCATCGCTGTCGGCGGAGCCGCGCTGGGAATCGCTCACAACTTCAACGATGTCCCAATCGGCAAGTGGCTGCTTAATACGATTTCGGTGGGAGCGGGCGCGAAATATTTACAATACGGCGTTATTTCGCGCGGTTATTCGCCAGCCGATCTGGCGGGGTACGCTTCGGAAGACAAAGACGTACTGAACGAGGATTTTGAAAACGGCAACTCGTTCGTGCTCGATCTGGGGGTCATCTATAACCTATCGTCAAACTTCTCCGTCGGAACAAGCGTCCTTAATATAGGCGGAATCGGCGATAAGGGACTTATATACATTCCTATGACCGTAAATGCTGGCGGCGCGTATACTTACCGTGTCTCCGAACGCGCGTTTTTCAATCAGGTGCGCGTGTCGCTCGATCTCATTGATATTACGCAGGAGTACGACGACGACAGCCTGATAAAGCGAACGCGCTTCGGCGCCGATCTGAACGTATGGGACGGTTCGTTTTCCACCTTCGCGCTGCAAGCCGGACTTTACCAGGGCGAGTTTACCGGCGGCTTCAGCTTAAGGCTCGCGCTTGTGGAAATAGCGGCTTCTACCTACGCTGAGCAGATCGGCGCGTATAACGGACAAGATGAAGCGGATCGCCGCTATATGGTAAGCGTCGGGCTTAATTGGTAGCGTTTCGCCTCAGCCGATAGAAGGAGGACGAATTTTGCGCGTAAAAACAGACCTCTTTACGCGCGGTTTCAAAGGGAGGGGCGCGATATATTGTTCCGCGCACATTCCGCGAAAAGGCTATAAAATTTGCGTGTTTTCCGTCGTTTGAAACGGCGGCAGCTTTTGTCAATCATGTATTGATCGATGTTTTTTTTAAAAACAGGAAGCATGGCGATCACGGAAACTGATTACCCCGCCTTGACGCTGCCGCAGACAAACAACGCGCGTATCAGCTGGCAGCGTATATGGGCGCATTTCAGCGATCAGAAGGCAAATTGGGTTTGGGGGGCGTCCAACCCCAGCGGTCGCTTAAAAGATATTCAAGAAACCGTTTCGCGGGCGTTTACTTTTTTCTGCAGGTAATCGCTTAGCAAAATCAGCGAGAAAGTGACTAAAAATATAAAAAGTCCTGGGAAAAAGCTCGCCCACCAAGCGATGTCAATCAGCGCCCTTCCTTCCGCTAAAAGGCTGCCCCAGCTCATATCGGGCGGGGTTATGCCAAGACCTAAAAAACTCAGGGCGCTTTCGGAGAGAATCGCTCCGCTTACCCCAAAGGTAAAGCTTATCAGAAATATGGGAGTCAGTAGCGGAGCGTAATATTTAATAATAATTTTCCACACGGAAGTTCTGGCAATTTTTAAGATTTTGATAAACGGTTTAGCGCCTATTGCAAACGCTTCGCTTCTGATCATTCTGGCTGTGGACATCCAGCCAGTTACGGAGATAACGACGATCAGCATAAAAATGGAAGCGTCCATATACGCGACAAGCGTAAGCAGCAAAAAGAGCGTGGGAAATGTTAAAAACAGATCGATTATAACGACGACGGACTTATCAATAATCCCTTTGAAGAAACCAGCGCTGATGCCGATGATCAGACCGATCAAGCTGGAGATTAGCGCGCATAAAACGCCTATTGCAAGCGAATTCTTCCCGCCCGTGATTATACGCGAAAACAGATCGCGCCCCAGTCGATCCGTTCCAAAAAGATGCTCAAAGGAAGGAGGCAGTAAAATGGCGTTTTTGTCAAGCGCGTACGGATCGGAATAATTAAATATGCAAATAATTATCGCGGTAGCGACCGTAAAAAGACAGATCCAGTACTTCACTGCTTCAGATTTAACAGCGTGTCGAGCATAAGCTGGATCGTGCTGATTACCTTCGCGTTTGCCGAATAACCCGCTTGAAACATAATAAGATTTGTCAGTTCCTCGTCGACATTTACCTTGCTGATCGACTCATATTGCGTTCCGATGTTTGTCTGTACTGCGACAGCCGTTTCCAGGCGCATCTTTGTCGTGGCGGTATCCTCCGCGATTTTTCCCGCGAAGTATTTGTAGTTTTGCATAATCGTTTCATTCCTGATCGTGCCGTCCGGATTCTTAAACATTATGGTCTGATATTGCAGTTGCTGCATCGCATTCGCGATTTCGTTATTGCCTACCACCGGAAGATCGTACGCCTGAATCAGCGCAGGGTCTCCGGCAAGCTCGTTATATAGAACAATATCCTTCGCACCACTGCCGTCAAAAAATTTATTCAGTCCGATCGCCCCGGCGAAGCCGGCAGTATCGTCCGTTATGTTAAAAAACAGCTCTGAATTTTGATCGGTAATACTTATATGAAGGCGATCGCCGGAAAATCTAGCGTTCAGATAATCATCCGTGTCGTTAAGCATATCGTTGTCTTTGTTATCATCAATCTGCCGCATATTGATCTGCGCGACAATCCCTTCCAGCGTTGAGTATAGTGGATTGTTGGATTTTTTATCAATTATTATCTCGCGCTTGGCGATCAGCTCTCCGTTTGTATTATAAACGCCGATGGTAAAGCTGCCATTTTCAACATCAAATGGTATGTTGAGCGCGTCGACAATTTCTAATTTTTTGGCGCTTGTCATGCCAAGTGCGCTGGTAACAAGAGAGTTGTCGTCGGCGATTAGAAGCGCGCCCAGCGGTTCGCCGGAGCCTTTTGTGTTTATTGCGAGAGCAAGCTGTCCGCCGTTTATCACCGCCTCCGCGTTATACCCTCTCGCGTTAAGTTCCGCGTTGATCGCCTCTGCGACGTCGCTGAGACTCATAAGAGATGGATCGATGTTTATTACAATTTCCGGCGTTTTTCTCGTGCCGTCTTCATTATAGGCTACAATGGTCATTCTGCCCTCCTGAACATCATTGAGTAGCAGATCGTCCAGTTCGGCGATAGTATATATCTTTGCCTGCTTTGTTGTCAGCCCTACCACATTGCCCACCGTATTGCTTGTCATAACAGTTTTTGCGCTTGAGGCGTATATCTGATTGGTTGATTGAATAATCCCTCTGGCAAAAGCGTCCAGCCGATCTTTATAATCCTGTATTAGCCCATCTTTCGCCTCGCCTGTTTCGGCATTGAACGTCCGTCCGCGAAGATCAAGCATAGCGCCGAGTTTCCCGCTAGTTATCTCTTTGCTTACATTGATAAGCGACATATCCCGTTGCTGAAAATATATATTGTATTGCGCACCGGCGGAGTTCTCCGCCTTATTTGCTACAATTGGGTGAAAACTGGTGTCGTTTACAATGTTGAATCCGCCTAGAAGTATTTGATAGTTTTCATCGTAATCGGCTATATTGATATCAGTTTTTGTCATAGACTCAACGCCGGTTTTGAGTATCTGCGAGCCCGTAAGTTTTTGAAGCTGAAGCTCCAAATTATCCCGCTTGTCGCGTAGTTCGTTGGCGTGATCGTAGCTTTGCGCCTCCGCGCCGCGTATTTTTTTATTGATTTCGGCAATTTCCTGAGCAATTTTATTAACTTCATCTACCGCGCTCAAAATCTGCGTATCGATCAATTCTTGGAGCTCCGACAACTGCGATCTTGCCGTTTGCAGAGAGTTTGTAAAGTTTTTTGCCGCCTCAGCCACTACGATCTTCTGCGAGCTCTCCGTCGGATTGGCGGATAATTTCTGCCAAGCGTCAAAATAGGTCAGCAGATAACTTTGAATGCCCACCTCGTCCATATCGGGCAGATACTTTGACACCTCCGTAAGCGTCTGATCCATAAAACCCTGATAGACTACGTTTGTTTCCGCGTTTCTGTAACGGCTGTAAACAAACTCGTCGTGTATTCGTATTACCTGATCGACCTGCGCTCCAGTGCCGATGTCACCCGGATGCATTAAAAGTGAAAAGCGGGCGCTTACGTCGATTCTCTGCCGCGTATAGCTGGGGTTTAACACGTTTGCTATGTTGTTCGTCGTTATATCCGTTCCAAGCTGCGAAACCTGAAGCCCGGAATAACCTGTCCAGAGGGCGGACATCAGCGACATTTTTTATCCTTTTATATGCAGAAAATTTGGTGTTTTTGGCAGTCTGGCCGCTTCATACCCTGTTTTTTCGCCAGGCAGGATCGCATTTAACAGCGAAGCGTAAAATTCGCCGATTGCCAGCGCCATTGACGCGAACCGTTTATTTTCGGCGCGTAATGTTTCCAGCGACACGCGCAACGTCGATAAAAGCTCCTGCTCTTCTTCGTTTAAAACCTCTCCGATCGGCTTGTCCGGATTGGCTTCATATATGTTAAGTATCTCCCGATCAAGCTGATATTTCGTTTCTGTAAAGAAATCAATAAGTTTCTCCTTCAATTTCACGCGGTTTAGAAGCGGCTCGTGTCTGGCTTCCTTTATATCGCGTAAGTCTTCACGCGTAGTTTTGATTAGCTCGTTGATTGTTTCAATTGAAGTTTGAAGATGCGCCCTTATCATAAACTGCTCCTTTATTTGCGAGAGGCTGAAAGGAGCAAAAGCGCGATCTTTTTACAGAAGCGCTTCGGCAACCTTTTCAGCCGTTTTTTGAAGATCGAACTTGTACTCTCCCAATTCGATCTGCTTTTTCAACTCTTCCACCCTGTCTTCCGTTTTGGCGATATTCTCGGTCTTATGCCCGGCGCTTTTAGCCGACACACCGTTAAGTCCGCTCACCACCGTTGTCTGAACCGCGTTTACCATTTGTTATCCTTTATCAAGCCTTTTCCCCGCTTTCCCAACTAAATCGGCGACTGTCATTTTTTCTGTAGTCTATCACTCAGGAAATTAAACAGCAGTTCGCTGTAACCGAAGCCGCCAGAGAGCGCGTTCGCCAATTCTTCATGGTACATTGAGCGGTAAATTTCACTTCCGGCGCTGTCGCCGAAGAGCGAATTTCCGTTGGGCATTGAAATGTCAAGCATCTGCTTTAAAATAAGCGCCTCGAAGTTGTCCGTCTGCTCCTTAAGCTTCTCACTCGTTTCGGCGGGACGCGTCATAACATTGTCCAAAATCGCGTTTCTTGGCAGCAGCGTTTCAACCGTTTGCATCAGTTGATCACCTCCAGTTCCGCTTCAATCGCCCCCGCTTTTTTAAGCGCCTGCAAGATCGCGATCGTATCCGCCGCGCCCGCGCCCATCTGCTGCAAAGCGCCTGCGACATTGGCAATCGAAAGCGGAGTTCCATCGGGCGACATAGCGCTGTCAATGCTGATCGTAATCGCGCCGTGCGTTACCACTACCGGCAGCACTCTTATATTCAAGCCGGCTACGATCGTGCCGCTTTTTTCATCGATCGTTACAAGGTTGCTACGCGCCGGAGATATCTCTAGATTGCCCACAACCGAAAGAAACTCTACCATCGTGACATTATCGGGCCTTTTCAGGGAGATCGAGCGCGAATCGTTCGCCAGCGCGAGCTTTGCTTTAAAGTGTTCGTTTATGCGGTTTTGAATAGCTACTGCATTGTCAAGATTACTCTCCTTTAAACTCAACACAGTTTGTTCCCTGCCGGACAGATCGAAGCGAGCCTCCTGTTCCACCGTCGCGCCGTTTAGTATCCGCCCGCTGTTTGCCAGCGCTCCCTGCCCTACAGAAACACTTCCCTGCGCTACGGCGTAAATGTTTCCGTCAAGACCTTTGAGTCCAGTCATCAGCAGCGTACCGCCGCGCAGACTTTTAGCATCGCCTATGGAACTGACCTGAATATCAACACGATCTCCCTGTCTGGCGAATGGCTCCAGTTTAGCGGTAACCATTACCGCCGCCGCGTTTTTACTGGTAATGTCGCGCTGATTCACCTTAATATTGACGCTTTGGAGGAGGTTTGCCAGCGTTTGAGTGGTAAAGGTACTGGTTGTGCCATCGCCCGTGCCGTTCAGCCCCACAACCAAGCCGTAGCCGATAAGCTGATTTTCGCGCACGCCAAGAATATTGGTCATATCTTTGATCGGTATGGCAAAAAGGGAGTTGGCGCTGAGAAACAAAAAAAGCGCCGCAATCACCCGCCACGCGAAACTCTCAAAACGATCAAGATCGGTAATTCCGCGATTTGTCTGCACTCCTGCTCCTTTAATCCGCATTTTTATCAAGTCAGCAGACCGCCGTGTCGTTTCGGCGCGCCTTACAATAACTGTGGAGCAAAAATTGTTCCGTTTAAGTCGCGCGGCACAGGTCGCAGTTTTTTATAACTTTATATTAAAATGGCGACTTTTAGATGCGGGAGGAGGGTTTAATGGCGATTCTTTCCAAGCTTACCGTTTTTCAGCGCTTTGTTATTGTGATGTGTATAGCCGGCGGCGAACTTTTTGTCGGGACGGTCGTAGGCGTATTCGGCACCGTTTATGGCGGAGACTCTGTCGAGACACTTATTAACGAGGCGATCAAGCCGCTGGAGAAGCTTACGGATCAGATAGACAGAGCGCAGCAGCTTGCAATCGATCCGGATAACAAGGCGTTGCTTGGCGAGATCAAAAAAGAAAACGAGGAGTTTGCCGTACGGGGCGAAAAGCTTGCCACCGAAGAATACGAGGGGCTGCTTGCCATTCGTATTTTTATGATCGTCGCGGGCGCTTTAGGCATACTCTTTGTAGTGGTCGCCGCTCTGATTGTGGCGCTATCTATATTGCGATCCCTCCGTACGCTGGGTGAGGTCAACTCCTTTGGTTCTGACCTGACAAAACGATTGGCTACCGAAGGCAATGACGAAATCGCCATAGCTGCTAAATCGATCAACACCTTTTTAGAAGCGACGCACTTTTCGATCAGCAGGGCAAAACTTAACGCGGACGAAAACGCCACTATCGCTCAGGCTCTGCAAACAAACGCGAACGCGATTAATGAGCGCACAAACGAGGAGTTCCGTCTTGTCGTAAATTCAAAGGAAAAGGGCGAGGCGGCGCAGGAGACACTGAAACGGCTGAACGATCAGCTGCTTATTAGCGCGGAAGCTCTGAATAACTCGCGGCGGATCACCAAAGAAGCGCGCGAAAAGATGAACAATCTGGAAAACGCAGCAAAAACGACGGCGCAAAATATCGTCAGTTTCGGCGAGCAGCTGGATCGGCTGGTCGAACATGCGCAGCAAGCTCGCGCCGTGCTGAGCGTGATCGGCGATATCGCCGATCAGACCAACCTTCTGGCGCTTAATGCGGCAATCGAAGCGGCGCGGGCGGGCGAACACGGGCGCGGCTTTGCAGTTGTCGCCGACGAGGTGCGAAAGCTGGCTGAACGCACGCAGAAAAGCTTGAACGAAAGCGCCGCGACAATCGGCGTGATCACGCAGACGATCGAGGATTTGAGCGGAGAGATGGCGCTGAACGCGAAGCAAGCGGAAGAGTTAAGCACTCTCGCGGAGGTTGTTGATGACGAACTCAGCGCCGCGCTGGAAGGCGTGGAAAGCGCCAGCGACATCGCCAGCGTTTCAGCCGAAAAGAGCGGGGAGACGGCGGCGGATATTTCGCAACTAACCGAGCTTGTTAAAAACGTAAGCAACCTTTCCAATGAAAATAAAAAGACCGTTGAAGACATTGAAAAGATCAGCGCCAATATGCAGGTGTCAACCAAAAAACTTGAGGAGCAGCTTTCAAGATTCAAGGTCTAATTTTATACGCGGCGCTTAAGCCCCATTATCGCCGATTTCAACGGCGTGTGGAAGATGCGTCCCTTGTCATTGTAAACTGTCGCGGACCGCGAAGCGATCCGGCGACTTTCCATCATTATGCATTGCGTATTGCCGGACGTTTCGTTTGCTCGCATCAACTGAACGCGCTGAACTCGCGTTCCTTTGCGGTCGCGGACAGGAACGACGACTGCCTGCCCGCTCTAGCAAGGAAACGTATATGACCGCCGCCCGCTGCTCCATGCAGGGGAGCGGCGGTTATTTTGCGTTGCCGTAGTACGAGGAAACGTCGTCCTTATAGTCGCGGATCTCCATATCCAGAATGCCGCTCTCCTTCGCCTGCTTGATCCATTCTTGTTCCATTGTTTTCTTGAATCTCTTTTTATCTTCGATCAGAGACGTCATATCCCAGCCAGCAAGCTTCTGCGCTTTTTCTTTTGTAGAAAAGTCGGGCGCTGCGTAGTTTTTCACGCCATGCGCGGCAAGAACCTCTTTGAGAACGACCCGCGCCTGCTGCGCCAGATCATTTGCCTTGGCGAAGACAAAGAGCGTTTCGTCGGGCGCGTGAAAAAATCCGCCATGGCTCGCCGCGGCATAGTCCCAGAGCCACTGCCCTTCGCGGATCAGTCCGAGCGGTTTCGTCATCTCTTCGACGTTCGCCCCGCTTTCCCACGCCATTTTCGCCTCCAGATGCGCCGCCGCAAGGTTGTTTACAGCCATGCCAAATAGCACTTCCTTGCGATCATACTTTTCTTTCAGGATCGACAAAATCTTTGTCTCGCTCTCCCGGTGGCAGGGAATACAGCTTCTTTCTATTGTATCAAGCGGATTACCGACGCTGTGATCGGAGTATTTAACGGAACCTTCCTGCAAATACGGCATGTGACAGTCGGCGCACGCAACGCCTTTTTGGGCGTGAATACCCGTCTTATGCAACTCATAATCGGGGTGTTGTGCTTTGACAACCTGGGTTTTTGAAAGTTTGTTCTCAAAGTCCGAAAACGGCTTGCCGTTTGGAAAGTTGCTTCCGTTGTTGTAGTATTTCATCATATCTTCCGCTCGGAGACCCTCGTTCCAAGGCAGAGTAACCACCATCGCTGTCGCCCCGCCGTTTGGCGTCGGGCGGAAGTAGTACTCGCTGTGACATTGCGCGCATACAAGATCTCGCTTTACCTGATGGGTCGATTGCTCAAAGACTGGTAGCGATACCGCCGTTAACCCCGCGTTAAGATACGATCTTCCCACTTTCAACTGACCGCTGTTTGTCTTGTGGCAGTCGTAACAGCCGATTGCGTTTACAGTCTCGCCGCCCCACCGATTCCACTTGCCCGTGTAAAAGTCCAGATCACCGTTTGTCTCCATCAGCCGTACCACGTCGGGCGATTTGCATGTCCAACAGGCGGTAGGCAGCGGGCTGTCAACATTTTCGCTGGGTGCGCCTACGCGAAGCGTATTTACGTTGTCCTGCACCGCGTAATAGTGTCCTCTCGGCGCATTGTAATCCTTTGAAAATGGGTAGCCTGCCCAGACGATCGCGAGCGCGGGCCACTTTTTGATCATATCGTTAAGTTCGCGGCTGTTCTTCGTCTGTTTCCACGTTCCATACTGACGTGGAAAGTAACGTTGCCACCCGGAGGTAATCGTCGGTTTTTCAATCGCCGCCTCCGTCTTGTTCAGAGCCTTGCGCTCTTCTTCTTTAGCCTGGATATTGGCTGAAAGCGCAGCCAACAGAAATATTACACACACCGATCCAGCCAGTAAAATTTTGTAACGCTTCATAGCTCTATTTCCTCTCTTTTATAATTTGAACCCCAAGATTTTGAGGTGTTGTGCTCAAAGCCCGCACGCTTCCGTGCGGAGTTTCCCGATGACAGCTCCAGCAAAGCCTGCCCCTTTCTTCGGATTTGTGCGCTGTTTGCGGCGGTATCTTTGCGGATATCAAATGGCACTCAATGCAGTTCCGTTGTACCACCTCTTCTCCGTCAGTACCGATCCTGATCGTTTGATCATACGTGCCAAACGTGAAAGCGACGGAATGCTTAACCCCGTCTTTTACCTTTGCGTAATACTTGTCAAACCCTCCGCTGGGCAGATGACACTGAACGCAGCTTGCCGCCTCACGATGCGCGCTGTGTTCCCATGTGGCGTACTGCGTGTTCATAACGTGGCAGTTAATACAGGACGCCGAACTGTCCGAAAGATAGCTAAACGCGCGCGAAACGCTAAGCAGGTAAAAAAAAGTGCCGATAGCGATCAGAAACGTCGCCATCGCGCTCACAGCCAGTAGCCGGCGTTTTTCCATATACAACCTCCTTTTTTGCCCGGCGAATTTATTGTAACAAAATTTGCGGCGTTTGAAAAAAATTGGAAATTAAACAATGCTCTATAAATTAAGAAATTTATAGTTATTGAGGCCGCCGCAAGCCTCATTACGCCTCAAACTGCGCCAGAGTGGAGTTTACGTCGCCCGCTAGTCTGCCCAGCCGCTTAGCGCCGTTGCTCGCTCCGGCGGCTGCTTCGCTGTTTTTGTCGGTCATCTGAGCGATGTTTTCTACGTTTTTGGCTATATCCTGCCCGGCGAGGCTTTGCTCTTTAAGGGCGTTGGATATTTCGTCAATCGCTTCCGAAACCTTAACCGACTGATCTTTGATCGTGCGCATCTTTTCACCCGCTTCCTGCGTGAGCTTCTGTCCCTGCTCCACCTGACGGACAACCTTGTCCATCTCCTCCACCGCCTCATTTGCGGAAGCCTGAATCTTGTTGATCATAGCCGTAATATCGTCGATCGATTTAGCCGTGCGTTCAGCCAGTTTTCTCACCTCATCCGCCACGACCGCAAAACCCCTGCCTTGATCGCCTGCTCTTGCTGCCTCGATCGCGGCGTTGAGCGCCAATAGATTGGTCTGATCCGCCACATCCTTGATTACCTGCACAACGGAGCTTATCTGTCTGGATTCTTCTCCGAGCGCCTGAATAACCTGAGATGTCCGCGTAACAACCTCGACCATAGCGCTCATCTTGTCCGCGGTTTTTTCGATAACCTGACTGCCCTGAACGCTTACCTCTCCGGCCTCTCCAGCCAGCTTCTGCGCGTCGCTAGCGTTGCTTGATACGGAACTTATGCTTACGCTCATCTCTTCCACGCTTGCCGCCATAGACGAAGTTGCGGAGCTTTGAGCCTGAGAGCCTTCGGCTACGGTTTCAGCGGCTTTGTTGAGACTTTCCACTTCGTCGTCCACCTCTTTCACGCTCTTTTTGATCGCCAGTACGGATTGCTGTATCTTTTCCATCATACGATCAAACGCCGCTACCATTTCGCCTATCTCGTCTTTTGACTTATGTGCCACGCGCAGTTTCAAGTTCTGTTCGGCAGCCACCTGAACAACCACGTCGCGGGCGCGTCCTATAGGTTTGACGATTGAGGAGTAAAGCGAATAGATCATAAAGAAGACGAGAAAGATGATCGCAATCGTAGCGACAGCAAGGACGGCGAGCATCGCGTTAGTCTGGGATTCGGCGGCAAAAACGGTTTCGCTCGCTATTCGTTCGTTGATGGTGACAAACTTCTGTAATTCGTCCGCAAGTTTGTTTGTAGCGGCTATGTTGTCCATATTTTCCAAGCCTATGCGCTCAAAAAGGCTTCTAAGCGCGGCTTCGCTCGGATTTACCAGCGCCGAGTCAATTTCTCTCAGAAACGATTTGTCAAGTTCGATCCATTTGTTAAAATCGCTTTTTATCGCGTCCCAGTCGGTGCGCACGCTGCCATCAAAGCTGCCTAGCTTTTCGTAATCCGGCATATATGTTTGCGCCTTCTCGATCAGCGTACGGTATTGCTCGGTGGTCGTCTTCAGCCCTGAAAGCTGCTGATTGTACGGCAGCAGATTTAAAGTGGAAATCCTGAACGCATACCGTTTAAGATCAACGACTGTGCGGCTGAAATCCGTAATTTTTACGATCTTCGCCAAGCGTACCTTTTCAATGTTATCCAAAGCTTTGACGTTACTGCTTGCTATAAACATACCGATTGTACCGACGACGATCATACTGACGATGCTGACCACTAAAACAATGACAAGTTTAGTTTTGATATTCATTTGATTTCTCCTATTTTTTATTTGATGCATTATGACCTTTTTTTCTGAAATATGTATTTTTTCATAAACGCTGACAGTTTCTGTAAAGATTAAAATTGCCTGATAAACAAGTTTATTTAGCAAGAGCAATGCTCTTTTGGGTAGAATTATTCCTTTTTCGGAGTTTTGATGAATTTTGAACTTATTTCGCTGAAACATAAAGACGCTATTGATAACGCCCTGAAATCAACTACATTGGAAACTGCCGATCGCACGTTTGTCAATCTCTGGCTTTGGCGGTTTGGAAGGGAAATTTCGGTCGCCGCGTATAAGGATTTTATGGTGATTGGAGAACAGGAGAGCAGCAAACCACCCTGTTTTCTTTTTCCGCTCGGCAGCGCGGAAGCGGCGATCGGGCATCTGGTCGAACACTGTAAAAGTACAGACATTCCGCTCTGTTTCAGAGCGCTTACAACCGTGCAGGCGGAGAGGCTGAAGGAGATCTTAGGCAATCGGCTTGAGCTTTTCCATAACGGCGATCATGACGACTACCTTTACGACGCGCAGGCGCTGATAACGCTTTCTGGCAAAGCCTATCACGCGAAAAAGAACTTTGTAAACCGCTTTGAAACGCTTTATGGCGTATGTTACGAGCGGCTGGACAATCGGAACCTCGGCGAGACAATTGCCTTTATAAACCGCTGGTTTGATCGATCGGCTTATAAAGTAAACGGCGAACGGGAAGGGATTGTTGAACTGCTGAAGGACTACGGGCGCTTTTCGTGCAGTTACGGAATTTTGCGTACAGAGGGACAGATCGTGGGACTTACAATCGGCGAGGAGCTTTCAAGTGAATGCGTGGTGATACACGTGGAGAAGGCGGATGGCATAGGTTACCCAGGCAGTTATCAGGTGCTGAATCAGGCGCATCTGAAACACGAATGGGCGGATAAACAAATCGTCAACCGAGAGGAGGACTTGGGACTTGAGGGGCTTAGGAGAGCGAAGCTCTCATACCGCCCAATCGGCTTCGCGCAAAAGTTTGAAGCCAGAGTGAACGTTACTTGACTAAACCCGCTCGGACTTTCGGGTGTTGATAATCCGCCTGTTCGTAGACGTTTGTAAAATAGTAAACAATCCCGGCCATCGCCAGGAAAAGCAACGCGTACAAAACGATTTTCTCTCTAGGCTTCATCAGTTAAACTGCCCGATCGACAAACTCCGAAAGTTTATGCGCGATCTTAAAGTCTGGATAGAGTCTGCTGTCCAAAACGATCTGAGCTGCCTTGCCGTTATCCTGATTGAAGACGATCGGCGCCAAAAAGTTGATTTCAGAATCATCCGTCGCCTTTCCAAGCGCAAGGACGTTATACACCAATAGCTGGCTTTTTTCGTCGATTCCCAGAAGCTCCTGAATGTCCAGGGAGAGATCGAAGCTGTATTCGCGCAGGTGATATGGGTTTACAAGCGTCCATACCAGACCATCGCTGTCAACGGCGCTAAGCAAAGAAAAGAGATCGTCGCTCTTTTGAAATTCCACCTTTTTTACCTGTTCAAAGCCGAGTATCGGCGATTTAAGTTCATATGTCATAGTTGCCTCCTGAAAATTATCTATTGTAGCAGTCTCAAAACAGCCTGCTGAATGGCGTTTGCCTGACTAAGCGCGTAACTGCCGGATTGCGTTAATATGCTCTGCTTTGAAAAGTTTGCGCTTTCTGCTCCAAACTCCACGTCGCGAATGCCCGACTCCGCCGATTTTACGTTGACCTGCGTAACGCTGATATTGTTAAGCGTAACCTCTAGCTGCAGTTGCGCCGCGCCAATGTCGGAACGGATACGATCCAGAAGATTAATGGCGCTTTCGGCTATGTCCATCACAACCATAGCGCCTTCTCTGGTAGTAACGCCCGATCCGAAGTTGAATTCCGCTTCCGTATATTGCGTGCTGTTGCCAAAACCCGCAGCCGCCTGAATGTCGTCTTTGTTAAACATACCCGTAACCATGCGCAGATTGTAATTCGCTTCAAACGCATTGAGCTTGCCGTCAAGCGGCCCAGCCGGAATGCCGTCGGTATTTTCCTTGACGATAATGTCGTTCGCTCTTATTGAAGTGAACGAGATTCTGCCGTAGTTGCTCTCGTCGGCGCCCGCTATGTGCGTAACGCTGCCGTGCGTACCGGAGATAACAATTCCTCTGCCGTCAACGGACGTAAGATTCAACCTGCCTTGCACGTCGATACTTGCCGTAACGCCTGTCTGCGTTGTGTAATTGTTGATCGCGTTTATTAAGTTGCCGTTCCTGTCCGCCTGCTCCACGGTTACGTCGCCGATCGTAATGCCGTTAATCACAAGGCCGCTTATGTTGCCCGCGCTGATCTGCTGCGCACCTGTCGTCTGCGTAATATATGTCGCCCGAATACCGCCCAGTACGTCGGAATTTTTGTTTACCGCCTCCGCCAGCACCCCTACGCCCGTTCCAGCGCTGGAGGAGATGACGACGCTCTCAAGAACCACCTTTTTGCCATTTACGTCGAATTCCAGCGTTGTAATGCCGCTTTCGGTGATGTTGTCCGAAGTCTCCCTGCGTACCGAACCAATCTTATCCGAGCTAGTCGCTCCTATGGAAACACGGATCACCTCGTTTGAATAAGCTCCTACCTCAAACGCCTTGTTGGTAAAGCTGCCTGCAAGCATTTTAAGCCCATTGTACGACGTTTGAAACGCGATGTTGTCAAGCTGTTCGATCAGGCGGATTACGTCGCGCTGAATCGCGGAGCGGGACTGAAAGTTCTGTGTATCCTGCGCCGCCTGCGCCGCTTTTGTCTTAATCGTGTCAAGAATTTTGACCTGCTCGTCCATCGCCTTGTCCGCCACGCCGATCATACCGATCGCGTCATTTGCGTTGCGAATTGATTGCCCAAGCGCGTTTGCCTGAGATCGCAAGCTATCGGCGATTGCCATACCAGATGAATCGTCGCTTGCCTTGTTGATCCTTAAGCCGGAAGACAGCTTCTCAAGCGATTTAGTCATCTCGCGGTCGGTAACCGCAAGATTCACGTTTGAGTTCAGCGCCTTGATGTTGGTGTTGATAATAAAACTCACTGCCGAATCTCCTTACTATTACGTTAGATCGCCGATACTCAAGCATTTGGCATTCCAAAGCGCCGGGTTTTAAGAAATGGTATGATAAAAAGAAAAATTAGCCGGGGAATGTTGTGTTTAAAAACGGAGTGTTTATAACAGCCGCTGTCATTTTCTTTGGAGGCTGTTCTGCCTTTTCGCCGCAGTTTAACGCGGAGGAAACGCCGCAATTTGCCGAGATGTTTCCAAAGTCCAGAAATCAAAGCGCCGTTTACGCCCCTGTCTCGTGGGGCGCGATCGGCGGCTGGCGGAAAGACGATCTCAGCGAAGCGCTTTCGGCGTTTGTAAAAAGCTGTCGCAAAATGGACAGCAGCCTGAGCTGGGAAAAGGTGTGCAGGGAAGCGTACAGCATCGACGCGGACGACACGGTGAGCGCGAGGCTGTTTTTTGAAACGCATTTTCAGCCGTATGAAATCTACGGCGATGGCAATCGGCGGGAATCGCTCATCACCGGCTATTATCTGCCTCTTTTAAGCGGCAGCCGCATAAAGACGGAGCGGTTCCGCTACCCGATATACAAAAAACCGTCCAATCTCGTCGTGATTGACGCAAAAGCGTTTGAGATCAACCGTAAAAATCTCCGCGCCCAACTGCTGGAAAACGGTAGGGTGGTGCCCTATATGGCCCGCGCCGAGATCGAATCAAATGACGAACCGCTGAGGGGAAACGAACTTTTCTGGGTAGACGACCCGATTGGTCTGTTTTTTATGCATATTCAAGGATCCGGACTGATTCAGACCGAAAATGGCGAAATTCATCAGATAGGCTACGCCGAGCAGAACGGAAGGCCATATTTTGCGATCGGCGCGTATCTGTACGAATCAGGAAGGATCGCCAAAGACGATCTCTCTATGCAGACAATCCGTACTTATCTGGAGAAAAATCAAGGCGAGATGTTTGAGATTATGCATAAAAATCAGAGCTTCATATTTTTTGAGGAAGGCAACTCCACGCTGGGCGTTTTCGGTACGCAGGGAGCGCCGCTGACGGAAAAGCGGTCAATCGCCGTCGATCAGTCGTTTATCCCTCTTGGGTCGCCCGTATTTATCAACACGGACGATCTAAGCCGTCTTACGATCGCGCAGGATACAGGGGGCGCCATACGCGGCGCGGCGCGGGCGGACTTCTTCTGGGGCAGGGGCAAGGAGGCTGAAGAGAAAGCCGGCGCAATGAAGGCAAGCGGGAAGATATGGGTGCTGTTGCCAAAGGAGCAAGAGAGTGAATGATTTGCTGCGGCGCGACCTGAAACACATCTGGCATCCATGCTCGCAGATGAAAGATTACGCGGACGGAATTTTGCCGCTGATCGCCATCGACCGCGGAGAGGGAGCGTACCTGATCGACGTTGATGGGAAACGTTATTTGGACGCGATCAGCAGTTGGTGGGTAAATCTGCTTGGGCACAACAATCCACGTATCGTCCGCGCCGTGCGGGAACAGGCCGCCACGCTCGAACAGGTAATTTTCGCCGGTTTTACCCATATGCCGGCGATCACGCTGGCGGAACGCATCGTCAGCATCGCCCCAAAAGGTTTAAGCAAGGTCTTTTTCGCGGACGACGGTTCCAGCGCGGTCGAAGTGGCAATCAAAATGGCGTTTCACGCGGAATTCAACCGTGGTCATAACCGCCCGCTTGTGGTCTCGCTCCAAAACAGCTATCACGGCGAAACGTTGGGAGCTTTGGCGGCGGGAGATGTAGACATATACAAAAGAACATACGCTCCGCTTCTCTTTCGAACCGTTCAGGCAAAATCCCCTGCGCTTTGCGGCGACGCGGAGGCGATCGAGGATATGCGCAGAATACTGGAGGCAAACGCACGGCAAGTCTGCGCCGTGATCGTCGAGCCGCTGGTGCAATGCGCGGGCAATATGGCAATGTACGATCCGGGTTATCTGAAGGCGTTAAGATTGCTTTGCGACGAGTTTGACATATATTTGATCGCTGATGAGATCGCGGTGGGGTTTGGGCGCACTGGCAGTATGTTCGCTTGCGATCAGGCTGGGATCGCGCCTGATCTTATGACGCTTTCCAAAGGTCTGACGGGCGGGTTTCTGCCGCTTTCGCTCACGCTCGCTACAGAAGATATCTACGCGGCGTTTTACGACGACTACCTCAAAGATAGAAGTTTTCTGCATTCACACAGCTATACGGGAAACGCGATAGCCTGCGCCGCCGCGAACGCCACGATTGAATATCTGATGGAGGGGGAGATTCTGCGAGGAAACAGAGCAAAGATAGAAGCGCTGAAAAACGGTCTGGCGAAAATAGCCAGGATCAGCGGAGTAAAAGGGGCGCGCCAGTGCGGGATGATAGCGGCATTTGACGTAACGGGCTTTGAAAAAGAGGCGCGTGTCGGCGCGTGCATTGCGAGAGAAGCGCTGAAAAACGGTATCGTGTTACGTCCTCTTGGCGCCACTGTCTATTTTATGCCGCCGTTTGTGATTACCGCTGACGAAATAGAGAGACTTTGCGATACAACGGCGCGGATCGTTGAAAAGCTGTAGGCAAGCAGAGCCGTTATGTTGCATTCAGCCAAAGAAACAGACGGTTTTGCCAGAGCGATAATCGCTGGAGAGCAGGAAATATTTATGAAAAAAATTTCAGATGTACATAAAGCTATGGGCGGAATGCCGTTTTTGGCTTCCGATAGAAAATATTATAAATTAAATCCGATTGAAATATTTCTGATTATGATCGTTTGGCATGGTGTAGGAATATGGGGTCTTGCAATCCTTAGATTAGCGATCGTAATAAAAATAAAGAATTAAGTAACATATTTGATTCAGAAAGAGGCTATCGGCCAGAAATTCATTCGCTTTTATGTGGCAAGGTTGTAGAAACACGCAACTCTTTCGACTCAAAAGAATACGCTTCAGATAGTTTAGGTAATTACATTACAATCCAATCAGAAAATGAGGACAGCGATGATCTTTACGTTAAACATTGTCGTCTTAGCGAAGTTAAAGTTACAGTAAACGACCTTATTAAAGCCCGATAGGGTTAAAGATTATATACCAGAACGGAGAGCTTTTTATTGAGATAAATGCCGTCGCGGAGGCAGACGCGGTGGAAGGAAGAACTTTCCCCGTCTTAAACCCCTCGACCGGAAAAACAGTGATGGCAAAATACATCGGAAACGGAACGGCAAAGATATATTAAAAAAATTACGCTGCTTTTTCTTCTACTCTGCTTGCCCGCCCTTAATGTTGAGCCGGAAACGGAGCTGTACGTTCTCCCCGACGCATTTCAAACTCCCAACTCATCACTTTATTTTTAGCGGTTCCTTTTATAAGATCCTTTGAAATAAAACGACCTTCAAATTTTGCGTATCCATCATTTATAGATATTTTAACAATTTCCCCATTTTGCTCCCAAAAATCGTTATCGGGCGTAGTGTCGTTCGGTTCGCTATACCAAAAAGCCCCGCCTTCCTTAAATTCGGTATCAAAATATTCTCTGTCTCCATCTGACATGATGTCAGTTAACATCCACTTAGTGCCGCTTAGATTAACTATATCAGCCGGAGGCTCTCTCCGCTCTCCCCGCCTTATTTCAAACGCCCAGCTCTCATCTGCATTTTTAGCGGTTCCTTTTATAAGATCCTTTGAAATAAAACGACCTTCAAATTTTGCGTATCCATCATTTATAGATATTTTAACAATTTCCCCGTTTTGCTCCCAAAAATCATTATCCGGCGTGGTGTCGATAGGCTCGCTATACCAAAAAACCCCGCCTTCCTTAAATTCAATATCATATTTTTTATTCTCAGCCACAACATATGTTAAGCTCCACTTAGTTCCGCTTAGATTAACTATGTCATCCTGACTAATCGTTTCAACTGAAGCTACTGCGAACCCCCCCCCCCCCCCAAACCCCAACAGCAAGAAAACGACCAATGTGCTTTTCATTTTTAATAACCTTTCTGTTAAACCCTAGCTAACTGCCGCCGTTTCAACAGGCAAACATATCTTCCCGTATACTATCTTATAAATTTTCACCTTTTCAATAAATTAACGTAATCACCCTCTCCCCAACTCACCCCTCAATAGAGAGGCTTGCTCGCTGCGCCACCCAAAGATGGACAGCCGATCGGGGAATTTGGTCAATCATGCAATGCGAGAAATCTATCACGCGAGCAAGAACCGGAAAGTCTTGGCGCAGGAGCTGGCGAACGAACTGAACGCAACCGTAATGGCTACCACCGGACACAACGCATTAACCTCTATTCATTTCTCAACGAAGTCTTTTGCCTTGGCGGAAAAAGCGTTTCATCCAAATAAAATAACTATAAAGAAAAATATAAAATAAACGTCAAAGCATTAAAAATAATAATCGCTGTCTCGCTCCGATCATGATCATGCCCCTGCTCAGGAGAAGCTGACGCTATACGTCTTTCCTCTGAAAAGCGACGAGCAAGAGGAAACGCAATGCGAATATAACGCTGTAGATTCAGACAGAGTGATGATAATAATGTCTGCCTCCCCCTCTGCTGTTTTTCCGAAACGCTTGCCGTGCGGCGATGCAAGGCATGAATGAAAGCGAAAGTTCGTATATATGAGGCTGTTGAAAAGCGTAATCAGATAAAAAATCGAGTGAATGTCTTCTGTTTCATCTCCAGTTATCTTTTGCAATTTGAAGATTCTTTCCGACCCCTCCACATTCCTTGGAGAAGTGGAACGCTATGGTTTTGTTTTGAAGGCACTCGTGCTATAGGGAAGAATTTTTTGCCTTTATCACCGCGTTTGGGCACTGCATAGGTTTGCCGTGCAGACTGCCGTTTCTATAAAATTGCCTGCTCCGTTTTTATATGAATGTCGGCTTGCGGGAACGGGATCGATATGCCGGCAGCGTTAAGCGCGTCATATATCAGCGGCAGAAAATCAAAATGAAACGGAACAACTTCGTTCAGACCTGTTTTTATATACACCACCAGTGAAAAATCGAGCGAACTTGCACCCAGCGACTCCAGCAGAACAACCGGCTTTTTCTCGCGCGCAAAGCGTAGATTACTGTTGTTGATTTTATCCAGCACGACCGATTTAACCCGCTCAATATCGCTGCCATAAGCAGCGCTGAACGGTACTTTAAGTCGATATATATTATCCGAATAAGAAAAATTAACGATATTCTGAGTGATAAACGTCTGATTGGGAACGATAATCTCAATGTTATCGGAAGTAACGATTATCGTGGAACGCATATTGATACGTTTAACATAGCCTCGCTCTTTGGTTGGAAGCTCTACGAGATCACCGACGCGCACCGTTTTTTCAAACATTAAAATAATACCGCTTATAAAGTTTGAAACTATATTCTGCAGACCAAAGCCCACCCCGACCGATACCGCGCCCGCCACAAACGCAAGACTGGAGAGATTGATTCCAAGTGCCGACAGACCGACGATAACTGTTCCTATTACTATGACATAGTAGCCGATATTTGAAATGATCGTCAGATTCTCCGGCTCCATTGCTTTGGTTTGCAATCTGCCGATCTTCGTGCGAAAAAGCCTGCCTAGATAAAATCCCAGCCAAAAAACGGCGAGGAACTTTACAAGCGATAGGAGAGATACGCTTTCGCTTCCTATATTAAAAAGTGGAAATTTCAGATAAAGGTAAAGCTTTGACAGCCATTCGCTCATTTTTTCAACTCCAATATCATTTTGATTCCATCCTGTCCGCGCGGATAGTAACCTTTTAATCTGCCGAATTTTACAAAACCAAACTTTTTGTAAAGTGCGATCGCAGGGAAGTTTTTCTCGCGCGCCTCAAGATAAAGCCTTCGTTTATTTAGTTGCTTTGCCTGCGCGATAGTCTTTTCCAGCAGAGCCGCTCCGATGCCGCGTCTTTTGTGGAGCGGATCAACGCATATGGCGTACAACCGCGCCGAATGTTCGCGCGTAAGCAGAAGCGCATAGCCGATAATCGCGCCATCTTCCACCGCCTTGACTAGAAAATGATCCAGCTTCAGATGATACCTGAACACTCTTTTTGTCAGCCGCCAATCATCGTCTGAAAATGATTTCTTTTCCAAATCGAACAGATCGTTCGTATCTGTGACATCTGCTCGCTTTATGATCATTTTTGGTAGATCGTGTATTTTGTAACCAATTTATATGGACGATATGAGAGTTTTACCTTCCGCAAGTTTTCAAAGCCCATATCGTCGCCGACATTTATATATTTGCAACCATAGCGTTCCTTCAGTATCTTGCTGAACTCTCTGAATATATATTGTGCGCTTCCCAAAACATCAAAATCGGTTTTTTCAATCAGTACACTGGCGGAATCTTCCCCTAATCTTTCGCCCACTGTGAATCCGATCATATCGTTGCCCAGATTCAAGACAATCCCTGTCAGAGATAGATCGTTATAGTGCTTTAAGATCCGCTTAATGGCGAAACGCTCGTCGCTGATGCCGTCTAAAAATCGTTCCGTTTGATCCTTTGGCATATATTTAAGTCTATTGGCGATCCAGCGGTTAAGCAAATTGGTCATAGCGTCGGCGTGGGCATTGGGATCGAGTATTTCTATAGAAGTGTTTGGGTATGCTTTTCTGAATTTATTTATTTCATTCCGCTTGGTATGATAGGCATTCCCTTTCAATTCGATCAGATCATCAGCGGCGTAAATATAATCTACCAGCTTTTTCTCAACAATGTAGCTTTCTAATATCTCAAAAAACATCGTCCCCTCTTCAAGATAATTAACGAAACTTTGCAAAAACGATTCACAGACATAGTCAATTCTGGAATAGTAGATGGAGGAATTATGTTCATTCATAATCTCAAAGCATTCGATTAACGCGTCGTTGGCTTTTTCCGGCTTTCCCAGCGGCGGCAGAAGCATAGTCAGTTCCTCTCCGCTCAAAAGGAAAAGGCAGAAGGTGTCGTTGACGATGGCGTAAAAACCGCTCGACCGGCTGAGCCATATGTAATTTTGAGCAAAGGTGTAGTCGCTCACTTCCGTTTGCACAAACGAAAGATAATGCTCCATATCGCGCTTCGCCTCGATCGTAAACCGCCGTAAGTTGTAATTTTTAATGGTAAGAGATACCACAATTGGCCTTGAATTGGGTTACGTTGGGAAGTCTAGCGAAAAATGGCTCGGATGCGCTTCCTTAACGCCAGTTTTACAGGAATAAAATTTGCTTGCAAAGGCAATATCTTTGCAAGGTTTTTGATGATTTTGGCCGAACTGCTGAAAATTGGGGTTGATAAAAGTTTACCAAAAGGGGCGCGCAAAGCCGCCTTACCGGCCGAAAAAAGCGTAAAGAACTTTGGGAAACTGCTTAAAAACGCGGTTGAGACAGCCACGCATAAAGCCAATTCACCCCAAAGAGAGACAGCGGTGTCAGTAAAAACCGCGATCGTGAGGCTGGAGACAAAACCGATCGAAACAAATAAAGTTCTGTCAGAGGTAAAGACAAGCTACGCAAAAATCACGCTTCAAAGCGACGCGAAAGTTGATCTTCAGACGAAATCAGAATCAAAGAAAGCGGAAGAAAAGCCGAGGAGAGAGAAAAACTATGATCCCATAAAAGTGCTTGATATCATCTATAAAAATGACCGGCCGCGCATAAAGCCAATTCAAAAATCATCTCAGAAGCAGATGCCGCACAAACCTTTTGAAAAAACGGTGGAAAGTTATTTGGCGTACAAGAAATTGGACGAAGCGCTGGATACAATAAATAACAGTAATGAAATCAAAGAGATTGCGGCGAAAAAAGACATATTCAAACTTATAGAGATCGCCAAAAGAAATAACTTAGAACCAAAAAGAATAGAAGTCGTTCAATACAACGCAAAGACAGATAAGACCATTGAGGCGTATTCAATCGATACGACTGAAATGATAAAAGCGGAAAAGATCGTACCGATCAAAACGTTGGAAGTTACGGCAAATGCAGCACATAAGCTAGAGATTGCCGCCGAAGAAAAAAACAAAGATAAAGCACGAATTCCAGCAAAGACAGAAGCGATAGTGAGCATAAGAAATAAAGAGATTTATTTAGATGTGAAAACAACATTTTCAATAGCGCAAAAGGCGGAGGTGGAGAAGAATCAAAAATCTGCGCAGCCGACAAATGAGGAAAAAGTAACGGACAAAATAACCGATTCTTTCAGTCCATCGGCAATGTCCGCTTCTGTTGATGCGCGCCGCGCGTTTTCTCCATCAAACGAACCGTTCAGTCCTGCCAAGATCGCGATCGATCTCTCATACAGTAAGGAACGAACCGTGCCTGTCAAACCCGTCGAAGTCCACAAGGAGATGCTGCCTCTTGTCCCCGGCGATAAGCGCCGCGAGCTTTTGATATCAGACAAACTTTTCAAGTCGGAAACAACCGCGATCAAACCATCAAACGACGGTGAAAAAAATCATTTTTTAGTGAAACCGGCGGAAAACCTCAAACTGGCAGTGGTTCTGATCGGTACAGAGCGCGCGCCATCCGCTGATCCCAAACCACGGCAGGCGGCGGAAGATTCGGTAAAACCGCCATTGGAGTCCGGCGTTGCGCCAAAGGGGATCGCGTCCGCCAGAGCGCCGAAAAATGAGGGCGGGGACTTGTGGAAAAAATCTTATAACCCGCCGCCGATGAAAGAGGCACAAATATCCGCAATAAAGAACGCACCGCTAGCAAAAGCGCTTGAGTATATTAACGGTATGGAACGAAAGAAAGAAAAAGCTGCGTCCGCCGAAAGTCCAAAGAAAAATAAAAAGTTGATCAAAACCAATTTAATTCCAGAGGAAACGTCTGAAACAAAACCCGCAGGCAAAAAAGAGATATTAATAAATATATTAGAAGCGAAAAAGACACTATTAAAAGAGACGCTCAAGACGGAAAGTCCAGCGCCAAATATGACGATCAAAATAGAAGAAAAAATAGTGCGTCATGAGGAGACACAGAACATCAAAACTGAAGAGAAAAACGTAGTCAAAAAAACCGCAATGATTGACGAAAAGCCAATTGAAAAAACGGAGAAATACAATGCCAAAATAGAAGAAGATACAACAAAAACCACAAATATTGACAAAGAAAAAACGGTAAGCGAACCGATCGACACTGAGATTAAAGAAGTTTATCAAAAAACCGATATAAAAACGAGCGAAATCGTAAGGAAGCAGGTTTTTGAAAAAGAGATGCAAGAACGAGATTTTCGTATAGCTCAAAACACCGAGATCACAGAAAAAAACGTAAAAAACGAAACAAAGAGAATGAGATCGATCGATGAACGCACCGAACGTGCCAATTCGCAAACCTATCGTGAATCATCCGCGCCCAAACCGGCGGAAACGCCTATAAAGCCATTGATTTTTGCGCAATCCGCCAAGCCGTCGGAACTGCCAAAAGACAGCGAACCGCTCAAGCCCGTTGCGATTAGTACTGAAACCCTTCTTCAGAACATAGCTGCAGCGAAAACTTTTCCCAATGAAATCGCTGAAACTGCGCCCGTGAGCCTTGATTTGACCGCGCAAAGGTCTGTTGAAGCGCCGACGCGGGAGGGCGGCAAGAACGACGAAACCGAGACGATCAAGAGCGAACAGCCAGTAAAGACCGAAACGGCTAACGAGAAACTTTTTAGCAAGATCGTTACGGCAAGGCAAATCGTTGCGCGTTTTGCCGATCGCATCATAGAGGCGGCGCAAAACTACAAGCCGCCGATCACGCGTTTGGTAATCGTACTTGATCCGCCCGAACTTGGCAGAACGGAGGTAACGCTTACGCATCGCGGACAGAGTTTGCAGGTAAGCGTTCATTCCAGTCAGCAGGCGATGGCGCTTCTTGTCCAAAACAGCGCGGAGTTCAGGCAGAACCTCCTGCACTACGGCTTCAGCGACGTGAATATCTCCTATCAGAATCCAAACGGCGAACGACAGAAACGTGAAAAACAGTATAGTGATGATGAAAAGGGCACGGAATTTGCTTTTGAACCTGAGAAAACCTCGTTGGAGATGTTACTCTACGGCTAAGGAGCTGACAATGGCGGACATTATCTCAAGTGATCTTGTGGGTGCGACCACGCAGACGGTTACCTACAATGAGACGAGCGTTCTTGGAAAAGACGACTTTCTAAAACTGCTGATGGTGGAGTTGCAGTATCAGGATCCAACCAGTCCGATGGACACGGATAAAATGCTCTCTCAAATATCGGATATGGCGGTAGTTGAAGCGCAGGAGAATATTCAGAACGAGATGGAAAATATGGTGGCGCAGTTTAAGCTCACAAGCGCCTATCAGCTTGTAAGCGCGGTGGGCAAGCTCGCCGACACGGGATTGAACGCTGTGCAGTTTCTGGACAGCGCAAACTCGTATACCGATTCGCTCTACTATGAAGACGATTGCGAAAACGCCGTATTGACGGTCATAGATTCCGACGGGGGCATCGTCCGTACAATTAAGCTGGATTATCTCGAAAAAGGGCTGCGCGAATTTACATGGGATGGCAAGGATAACAGCGGCAACACGGTTGGCGCCGGCGTATACCGTATTTACGCGGAGTACACCGGTCTCAACACCGGCAAATCCTACACTAGTGATCTTGGGGTGTATCCAATAGAGTCTGTCGTGCTCGATCAGACGACCCCGCGCCTCTATCTTGGCGGCGCGTATTATACGCTCGATTCGATCAGGGCGATCAAAGATCGGCAATGAACGGCGGCTTCTGGTCGGCGGTGACAGGGGTCAAAACTCAGCAGAGCGCCATTGACACAACAGCAAACAATATCGCCAACATAAACACCGCCGGCTACAAGGGCAGTACGATCGAGTTCGCCACGCTTTTTTCGTCGTTATTCGCGCAGAGCGGCGTAACCAGCGATAAAGGCTACGGCGCAAGAGTAGGAGCAACCGCAATCGACACGAGAAGCGGCAGTTATCAACAGACAGACAGCACTTTTGATTTCGCGATCGCGGACGACGGATGGTTTGGCGTAACCGCGTCAAACGTTATAGACGCGAGTAAAATCGCCTATACCCGCAACGGCGCGTTCAGCCGCGATCAGAACGGTATGCTGGTTACCCAAAATGGCAACTATGTACTGGGTACAAGCTATGGCAATATGGTATACGAAGATGGCGCGTGGCGTATTCTGCCCAATGTTCCTACCGGAGGGTTAAGCGGCGTAAGCGCGCAAACGTCAATCTTTATCCCCGAAAATATCTACTTTCCTCCCATCGCCACAACAACAGCCTCGCTTAAAGCAAACCTGACAGCCGCCGTGAAAGATTCGCCCGCCTTGTTAAGTTCTCTTTTAACCTCGCTCAGCGCCGGCGCAAAGGAGGGTGACAAAGTACTTTTCGTGAGCGGCGGCGAAGAGGCAGTGCTCAACGACGAGGGCGGTATAACGTTGCGAAAAACAGTAAACGACGCGCTTCAGCCGCCCCTGAATTTCGCTGTAAACGGCGCGGCAATAAATGCTGACTGGGCAGCCGGGGCAAGCTCGGAGGAAATCGCCGCCGCCATCCGCGACGCCATAAACCAAAGCGGCGCGGCGGAAGCCGTAAGCAGCGGAGCGCTTCTGGAGATCAGATCGGTGAATCGCCTGCGAATCGACGCGGACGGACAGAGTCTTTTCCTGCCGCTGAACGCGGAAGTTTTTACCGTCGCGGCGGATTCAACCGTAGAATCGCTTCGAGCGGCGCTGGAGAACAACGTTTTGGCTATCTACCGGGACGCGGCTGTTATCTACCGCTACGACGGCACATTTGAATTGAACTCTGCAGGCGGCGCGAGCGTGAAAATAGAATCGGATAATGCCGCGCTGAGGAATATGTTCGCGTCGTTTGACGGACGGTCAAGGAATAAAGTGTCGTCGCTTGCCTTTTACGAAACCGTCGAAACCGCTTCGCAGACGGCGATCGCGCCCAACGGTGATCGCCTCAAGCTTGAAAGCGTCACGCGCGGCTACGACGATCCGCTTACAAGCGTGAAGCTTAAACGGCTGGGGAGCGTCTCAAGCTCAAGTCTTTTGTCGCAGGTAACATTTGGCGGCAAAGAGCTTGATCTGCAAGGGGGCGAAAATCTGCTGTTTGCGTTTGGTAAAAGCCCTGTTTTCACCAACGCGGGTTACGGTTACCAGCTTAATGTTAAAGCGGACGCCGCCGACGGCGCTCCTCCGAGGGTGAGCTTTATATTAAACGGCAGAGAGTATAGCTGGACGGGGATGGACGGGGCGGACGCGAATGATGTAGCCTCCGCCATTGAAGATATGCTTGGCGCCGACGGGATTTTAACGCAAAAGAGCGGATCGTCGCTGATCATATATCCGCAGAACGGCGTTTTGTCATTGCTGAACGGTTCGACCAATATAAACGGAATGGAGGTAGAACCGCTCAGCTTTGCTCTGATCACCTATGAAGAAGACGAGTTGGTTGAATCGTTTCTCTCAAAGATCAACTCCGCCGCCTCTGGCGTGAACGCCCGTATATATGTGGAAGATTCCGCAATTAAACTCTCTTTGCAGGGAGGAGGCGCGATAAATGTTAATGTCTACGCCGGTAACAATACGCCAAACGATTTATACGCCCTTTTCAGCCCACTGAACACCCTTCTGATCGACACGCAATCGTTGAATGCGTTAAGCGCCTACTCGATCGTCTCTCAGGCGGACAATATCGCGCCGAACAGATCCGTAACGCTCAACAACGAAGGCGAACCTCTTCTGTTCAGCGTAAACGTTACAAAAGAAACGGCTTTTGGTCAAAACGCTTCGATCAGTGCGGATGGCGCGGCGCGCGGTGATTTTGAAAGCTACGCGACGGGAGATCGGGGGGAGATCATCGCAACCTTTACAAACGGCAGGCAAAGCCAGATCGCGCAGCTTGCGGTCTATCAGTTCGCCAACGATCAGGGTCTAATGCGTATCGGAGATTCGCTTTTTATGCGAAGCGCAAACTCCGGCGCGCCGTTTTTTTATCTGGACAAAGACGGCAATCCGTTGAATACGGTCGCGGGGCGGACGCTGGAAAACAGCAACGTTCAGGCGGCGCAGGCTTTGACTGATCTGATCGTTTTTCAACGCGCTTTTGAAGGCAATGCCAAAGCGATCACCACCAACGATCAGTTGATTCAAGGCGCAATCAATATGAAGCGGTAAGCATTCCCCGCGCGAAAATCTTCTAACGGCAGAGCGTACGGAGACGATTAAGCAAAAGGATTGTGATAGGGCGATCAGGCGGATTTCAATCACTGCGGAAAAACCCAGACAGGGAACGGACAACCGCAATGATGACGGCTTTGCGCTTAATCAGGACGGATATAAAGCAATAACGCTGATTGCAGCTGCGCGATAAAACGCGATTCAAACACCGCGCGCGGTCTTATCGTTGAATGATCGTTATTTTAAACATTTCGCGTTGCCAGATCGTCTCGCTCTTTATAAACAGGCCGGCGAAATATCGCATAATGGAAATATTAATACAATTGGTAAAACAACGAACGAGCAAAGATAGATGTGCAAATTATTGGAATACAATAAAATACTTAATTAAAGAAGATATTTCAATACATTCTGCGCCGATGAAACGAAAAATAACGCCTTATTTAAGAGAGTTGCGTGATAAAATTGCGAGAATTAATATTGTGAACTGCTTAAGAGAAAAAATGCAGGCGAAGTTTTTGACGCATATTTTGAATGGGTGAAGGCATTGCATCTATTTTGGATTAAATCCGCGACTATCATATCAAACATTCAAAAACTGACGAAATCACAACCGAAAAACCGGCTCAAGTGATAAATAGCGCGTTTGAATTGATGAAAAAAGTATAGATATAATGCGGCGGGTGTCTTATGAGGCTGTTTGTATATTTTTATATGGTTATCCGGACGAGCAAGTTTGGAAAATTATTGCTATCGACTTATATGTTTTAAATTATTATGAAATGGAAAAATGAAATATAGGAATACAAGAATATTTTATATTCAAAAAACATAAAGTGGCGCTTGCTGCTGCGATAAATCGCGACCAATGATAGCACAACCGCTAATTCTTCCTCGCCTGCCACACGGATAACGTCAGCGCGCATAAAATGAAAAAGAGCGACACGACAAACGTAACGTGCATACCGAACATAAAAAGATCCTCTTCGCCTTTGACATACGTGGAGATGTGGGTTTTCGCTTTTAAACTCATAGCGATAAAGAGTATCGTCGTAGCAAACGTTACGCCCACGATATTGCCGACGTTTCTCGCAAGCGCGTTTAAGCTGCCGATGATGCCTAAATATCGCTTGTCGGCGGAACTCATAATGATGGTATTGTTCGGAGATTGGAAAAGCGCGTTTCCAAGCCCCATAAGCGCGTTAAGCGCGATGAAATAAACGATGTTTGTGTCTA